>NZ_JAJNJE010000002.1:0-392610 GCF_022386035.1 Mammaliicoccus sp. O-M54
TTTATTCAGCACTTAAGCCAAGACTTGAGCTATCTCTTGGCTTTATTCAGCACTTAAGCCATGACTTCAGCTTTCTCTTGGCTTTATTCAGCACTTAAGCCATGACTTCAGCTTTCTCTTGGCTTTATTCAGGCGTTAAGCCATGACTTGAGCTATCTCTTAGCTTTATTCAGGACTTAAGCCATGACTTCAGCCATCTCTTGGCTTTATTCACTACTTAAGCCAAGACTTTGACGATCTCTTGGCTTTATTCAGGACTTAAGCTATGACTTCAACGATCTCTTGGCTTTATTCAGGACTTAAGCCAAGACTTGGACTATCTCTTGGCTTTATTCAGGACTTAAGCCACGACTTGGACTATCTCTTGGCTTTATTCAGGACTTAAGCCACGACTTGGACTATCTCTTGGCTTTATTCACTACTTAAGCCATGACTTGACTCATCGCTTACCTTCACTCACCCATTATATATATCCACAAAAAAAGCTGAGACACGGATGTCTCAGCTTTTTCGAATCATCTTTTATTTGTCATTTGATTCAGCTTTACGTTCAATTTTTGATAATGTTTTTTCTGCAAATGACTTACCACCGATACCGAATGAGATAGCAAATGCTACTGCTACAGCACCTAAGATTAGTAAGAATGCTACATTAACAATGCTTTGAGCAAAGTTTAATTGATCTAATGTCATAAATACTGAAACGATGATTACTAAATATTTAACGATTTCAGATACGAATACGTTACCTGTAGATTTTTTAATTAATTTAGATAGTAAGTTACCACCAATGAAACCAATTAATAAGATAATTGCTGCTGAAATTACTAATGGTAAGTATCCAATAATTGCTTCACCAATTGTATTTAACACTTCTAAATTAACTGTATTTAATGATTCAACAACAAAGAATAAACCAATGATTGTTGAAATTACCCAGCCTGCAGCTGAAGGAATATCAATACTTTCTTTATTCTCACCAAAGTTTACATAGTGATTATATTTACTAACATTTAAATTTGTTAATAAGTTTTTAACTAATGTACCCAATACTTTTGCGATAAATAAACCAACAACTAATATAACAATCGCAACAATAATTCTAGGTAAGAAGTCTAATACACTACCCATCATGTTCTTAATTGGTGTTGATACAGAAGTCATATTTAATGCATCAAACACTGATGGTAAGAATAGTAAGAATATAATGAAGTAAGCTAATTTACCAAATGTCTGAATTAAGCCTTCAGACCCTGATTTGCCACTTCCTGATTCAGTTAGCCCCTTTTTCTCTAGCCATTTTTCAAAACCAACTGCGTTTAAACCTTTCACAATAACTGTTTTAACAATTACTGCAATTAACCAAGCGACAATTAATAAGATAATTGCACTAATTAAGTTTGGTATGAATGCTATAATGCTATCTAAAGCATTTAAGAATGAATCTGTTATTTTACTCATATTTAATTCCTCCTTTCTTGATATGTTACCCTAGTATAATAATACTAATCATATTTTTTAGAATAATTTTTGATTTGTTTAAAAATCTATTCTGAAAACCTAAATAAATTGAATAAGTAATTAATATTTCTAAAAAAATAAACGAGCAGATGACCAAACATCTGCCCGTTTCACGTAAAACACAATTCCATATGTATCATATTCTTTTCATCATTCTTACTTCTTTTAATTCTTTACTAACATCGCTTATTTCAGATTTACCATCTTTTTTAAAGCCATGTTTTTCATAAAATTTAATCGTAGGATGATTATCTTCAAAAACCCAAAGACTTAATTCATCATATTTATCCTTCATTTGTTTTTCCGCTTCTTGCATCAAACGTGTGCCTATTCCTTGGTGTTGATATGCTTCAAGTAAGTAAATGACCATAATTTCACCACATGTATCACTTGTATCTTCATCTTTGTCATTACCATACATTAGAAATCCAATCACTTCTCCATCAACCTCTGCAACTATACACGGCGCATTAAATTTATGGTGTCTTTCAATATATGACGCTAACGTTAATTGATCCAAATAACTATCTGGAACAATTCCTCTATATGTCGTTAACCAAGACTCATAATGAACCTTAGCAATCGCTTCAACATCTGATTCTTGTTTATTTCTGATTAACATCACTTTAACCACCCACATTCTATAGAAGTTAAATGTAATTTTACTATATGTATCTATTAAATAAAATAGTAAAAGTCCGAGACATTAGCATTTGCCTCAGACTTTATATTTCTTACATTTCCATATCATGTATTTTCATCATTAAACCATGTGGTATGTCATCATGTTTGACGACTTCTTTTTTATAAAATGTTTTGCCGTTATCGTTTGAAATTAATTTTACAAAATCACCTTTTTTAGGTTTGAAATCACTTGTTGATTCGATTTTGATATTTTCCGTAACTTCATTATTTTTCTCACTGACTACTTTTTCTGCAGTTGTACTATTCTCCATATACCCGTAGTATGTACTTTTTTGCGTTGAAAATAATAATAAAGCTGCGACTGCTAAAGCTACAATAGCTAAGCCACCTATTAATAATATTGCTGATTTTTTATTCATTGAGAATCCTCCCTAATGTACATCATAATGCGTATAAGCTTTTTATGAAATAATCATGCGTCAATCTTCTTAAATTCGACATATTTATTGAGCATTTTCTCTCTTAAAAAAACCATTAAAAGTTGAATAACTTGCGATAAATGGTAAAAATCATCATACTATAAGTGAAAATATCTAAAGGAGTGGAAAAAATGAACCAAGAACAATTTGAAAAAATAAAAAATGGTAAAGGTTTTATAGCTGCACTAGATCAAAGTGGTGGTAGTACTCCAAAAGCTCTTAAAGATTATGGTATTGATGAAAATCAATATAGCAATGAAGATGAAATGTTTACACTTGTTCATGAAATGAGAACTCGTATCGTAACATCTCCAGCCTTTACTTCTGAAAAAATATTAGGTGCTATTTTATTTGAACAAACGATGGATCGTGAAGTTGAAGGTCAATATACTTCTGACTACTTAGCTTCAAAAGGTATCGTTCCTTTCTTAAAAGTAGACAAAGGTTTAGCAGATGAAGAAAATGGCGTTCAGTTAATGAAAGTCATTCCTGGTTTAGATGAGTTATTACAACGTGCAAAAGAACGTAATGTATTCGGTACAAAAATGCGTTCAAATATTCTTGAAGCAAATCAAGAAGCTATTGCTAAAGTTGTAGAACAACAATTTGAAATTGGTAAACAAATTATCGAAGCAGGATTAGTTCCAATTATCGAACCAGAAGTGAACATTAATGCTAAAGATAAAGAAGAAATTGAAGATATCTTAAAAGAAGAAATCGCGAAAGAATTAGATAAATTAAACGACGATCAATACGTTATGTTGAAATTAACAATTCCAACAAAAGCAAACCAATATAAATCATTAATCGAACACCCTAACGTTGTTCGTGTCGTTGCATTATCAGGCGGTTACTCAAGAGAAAAAGCAAATGAATTACTTAAAGAAAATGACGGACTTATCGCAAGTTTCTCACGTGCATTAGTAACTGACCTATTCGCTGGACAATCAGCAGAAGAATTTAATAGCGGACTACAAGACGCAGTAGATTCAATCTATGACGCATCAGTCAATAAAAATTAATAACAAAACAAAAGGCTTGGACAATTTATTAGTGTCCGAGCCTTTTTTGTATTGGGGTTAAATAAAATTTCCAATCTTATGTTAAATGTGTTTCATTGAGCTGACTTAGTTCGGAAATAATTTTCCTACTATCTGTATTTAATTGTTTAACAAATACTGTATTGTTTTTATCTTCGAATTTTTTCACCATTGAATCGATTGCATTGACTGCTGAGTCATCCCATAAATGTGCGTGTGTAAAGTCTAATTCAATCTGACTATTTTCAATTGAAAAGTCTAGCTGATTCATCATTGAATCTATTGAAACAAAGAATATTTGTCCGGTGAATGCATATTTATAAAAATGATTTTCTATTGTTTGATGAACATGAACATTTGATATTTTAGTAGCAAAGAATAAAGAACTAAATATAACACCGACAATAACGCCTATTGCTAAGTTATGTGTAAATAACACGATGATCACTGTCAAAATCATAACGACAGCATCTGTTCTTGGCGCTTGCTTAACGTACTTAAATGATTTCCAATCAAATGTACTAATAGATACCATCACCATAATACCCGCTAAAATTGGCATAGGGATTTGTACAACTATATCTCCTAATAATAGGATGAGAATGATTAAGAAGACACCCGCTGTAAATGTTGATAATCTACTTGTTGCACCTGATTTTACATTGATGACAGATTGACCAATCATGGCACAGCCACCCATTCCTCCAAATAGCCCAGTGATAATATTGGCAATACCTTGACCTCTAGATTCTTTATTTTTATTACTATGAGAATCTGTTGCTTCATCGACAATTTTAGCCGTTAATAAACTTTCTACTAATCCTACAATTGCCATTGATAAAGAATACGGCAAAATGATAGTTAATGTCTCTAAGTTAAAAGGAACTTGTGGTATTAAGAAATTCGGAAATGCTCTCGTTATCGTACCTAAATCGCCAACTGTTCTTACGTTAGAACCTGTTACCATATATAGCGTTGTTAATAAAATAATTGCGATAAGTGGTGCAGGAATGGCTTTGAAATATTTTGGTACAATATAAACAATAAGTAATGTAATAGCTATATAAATATATGTACTTATTGAAATACCAAATATATGCTCAAGTTGAGACATAAAAATCATAATCGCTAAGGCATTTACAAATCCAATCATGACTGACCTTGGTATAAACTTCATGAGTCTACCAATTTTGAGAATTCCTAATAATAACTGTATAATACCCATGAGTATCGTTGCTGCAAATAAATAATCGACACCGTGTTCTCTAACTAAAGGTGTTACAATAAGCGCAACAGCTCCTGCAGCTCCAGATATCATAGCAGGTCTACCACCTACTATTGAAGTTGTCGTAGCAATAATAAAAGCAGCGTACAATCCTACCATTGGATCTACTCCTGCAATTATAGAAAATGCAATGGCTTCAGGAATAAGTACTAGCGCTACAACAATACCAGCTAGTAAATTTTTCCCTGGATTAGAAAGCCATTCTTCTATATAAGATTTAAACATTATACATACTCCTATTTTATATATTTTCAATAGTGCTATTATAAACAAAAGAGTTTCATATGTATACATTTATGAAACTATTGAGGTGAAATTTATGAATTATGGTTATATTAGACCAATCGAATTATATGATACAGTCGCTGAACAACATTCAAAGTTAAGCAAATTTTCGTTAACAATTATTGAAGAATCTCATGCACAAACTGAAATCAGAAAAGAATTAAATACTTTATTTTATAGTAAATTACAAAGCGGGGATAAATTATACATAACTGATTTATGTATTCTTGCAGATACCTCATACCAATTAGAAGAACTCATTACAATTGCCCAGGAAATCAATGTGGACATTCATATTATTAATGCTCAAATAACAATTAGTCAGCACGAACAAATGAATTTTAATAAATTTTTAAATCTACTTAATCAGTTTCAAAGCGATATGATTAAGTTCAGAACTAAGTCTGGTATCGCAAAAGCCAAAACAGAAGGTAAGACTATCGGAAGACCAAAGCGAAATGATCTTAATTTAAAAAATGCCATCGAGATGTACCATTCTAAGAAATATACTTTAGAAGAAATTAAAGAAGCGACAAACATTAGCAGAGCAACATTATATAGACACTTAAATAAATAACAATTAGGACAGAATTCGGGGAAATGTCCGTAAGCGGTGCTGTTAGAGACACAATTCGGAATAATGTCCCTTAGACACACTGTTAGGGACACAATTCTGAGTAATGTCCCTTAGACACGCTGTTAGAGACACAATTCGGAATAATGTCCTTTAGACATGCTGTTAGAGACACAATTCGGAATAATGTCCTTTAGACATGCTGTTAGAGACACAATTCGGAATAATGTCCCTTAGATACTCATCTCTTATTACCACTTTTCGGAATTATGGTCGTTAGCGACTTCTTATTACCATTATTCGGAATTATGGTAGTTAGAGCTTTCTTATTACCACTATTCCGAATTATGGTAGTTAGCGTGTTCTTATTACCACTTTTCAGAATTATGGCAGTTAGAGCTTTCTTATTACCACTATTCCGAATTATGGTAGTTAGCGCGTTCTTATTACCACTATTCAGAATTATGGTAGCTAGCGCATCCCCATATAACAACTAAAGGCTGAGACAATTTCTGTCTCAGCCTTCTTATTTTTCCTATTATTTCACAACACCTGCGTCTTTAGGGTGGACGCCGTGTTTATAGTAATCTATTTCTTCTGGTTCTAATGGTTTTTTACCACGAATGATGTCTGCTGCTTTTTCTGCTAGCATCAATACTGGTGCATGTATATTACCGTTTGTTGTACGTGGCATTGCTGATGCATCAACTACTCTCAAGTTCTCCATACCGTGTACTTTCATTGTTAATGGGTCAACTACAGCCATTGGATCTGATGCTGGTCCCATTTTCGCACTACATGATGGGTGAAGTGCTGTTTCTGCATCTTTTTTAACCCACTCTAAAATTTCTTCATCTGTTTGTACTGAAGGTCCTGGAGATATTTCTCCATCGTTGTATGGTGCTAAAGCTGGTTGTTTCAAGATATTTCTTGCAACTCTAATTGCTTCTACCCATTCTTGTTCGTCTTCTTTTGTAGATAAATAATTAAAGACAAATTTAGGTTTTTCAAATGGATCTTTAGATTTAATCTTCAAGCTACCTCTAGAGTTAGAATACATTGGTCCGATATGTACTTGGAAACCATGTTTTGTATCTGCTTTTTGACCATCATAACGTACTGCTAATGGTAAGAAGTGGAACATTAAGTTTGGATAATCAACTTTATCATTAGATCTTACAAATCCTCCACCTTCAAAGTGGTTACTTGCTGCTGGTCCTTTTCTACCGAAGATCCATTGTAATCCGATAAAAGGCATTCTAAATTTATTTAAACTTGGCTGCTCAGATACTGGTTTAGAAGATGCATGTTGTACATATACTTCTAAGTGGTCTTCAAAGTTTTCACCTACACCTGGCAAGTGTACACGTGTCTCTATACCTAATGAATTTAAATGTTCAGAGTCACCAATTCCAGAAAGTTGAAGTAATTGTGGCGTATTGAACGCACCACCTGATAGAATAACTTCTCCTGCAGCAACTGTATGTGTCTTACCATTTTTCTTGAATGTTACACCCGTTGCTCGTCTACCTTCATAATTGATTTCTGTAACAAAAGCTCTTGTTTGAACAGTTAAGTTCTTACGTTTCATAGCTGGTCTTAAATAAGCAATTGATGCTGAAACACGTCGACCATTATGAATTTGGCTATCAAATGGTCCAAATCCTTCTTGTCTAAAACCATTTACATCAGGTGTCTTATTGTATCCAGCTTGAACACCCGCTTCAAAGAAAGCTTGGAATAATGGATTTGTTGCTGGTCCTCTTCTCAATTTAATCGGACCATTGTGACCACGATATTGATCTGATTTATCTGCTCCAAAAGTTTTTTCTAATCGTTTAAAGTATGGTAAACAATTCGCAAACTTCCATGTTTCCATGCCTTCAGGTTCTCCCCAACCTTCATAGTCCATTGGGTTTCCTCGTTGATAAATCATACCATTGATTGAACTTGAACCACCGAGTACTTTACCTCTTGTATGTGCTACTTTTCTACCGCCCATATGAGGTTCGCCATCTGTTTCATATTTCCAGTCATAGAAACGATTACCCGATGGATACATAAGTGCTGCTGGCATTTGAATTAACAAATCCCATGGATAGTCACTTCTACCCGCTTCTAATACTAATACGGTCTTATCTTTATCTTCACTTAAACGATTACCTAATACAGATCCGGCACTTCCGCCTCCAATAATTATATAATCATAAGATTGCTTCATCTCAAAATCCTCCTATATACTCGTTCTTCTTTGTTGTATTTATTTACTAAACCAATTCACTGGCTCAGGTTGAATATTTGTATAAATATGTTTAGAAATTAAATATTCTTCTAATCCTTCTTTACCTAACTCTCTACCAATACCAGATTGTTTATATCCACCCCATGGTGCTTGTGCAAAATATGGATGGAAGTCATTAATCCAAACTGTACCCATTTTCAATTTATTAGCCACACGATTAGCTTTAGCGATATCTTGTGTAAATACGCCGCCCGCGAGTCCATAAATAGAATCATTTGCTAATTCAATCGCTTCTTGTTCATTAGAGAATCCTTCAATTGTTACGACAGGTCCAAATACTTCTTCTTGTACAATTCTCATAGATGTATCACAGTTTGTAATGACAGTTGGTTCAAAGAAGAAACCATCTTGTAAGTCTGCTCTGTCTGGTCGTTTACCACCAGCAGCAATTGTCGTACCTTCTTCTTTCGCAACTTCTATATATTTTTCAACTTTATCGCGGTGTTCTCCTGAAATTAATGGTCCCATCTCAGTTGTTTCATCAAAACCATTACCGATTTTAATTTTATTAACACGTTCAACTAAAGCTTTTTCAAATTTATCTTTAATATCGTTATGGACGATAATTCGAGATCCAGCTGAACAAACTTGACCGGCATGGAAATAGCCACCATTTAATGCTTGATCAATCGCTAAATCAAAATCTGCATCATCGAAAATAATATTCGGATTCTTGCCACCTAGTTCTAAAGCAATATTCGTTACATTGTCTGCTGCACGTTTCATAATATGCTTACCTGTTTGAATACCACCTGTAAATGAAACGAGATCGACTTCTTTATGAGATGCTAATACTTCACCAACTTCAGAACCTTTACCTAGTACAAGGTTGATGACACCGTTAGGAAATCCAACTTGTTCCATTAATTCAAATACACGAATTGTAGTTAATGGCGTAATTTCACTTGGTTTCATAACTAACGAACAACCTGTTACAAGAGCAGGTGCTATTTTCCATGAAGCTTGAAGTAACGGATAATTCCACGGCGTAATTTGCGTTACAACGCCTACAGGTTCTTTTACTAATTTACTTTCTGAATGAGGTATTGGGGAATCAATAATTTCACCACCATCATGTCCTGCTAAACCTGCAAAATACATAAATACATTATGAATATCATCCATATCTGCATATGATTCTTCTAATGTCTTACCAGTATCTAATGTTTCAAGTTCCGCTAGTTCTTCTTTATGTTCTTTAATTAAATCTGCAATTTCTCTAACTTTACGACTTCTATTTTCAGTCGTCTCACCTGACCATTCACCAGCTTCAAATGACTGTCTAGCTGCTAAAATTGCTTTTTCAGCATCTTCTTCTGTACCTTCTGCTACTGAAATCACAACTTCTTGATTATATGGATTCACAATGTCGCGAGTCGCTTTATTAGAAGCTTCTACCCACTCACCATTTATAAATTGACGTCTAGATAAATGCTCTATATATCCCATTCAAAATACCTCCGTTAACTTTGTTAAATTTTTATTTAACGAACTTTACAGATTTTATGTTAGCATAGAATTATGAAAGGCGTCAAATTTCCAAAGTTCATTTATGATTTGTTTTTAATAGGTATTTCAAATAGACAAGTAATGGAAAAGCAACTACAATGTAAAAGGATTCATGGTACAATTAAGGTAACTATTGGAGGTGTATGTAGTGGTACGTTCAGATAACTACAAAAAACAACTAGACCAAGCTAAAGACATCGTGATTAACGGTATTGGAGAAACGATGGATTTATATGGTATTAATCGAAGTGTTGGAAATTTATACGGGACGATGGTATTTGAAGGTAGTATGACACTAGATGAAATGCGTGAGCAACTTCAAATGAGCAAACCAAGCATGAGTGCTGGTGTTAAGAAACTACAAGAATTTGATATCGTCAAACAACAATTTACAAGAGGAAGTAGAAAACAACATTTCATCGCTGAAAAAGACTTCTTTATCTTCTTTAATAACTTTTTCTCAAGAAAATGGGATCGAGAAATTTCTATTAATATGGATTCTGTTAAAGACGCAGAAATCTTGCTACAAAAAATCATAGACGCAGATGATGTCGATGAAGAAACTAAAGAAGAAGCAATCGCCATTCATACACAATTAGAAGAATCAAAAGTATATTATGAATGGTTAGCAAATATCAGTAACGCTATTAAAACTGGAGAGATATATAAGTATTTCCCAATACCAAGTCAAGAAGACAAATAAACAAAAGCGCGAGGTAGCAATGCATACCCCGCGCTTTTGTTATTTTTAGTTGGCACCAGTATTTACACCTTTGGCCAAAACTGCTAATAACGGTATCAGTATTTGCACCTTTGGACAGAACTGCTAATAACAGTATCAGTATTTGCACCTTTGGCCAGAACTGCTAATAACGGTATCAGTATTTGCACTTTTAGCCAGAACTGCTAATAACAGTATCAGTATTTGCACCTTTGCCCAGAACTGCTAATAACAGTATCAGTATTTGCACCTTTGGCCAAAACTGCTAATAACGGTATCAGTATTTGCACCTTTGACCAGAACTGCTAATAACGACTGCTTTATTTACAAAACTCGTAAAAATTGTAAATACTGACGCTCTTATGAACACTTCTCACTAAACTTGTTCGTAACAACACCCTTATGAACACTTCTCAACAAACTTGTTCGTAAGCACTCCACCACAATACAAAAAGCTCACAACACTAGCTAGCGTTGTGAGCTTCTTCTTTATAAATATTGATTTTCTTTTAAGTATGCAACGATTTTCTCTACAGATTCTTCTACACTTTCGTTTTCTGTATCGATGACAATTTCAGGGTTTGATGGTTCTTCATATGGAGCATTTATGCCAGTGAATTCTTTGATTTCACCGCTTCTTGCTTTCTTATACAGTCCTTTTGGATCTCTTGATTCACACTCGTCTAAACTACATTTAGTGAAGACTTCGATGAATTCACCGTCTTCAAGTATTTCTCTAACTGTATTACGGTCTTCTTCATATGGTGAGATGAATGCTGTCATTGTAACAACACCAGCATCTACCATTAATTTACCGACTTCACCGATACGACGGATATTTTCTTTTCGATCTTCTGGACTGAATCCAAGGTTTTGGTTTAATCCATGACGAATGTTATCTCCATCTAAACGATATGACGTGATATTTTGTTCAAATAATGCTTTTTCTAATGCTACAGATATTGTTGATTTACCTGATCCTGATAATCCAGTAAACCAAATTACAACACTTTTATGACCGTTACGTTCTTGTCTTTGTGCTTTTGTTACTTCAGAATCATGCCATGTAATATTTGTTGACGCGCTCATTATTCCACTCCTAAAGAAATTAATTTTGTCTTAAACCTTTAATTAATACTTCTGCTACTTCTGGTCTTGAGAATTCTTTTGGTAATTGTTCACCGTTACGAAGTTTCTCTCTCACTTTTGTTCCACTTAAATGAACATGATTTGATTTATCATGAGGACATGTCTTAGCTGTTGTCATGTTGTCACAAACCGTACAGAAGAATGCATGTTCAAATTTAAAGATTTGAATGCCAATTTCATCTTCATATTGTGAAATTAATTCTTGTGCGTCATATGTACCATAGTAATCACCTACACCTGCATGGTCACGACCGACGATAAAGTGTGTACAGCCATAATTCTTACGTACTAATGCATGTAAAATGGCTTCACGTGGGCCAGCATATCTCATTGCTGCTGGATAAATAACAAGACGTGTTCTTTCTTCAGGATAATAATGTTTCAAGATAACTTGATAACTTTCCATTCTTATTTCAGCTGAAATATCATCAGACTTCGTTTCACCAACTAAAGGATTTAATAATAATCCATCAACTGATTCAAGTGCTATTTTTTGAATATATTCATGCGCACGATGAACTGGGTTTCTCGTTTGGAAACCTACAACTGTTTTCCATCCTAATTCTTTAAATAATTCACGTGTTTCACTTGGATCTAAATGGAAATCACTAAATTCATCATGTTTTGGTCGATCAACTAATTGAATTGGACCAGCTAAATAAACATTACCTTTTTCATATACACGTTTCACACCTGGGTGATCTACATCTGTTGTGCCGTATACATTTTGAGCTTCTTTAGCTTTATCATACGTATATTTCTCTTCAAGCTTTAACACACCATATAAATGATTGTCTTCTCCATATAAAGCGATATCTGAACCTATTTCATAGTTGTTTGCTTCTTCTTCAGTAACAGGTAATGTAATTGGAATACTCCATACAAGTCCATTTTCTAGACGTAGATTTTCAACGACACTGATATAATCTTTCTCCCCTAAAAATCCTGTCAGTGGACTGAAACCACCAATTGCAATTAATTCTAAATCTGATAGACTCCAAGGATTTAATGTTAATTTAGGATATGATTGTGCCGCTTCAATAAGTTCTGCTCTTTCTTGACCTGTTACTTGGCGATTAATTAATTCTCCACCATGAGCTTCGATTGTTTCTTTAGTCTTTTGAGTTGCTGATACCATCAATATTCACTCCTATTAATTAATTTGATCTACTTCTTTTGATTTTTGATTTTGAATATTAAAAGGAAATTTATTATGTTGGTAGAGTGTGAATAGTACTAGACCTAACCAAGCAAGGATAATAACACCTTTTATAATATTGACTGTTGCTTCACTGCTAATTAAAGTACCTAATAAAACGCTACTATTTGTAAATATGATTAGACCACCGACAAGTACTGCTAGAACATACACTGGTAAAGTCTTCACTAACCATGCTGAGAACGGTGCTGCTACGACGCCACCAAATGCTAACGCAACGACAAGCAAAATGTTGATTTGACTCCAACCTAAGAAGATAATAAATCCTAATGAAGTTGAAATTGTTACAAAGAACTCACTCGCTGAAACTGTTCCGATAACATATCTTGGTTCAATTTTATTTCTTGATAGTAATAATGGTGTATTAACTGGACCCCAGCCACCACCACCAATTGCATCTAAGAATCCTGCAATTGCACCTTGTGGAACAAGTAATAAAGCTGAAAATCTGCCGTCTTTCACTTGCTGGTTTTGTTGTTTTTTAAATACAAATTGATAAATAATATAAATTCCCATTGATAATAAGAATAATGCGATGAATGGTTTAATAAAATCACTGTGCAAGTTACTCAATACACCTGCACCGATAAATCCAGTTATCGCACCTGGTAAAGCAAGCTTTAAAATGATGGACTTATCAACATTTTTAAACTTTAAGTGTGAAAGTCCGGATGCTGCTGTTGTGGCCACTTCTGAAAAATGAATGGTTGCAGATGCGATTGCTGGTGCCACTCCAAAAGTTAATAGTAATGATGAAGAGGTTGCACCAAATCCCATCCCAAGAGAACCGTCTATAAGTTGTGCTAAAAAACCTACTAATGCAAATATCGTTAACTTTCGCATAAGCTACTCCTCTCTGGCTTTCTATTTAAGTTGTCGTTTCAACCAATTGATGAATTTATTTTGCTCATCCGTATCAAAATATTGATGAGACAAAATGGTCTCTAATAATTGGTTTTTTTCTGTTTGATCTATTTCTAGTGATTTAATGATTGTGCGACATTCATATAAAAAATCTACATATTCTGTATAATCCACTGAATATTGTTGTTCTAAATCTTTCAAAATATTACGCACTAACTTTGGGCTTGCACCATTTGATGTGACGCTTATCTGCAACTTACCTCTATTTAATGTCCCAGGAAATATCACATTGCCATCTTGTGCATCACCGACCATGTTGATTAGACAATGTTTAGGGGCATTATCTTTAATGACATCGGTTATTTCTGGTGAGTTCGTGGCATTTATAATAAAATCAACATATTCTATATCAGATATTTCAAAGTCCTTTTTGTGCCATTTCAATTTCCCTTCAATTTCATACTGCTTTAATTTGTCAGTAAGTTCTGGTGAAATAACGTGAATCAACGCTCCACTATTTATCAGTGTGTTCACTCTGCGTTCAGCAATTTTACCGCCACCAATAACTTTGACGATTTTATCTTGTAAATCTAAATTGATTGGAATGTATGCCACAATAAATCATCCTTTAATCTGATATTTAAACTGTTTGAGTCGTTAGTGTTTCTAACACGCGATCTTTCAATGCTTCTTGTATGGATCGATGATGACCTAAATGTTCGCATACGATGATGTCGCTTTTCGTATTATGTTCCGCTACTGTTTGCTCTATATGACGCTCTAAGACACCTGTAAACCAAAGATACGGTGCAATGAATACTTGTGAATATTCTTCATGTAATGCATCTTGCAAAGCTTCTTCAAAAGATGGCTCACAAGCAGCTAAGTAACACACTTCTACATTTTTAAATGCTGTCGTTTCGTATAAGGATTGACCTATAGCTGTAATATCTATCTTCGTTTGTGGATTGTAACTGCCTCTTCCAACAACAAGTAATTTAGCATCTTCTTGAATCGCAACTTTCGTTTCTTCAATACGTTCTTTAAGAATGGCTGTTAATCTTGGTTGAACACCTAAAGGCTCTCCATAAGTAAAAGTTACTTCTGGATATTGTGTCTTAATTTCATTTATCTCTTTCGGTATATCTTTAAAATAATGACCTGCACTTAGTAACAATACGGGTATAACGGATATCTCGGTTGCACCTTTCGCTATAAGCTTTTCAACGCCTTGATGAATATCTGGTTGTGCTAATTCTAAGAAACAAATTTCTTGTAACGGTATATCAATAGACTGTTTCACTGATTCAATAAAAGAAATTGCCTCATCTGTCGCTTCTTTAATTCTGCTACCGTGACTGACATATAACACGCCTATCATTGTATCCCTCCAGTATTAATAAATAAGTTGTGGAACGTTCTGTTCTGATGCCACTTCTTCAAACCAGCTCATGCGTTCTCTCAGTTTGACGACTTCTCCAATAACAATCATTGCAGGGTTTGTAATTTGATGTGATTTCTCTACAATGTCTTCTAAAGTCCCTGTCACTGTGACTTGTTTCTGTGAAGTTCCACAATGAATTAATGCTACTGGTGTTTGAATATCTTTACCGTGTTTCACTAATAATTTTTGAATGTCAGGTAACTTCTTTACACCCATATAAATACAAAGTGTTTCTGGTCCTAGTGCTAAGTGTTTCCAATATTCATCTTCATCAACACTGTCTTTCATAACACCTGTTATAAAGGCAACAGATGAACTATAATCTCTATGTGTCACTGGAATACCAGCATAAGCTGGTGCCGCAACACCAGCAGTAATACCTGGAACTACTTCGAACGGAATATCATAGTTCTTTAATGTTTCTGCTTCCTCGCCACCACGACCAAAGATAAATGGATCGCCACCTTTAAGTCTTGTTATGGTGTAACCTTCTAGAGAAAGTTTTACGAGCAATTCATTAATTTCATCTTGAGTTAAAGAATGCTTATTCGGACTTTTACCACAATAAATCATTCTCGTGTCTTCAGTTGCATAATCTAATAATGCTTTATTAACGAGTCGGTCATATAATATGACATTAGACTGTTTAATGGCTTTAATACCTTTAACTGTTATTAAATCTGGATCGCCCGGTCCAGCACCAACCAAGAATACTTTCCCCATTCTTACACCCCATTTTCTGATTAACTATGGAAGTCTTGCCCTGATTGCACTTCTTTAATTATGCCTTTACGGATAACAAAGTCTCCAAAGTGTTCTCCATCATTTTTTTCTTTACCGTATTGAATCAGAATTGGTTTTAAGCTTTCTAAAATCTCATCTTCACCAATATTTTCTTTAAATAATTTATTTAAACGATTTCCAGTGAATCCGCCGCCAAGGTACATATTATATTTACCTGGCGCTTTACCGATAAATGCAATTTCAGCTAATGCTGGTCTTGCACATCCATTTGGACAACCTGTCATTCGAATCGTAATTTCTTCTTCATTTAAACCTGCTTCATCTAAAAGTCCTTCAATTTTATTGATCAATGTTGGAAGGTAACGTTCTGATTCAGCCATTGCTAAACCACACGTTGGAAATGCTACACATGCCATTGAATTTCTTCTAAGTCCTGTATAATGTTCACCATCTGTTATGCCATATTGATCAATAATTTTTTGAATTTGTTGTTTTTTACTTTTGGCAACATTGGCAATAATTAAGTTCTGGTTAGGCGTTAAACGGAAGTCACCTGTATGAATTTCAGCTATTTCTCTCAAGGCTGTCTTCAATTTGTAATCAGAAGTATCTTTGACACGTCCATTTTGGATAAATAATGTAAAGTGCCATTTTCCGCTTCCTTCAGTCCAACCGTATCGGTCACCATTATGTTTAAATTCAAATGGTTTCGCCTCTTCAATTTCCCAACCTAAACGTTTATTCAATTCTTCACGAATAAAATCAACACCTAGACGATCAACAGTATATTTAAATCGTGCGTTCTTTCTGTTTTCTCTATTACCATAATCACGTTGGATAGTTAAAATCTTCTCACAAACATCTACCGCTTCTTCTTTAGGGAAGTAGCCTAATAGACGTCCTACTTGAGGGTATGTCTTCGTATCACCGTGTGTCATACCCATACCGCCACCGACTGTCACATTAAATCCGACTAATTGATCATCTTCAATAACTGCAATCAATCCGATATCTTGTGAATAAACATCAATATCATTTGATGGTGGTACAGCGATACCGATTTTGAATTTTCTTGGCAAGTATGTCTTACCGTACATTGGTTCAACTTCTTCTTTTGTATCGACTATTTTTTCATCGTCTAACCAAATCTCATGATACGCACCAGTTTGAGGTGATAAATGATCACTTATTTTTGTAGCAAGTGTATCTACTTCTTTGTGCACGCCTGATTGATAAGGATTTGGATTACACATGACGTTTCTGTTAACGTCACCACATGCTGCTAATGAATCCATAACAGCATGGTGGATACTTTGCATTGAGCTTTTTAAGTTTCTTTTTAAGATGCCGTGGAATTGAAATGCTTGTCTTGTTGTCAATTTGATTGTGTTGTTAGCGTATTCTGTTGAAATATCATCCATCGCAATCCATTGATCAGCAGTAGCCGTACCACCTGGAACTCTTACTCTAATCATGAAACTATATGCTGGTTCTAACTTTTGTTTACGACGCTCATCACGAATATCCCTATCATCTTGCATATAACTACCATGGAATTTAAGTAATTTAGTATCGTCTTCAGCTATTGC
This sequence comes from Mammaliicoccus sp. O-M54, assembly GCF_022386035.1. Lineage (NCBI taxonomy): Bacteria > Bacillati > Bacillota > Bacilli > Caryophanales > Staphylococcaceae > Mammaliicoccus > Mammaliicoccus sp. O-M54. Next base: position 17,371 of record NZ_JAJNJE010000002.1, read on the forward strand.
TCCAGTTATTTCATCTGCTAAACCTTCTTTAATTGTTCCTCTTAAATAATTACTTCTATTCTTAATGTGTTCCATTTCATCTAATTTGTCGGATAAATTAGTTTGAGTGCTCACAATATTGCCCCCTCTTAATAAATATCTCTTTGATATCTTCTCTCTTTTTTCAATTCAGTTAAAAATGCTTCTGCTTCTTCTTCGTTATAATGTCCTTCTTTTTGAATGACATTTAAAATGGATTGATGCACATCTTTAGCCATATGTTTTTCATCTCCACATACATAGATAGCTGCACCTTCTTGAATCCATTGATAAAATTCTTTACTGTTTTCTTCAATTCTATGTTGTACATATACTTTTTCTTCTGAATCTCTCGAGAACGCGACACTTAATTTATCAAGCACGCCATCTTTCAACCAACCTTGCCATTCTGTTTGGTATAAAAAGTCTGTCGTAAAGTGTTGTTCGCCGAAGAATAACCAAGCTTTATTAGTAAGCTCTAATTCTTCTTTTTCTTGAATATATGATCTAAATGGTGCAACACCTGTACCTGGACCAATCATAATGACAGGCGTTTCACTTGTTTTAGGGAACTTAAAGTTCGGATTCTTCTTCAAGTAAATTGGTACTGTATCACCAGGTTGTAATCGTTCTGCAAATTGTACTGAGCAAACACCTTTTCTATCTCTATCATGAGAATGGTAACGAACTGCTCCAATCGTTAGATGTACTTCATCAGGTGCTGCTTGATGACTACTTGCGATTGAATATTCACGAGCTGGCAATTTTCTCAATATTTGATGTAAAGCATCTGGTTGTAAATCTTCAGGTGGAAAATCGTTTAATAAATCTATAAAATCGCGACCTTCAACGTAACCGTATATCCATCTATCTTTTTTAACCTTTTCAGATAACACGCCATTACCAAAGATATTCGCAGCTTTTGTAACGATTGGTTTAGTTAATTTAGTAATTTCGAAATGATTAGTTAATGCATCACGTAAAGTTAACGTATCTCCTGAATCATTAATTGGTACGATTTCTTCAGGATCCCAAACGAGTGTTTCAATTAACTCTGATACAATTTCAGGATCATTTTTCGGGAATATGCCGATACAATCACCTGGTTCAAATGAATCATTGAAACCTTCTAAAGAAAGTTCGATATGTCTAACTTCTTTATTTGAACCTCTACCGTTCAAGTTAATATTTTCTAAAATTTCTGCTTCGTATGGATTCGAGCGTGAATACGTTTGAGTAGCTGATAAATCTTCAGCTTCTAATTTAACGGGTTCTTCTGCTGTTTGACCTGATACTTGGCCAATTGAATTTAAAATGTCTTCCATCCATTTTTCAGCAGGTTCATCAAAGTCTAAATCACAATCTACTCTTGGATGTATTCTCTCTGCACCTAACTCTTCTAATCTCTTATCAAAATCTTTACCAGTCTGACAGAAGAATTCATACGATTCATCTCCAAGTGCTAGCACTGAGAATCTTACATCATTCAACTTAGGTGCCTTACGACTATGTAAAAACTCATGGAACGTTATTGCATTATCTGGTGGATCTCCTTCTCCATGAGTCGCTGTGATAATAAATAAGTCTTCTACTTTCTTTAAATCTTTTGTCTTAAAATCTTCCATACATGCAAGATTGACATTGAATGATTTTTCTTTTAATTTACTTTCTAACGTTTCAGCTAAACCTTGAGCATTACCAGTTTCAGAACCAAACAATACTGTAATATCTCTCTTCTTAAACTTAGGTTCACTGCTCACTGCTGTAGATTGCTCAACAACAGGCGCACTTGCTTGACCACCTTGTACGACTGACGCCGATAAGTAACCACTCAACCAAATCTTTTGTTCATTTGTAAGTGTTGCAAATACTTGATTTAACTTTTCTGACTGCTCTTGATTAAAAGGGCTATTTGTTACTGATAATTCCAAAGATGTCACCTCATCCTGTCCAATTATTTAAGTTTTAAATACTATTCTTATGGGAATAGTCTGATTTATGCTAAAAAAAGATTAATAAATCTCTTAATTAGATTACTTAGGTTTATTATTTACTGTATGCAAACCACATTCAGTTTTGTTGAAATTCGTCCATCTTCCTTCTCGTGAATCACCTGACGAAGATACTTGAGCTGTACAAGGAATACATCCAATACTTGGATAATTAAAGTCATGAAGTTCATTGTAGGTTAAATCGTGGCGTTCGATATATGCCCATACATCGTCCCAAGTCCAATAAATTAAAGGACAAACTTTTATAGATTTAAATCTTTCATCTTTATTAATAAAATCGGTATTTTGTCTACTTGGAGATTGTTCTCTTCTTAATCCTGAGACCCAAGCAGTAGCGCCCGATAATACTTCTTCTAACGGTTTAATCTTTCTGATATAACAACATTGATTCGGGTCACTTGTCCATAGTGCCGGTTCATATTGATCTGCTTGTTGCTCTAGCGTTAAATCTGGCTTTTTAAGTTCAATATTTAATGTTGGATATCTTTCTTTCACACGGTCAATCAAATCGTATGTTTCTTGAAAATGTAAGTCAGTATCTAAGAATACAATTTTGGCATCTGGCTTAACTTTTGATATTAAATCTATCAAAATCATACCCTCTGCCCCAAAACTACATGAATATACGATAGAATCTCCATAATGTTCATACGCCCATTTAATTATTTGATATGCACCTTTAGTTTCATCGTCAATATCAATATCTTTAAAAGGATCAGTGTCAAAACGTTCATATGTTAACACTTCGGTCATGATATATAACGTCCTCCTTATGCTTATTTCTACAAGCTTTTTAAGTTTAAAATCAATGTTTTTAACAGAATTTATTTTAAACAGATAAGTTTACTAAGAAATAATAAATTATGATGATTAGCATACCCGATACAACATATGATGTCAACTGTTCTTTTTAAATTTTCAGTCAATTTAATGAAGAAATTATTCACTCAAAATGATAGCCGTTGCGAACACTTCAGTGTTAGTTTGTTTTAACTGAGGGGCTTAGTTACAAAACTTCTTGGATTTGTTACTAACACCCTCCTTAGTTACAAAACTTCTTGGATTTGTTACTAACGGCACCCTTAGTTACAAAACTCCTTGAAATTGTTACTAACGGCACCCTTATTTACAAAACTCCTTGAATTTGTTACTAACGGCGCCCTTATTTACAAAACTTCTTAGAATTGTTACTAACGGTCTCCTTAGTTACAAAACTCCATAGAATTGTTACTAACGGCCTCCTTAGTTACAAAACTCCTTGAAATTGTTACTAACGGCCTCCTTAGTTACAAAACTACTCAAATTTGTAACTACTCGTGTCGTTATTCACACTTCTCACCAAAACTGCTATAAACAAAATAATGATATAAAAATTTCCAACAAAATCATGTGATTTTGTTGGAATTTTCTTTATAAGTTATCGTCTTCTTTTTCTGCTCGTACTTGAACGATTCTTAATGATCGTCGTTCAACTGCTTTTAATTTTTCAGCTCGTTCTTCTAATTTAATTCGATCTCCGCCTAGTGTCCGGATAAATGAAACCATCATCATCACAAATATAACAGTTAGTGGCACACTTGCTAATATGGATGCTGTCTTCAAGACGTCTAACGCGCGTTCTCCACCTACTAACATTAATGAAAATGGCAATAAGCATAATGCAAACGCCCAGAATAAACGATTTGCTTTTAATGGTTCGTCTATGACTTCTTTTTGAGTTGCTGCTGCTAATATATATGATCCTGAATCAAATGTTGTTGCTAAATATAAGAATGCTGAGATTAAGAATAGGACAATCATTACTTTTGGAAATGGTAATTGATGCATCACTTCTATTATAGTGGCTTCAGCGCTATGTTGATTCAAGAATTGAATGACATCAAATTGTCCTGAAATTTGTAAGAACACTGCATAGTTACCAAAGATACCAAAGAATAATACACACCCTAAAGTCCCATAAATAATTGTACCTAATACGACTTCTTTTAACGTACGACCTTTGGAAATTCTGGCAATAAATAAGCCAATAAATGGTGCATATACTAACCACCAAGACCAATAGAATATCGTCCAATCTTGAGGGAAGTTTGTTTCTTTTCTATCACCAATACCGCCAAATGGTTCTAACCATGTAGCCATTCTAAAGAAATTCTTCAACATATTTCCTAATCCTGATACAGTCGTTTCCATAATAAATATCGTTGGTCCGACAATCAGTACGATTCCTAAAATTAAGAATGTTAGCCAAACGTTAATATCGCTTAATTTTTGTATACCTTTTTTCAGACCTGTATAAGAACTAAATGCAAAGATGACCGTAATGATGAGCAAGATAATACTTCTCATAACCATATTCTCACCATCTAGTCCTGTGAGTCGCTCTATCCCTGCAGAAATCATTGGCACACCTAGTGCTAATGATGTCGCTGCACCACCTAACAATCCAAAAATAAATAAAATATCTACAATTTTGCCGAGTAATTTATCCGTTTGACCTTTTAAAATTGGTCTACATGCTTGGCTGATTTTATAGATTGGTTTCTTCTTAACAAATACTAAATAACCAATTGGCAATGCAGGTAACACATAAATCGCCCAAGCTATTGGGCCCCAATGAAACATGCCATACATTGTTGCATACTCGAGTGCTTCATCTGTCATACTACCTGCACCATACGGCGGTACTTGATAATAGTATGCCCATTCGATGACACCCCAGTATAAAATGTCTGAACCGATACCCGCACAAAACAGCATCGAAATCCAACTAAAATTATTAAATTCAGGTTTATCACTTGCTTTACCTAAAGTGACATTCCCGTATTTCCCAAACGCTATGTATAATACAAATGCAAAAACAATCAATCCAAGTAATAGATACCATGCACCTAATGAATCCGAAATAATATCATTGATACTTGTGATGACTTCTTGACTAGCTTTAGGGAATACCATCATCGGTATAACAGCGATAAGTAATACTGCAACCGTCCCATAAAATGTCCACCAGTCCATTACTTTATGTTTCTTCACTTCTGAACACTCCTCGTTGTCGATTAATGTACATCGTTAAATAATCATTTTTAATGAACACGATGATTTAAATCACAATGAAGACGATATAGAAGTTTTAATAAAAATGCAAATTACATACAATGAAAAGCATCATTACTTATGAATAAATATATATAATACGCATTTTATAATCATTATAAATATTGCTACAACGGTTGTGTTAAGTTAAAATTTAACGAACATAACAAATCTAACGTACTTTTATTATGTATTTTTATACATGTTTTATGAATATAAATTTATATAAAAAAGAAGGAAATATGACATGAATTTTGCCATATCTCCTTCTATATCTCATTAAATATAAGTGGTCATTAAATAAAGTACTGGTAACATAATCGCACTGAGTACAGCTGTTAAAATCATACCAATTGTACTAAACGCACCTGCTTCAATATTAGATTCCAAAGCTTTTGCTGTACCAAACGCATGTGAAGCATTACCATACGTTAAACCTTTTGCTAAATCACTTGTAAACTTCGCTTTACTAATATAAAAATTACCTAAAATACTACCAATTAAGCCTGTTGCTATAATAAACATTACCGTTATTGTATCTGTTCCACCCATTTGGTGAGACACTTCAATACCTACTGCTGCTGTCATCGATCTAGGTAAAATTGTGACAATCGTTGAACTCGGATATCCCATTATATATAGAACGCCATAAATGAGGACAAAGTTAACCATGATACCAGCTAATACACTTGAAATAATAATTTTGAAGTTCGCAACAATCAACTTTCTATATTTATATAACGGATAAGCTAAACTCACAACTGAACAATCTAAAAATTGATGAATCCATGAACCACCTACCATGTAGTCTTTGTAATTCATACCTAACACTAATAAAATTGTGACAATCATAATTGAAGCAATCAGTGCTGGATTGAGTATAGGATGTTTATATTTAATTTGTAGTTTCTTAGCGATGATAAAACAAGCTAATGTTAAAAGTACCATCAATAAAGATTGTATAATCATGATGCATTCTCCTTATCCGTTTTATTAATATTTAAAAACTTCTCACAAACATAACCAGATGACAGTGCTACCAAACTTGTACTCACAATGAGTAACACGACCATAATGATATAACCTGGTCCAATCTGATCTGCAATATCCATTATGCCTACAATTGAAGGCACAAAGAATAGAATCATAACATTAATTAATTTATTAGCACCGACTTCTATCCATCGTTCAGGTAAAATACCTGTTAGAAGTAATAAAAATAATAATGCTAGTCCAACAATACTACCTGCAATTGGTATATGTAATATTTCTTGAAGCCATTTACCAATTTGAGTAATCATATATATGAGAGATACTTGAAATAGTATCTTTATAAACAATTTAATCAAATGCGCTCATCCTTTTAATAAGACTTATAGACAATATTATAGGACGGTTCAAAGTATTAATAAAATACATATTATCGATTTAACATATTCCGTATTGGAATAGTTTAAACCTATCATTACTGCTCAAAGCAAGAAACAGGCTAGAACATTATGTTCCGGCCTGTTTCTTGATTAGTGATTCTTTTAGAAATAATATCCATTCTTTCGTAACTCTGTTAACATAGGCACCTTTTTTCCAAATTAATCCGAGATGCCAATATATCTTTTCACCTTCAAGTTCAATCATTGTTACATCATCACTCATTTGTTCAGCAATACTTTGTGGCACAATAGATAGACCAAGTCCTCTTTCTATCATATTGCTGATAAAGGTAAGCTGTGATATTTTAGCAACTGTCTTTGGATAGAAACCTTCTTTTCGACAGTTCTCAATAATCATATCTCTTAAATAATAGTCATCGTGAAACAAGACAAATTCTTCATCTTTTAATTCACTGATTGATACTTGACATCTTTCGGCAAGTTGATGTGATTTATTCACTACTAAAAACAATTCCTCTTTATAAAGTGGCACACTGTTATATTTAGATGAGTCTACAGGTAATGTCGTCACACCAATATCTACTTCATCTTTATTAATATAATGTTCTACCGCTTTACCGCCACCTTCAGTAACTTCGTATGTGACGTTAGAATATTTACCATGAAAATTCTCAAGACTATCTGTTATAAGATCCACTTTAATCATAGGTGATAACCCTAATCTAATGTGTCCACGTTGCACTTCAAAGATATCATTCAATTCGAGCGTCAAATGATCGAATAATGTTAAGAATTCTACCGCTTTATCGTAAAATACTTCGCCAGTATCTGTTAGTTTAATGTGTTTTTGTGAACGATCAAATAGTGTGACATCAAATTCATTTTCAAGATTTTTCACAGCTTTACTAATTGTAGATTGCGCGACAAATAAATGTTCTGCCGCTTGGGTCATACCACCATTTCTAACAATTTCCACAAAATATTTTAACTGTTTAAACTCCATTTGCTATACCTCATTTCATGAATTTCATGACAGAATTAAAGCGAACATATAAATACGATAAGTATAATAATTGGAATGATATATCTCATTAAGAACTTCCATAATTTAAACCATTTTAAAGACAGTTGATTCCCCATTTGGAATTCTCTTTTTACAATAGCTTGATCCATTCTAAACGAAATAAATATAGCAATTAGCAAACAGCCAATTGGCAATAATATATTGCTCACTAAATAATCTGTAGCATCAAATATAGACTTCCCAAAAATCGAAACATCTGCAAGAACACCATATGACAGTGATGATGGAATACAAGCGATAAATGTCAGTAATCCTAATATCCACACTATTTTCGAACGTGATCTTTTGCCTTCTTTTTCGAAAGCTGAAATGATAATTTCAAATTGACTAAATGAAGAAGTCAATGTCGCAAATAAGAATAACAGTAAAAATAACGTTAAGAATAATGAACCAAATGCCATTTGGCCAAATACATTAGGTAATACGATAAATAATAATCCAGGACCTTCAGTAGGTTCTAATGAAAAAGCAAATACAACTGGGAATATCGCCATTCCCGCTAATATAGACACGATAATATTCATAATCGATACTGACATAGCTGACGTTGGTAAGCTTTCCTTTTTACTTAAATACGAACTATAAGTAACCATACATGAGAATCCAACAGCTAACGCGAAGAATGACTGACCTAACGCATACAATACACCTTCAGCTGAGAAATCTTCAAAGTTGAAACTAAAGAAGAACGATAATCCTTCAGACGCGCCTTCTAAAGTTACTGCTCTAACAACAAGAATAATAAAGAATATAAATAATAAAGGCATTAATACATTATTGGCACGTTCAATACCTTTTTTAATACCGAAGTTTAACACAACAACATTCATTAAAATAAAGACAAACACACCGATTAATACAGTAAATGGCTCTCCTATAATTTGTTCAAAGACTTTACCGTAGTTTGTACCATCAGATATAAGATTGCCTGTTAATCCCAATGCTGTATAGATTGTAATCCAACCACCTACAACACTGTAAAAGGATAATAATAAGAAACATCCAATAACACCAAGTCTGCCCGTTATTCTCCATGGTGATTTTGGTGCTAGCGTATCATAGGCTGCAACAGCTTCTTTGTTTGTTGCACGTCCAATGATAAATTCCGAAATCAACATTGGTAAGCCAATAAATAATGTAAATATAATAAATAACAATAAGAAGGCGCCACCACCGAATTGACCTGCAACATAAGGAAACTTCCATATTGCGCCAATACCGATTGCAGCACCTGCTGATGCCATAATAAATCCTATCTTAGATGACCATTGATCTCTTTGTTTGACCATGTTATCACTCCATTCAGTTCTTCCTTAATTGAAGTATAACGTAAATTAATCATCTACACAGTAAGAATTTTTATGACATTAGTTCTACATTTGTAAATATACTGCCCATTTTTTCAGCAGCATTATCCGAAAACATTAAATCTAAATTATCTTGAGATTCTTGTGCATGTTCTTCAGAAGCTTTGTACATTTCATCTTCGTAAGCTGTTATCACATCTTCTAAATTGTCATGATTTTTAAATGCGCGTGCTAATAAATACGCATCATATAGTGCTGTATTAACACCTTCACCAGCGAATGGACTCATAACGTGAGCCGCATCACCTAACAATGTCACATTCGATTGACGATTCCATTTGAAACCAATTGGCAATTTATAAATTCTTCTAAATAAAGCTTGATCATCAGCGTATGAAATGTATTTTAAAAGCTCTTTATCCCAATCTTTAAAATCTTGTAATAAACGTGATTTTAGTTGGTCAGGAGACAAAGCTTTATACTTATCTAGATCTTTATATGGCATGCGATAAGTGACATAAACTTTAATCGATCCATCACCATTCAATTGCCCGAGTATAGCTTGATCACCGCCAAGCGCCATGATTTTACCATTCTTATTAAAAGCAGCTAAATCTGGAAATTGTTGTTTCACATCAGAAACGTTTAGTTCGACCATTGAAATACCTGTATAGCTGATTTCTTGCTCTGTTATAAATGGTCTCACTTTAGAAAATGATCCATCTGCACCGACTACAACATCAAAGATTTCACTCACATTATGATTAAAAGTGACTTTAACTTTATGATTATCTAACGTTTCGATTGCTTTAAATTCATAATGATAACGGATGTTTTCTGGATTGATTTCGTTAAGAAGCATATCGCAAAGTTCACCACGGTCAATCTCTGGTCTTCCACCTTCACCTTCTGCATCATCTTCAAAATACAATGTGCCATCTGGTCCTAGAATTTTTGTATCTTCGCCTTCAAATCTTGCCATACTTTTAAATGTTTCAATAAGACCAGCTTCTTTAATCGGCAATTGTCCGGATTCTTCGTGAATGTCTAACGAACCCCCTCTATTGCCATTAATATTGCGCTCACCTTTTTCAAATATCGTAAATGGAATCCCTTGTTTCTGTAATAACAAACCGAGCATTAAGCCACCAGGACCTCCACCTATAATTGCGACTTTATTATTTTTATTGCTATTCAACATGTTTACCTTCTTTTTAATTTTTATATAAGTTTTTTGCTTTTTCTTTTGTTTCATTTATAAATGATTCGAATTTCGCTTTTTTCTCATCATCTTCTACTGCTTCTCTTCCCGCTAACATAATTTCTTTAAATAAATCTCTAAGTTGATTTCGTGCATCTTCCATTGCTTTAATATCAACATTTTGGAATCCTTCTAATCGTTTCGTAAATTCATCTTGATCGATGTTTTCATTTAAAAATGTTTCACCCTCATCTGTAATTGTATAAACTTTTTTATTACCATCTTTAGAAATTGATACAAAGTCTCTATCTTCTAACATTTGCAAAATTGGATAAACAGAACCTGGGCTTGGTGCATAGAATCCTTTGAATCTTTCTTCTAAATCTTTAATGACTTGATAACCATGTTTTGGTTCTTCTTTTAACATTTTTAAAATAATAAATTGTAAGTTCCCTTTCTTAAAGAAACGATCTCTTCCCGGATGTCCGCCAAAACCTCTGCCAAAATCAAAGCCATCACGATTCATCATATGACCTCTGTGATTGTTAAATCTTCCCTCAAAATTTCTTCTAAACATATAATCACCTTTCTTCTTTTCGATATATCGTTATATTATCCGATATATCGAAAATAGTCAAGCGATATATCGGAATGAATTTTATCGACATCTTTTCATACCATATTTTTTACAATTTTATGTAATTTTCATGGAATTCCCTAATACTGAGAATGTTTCTCATATAATATAATTGAGATATATAGAAGGTAAATATTTTAAAGGAGGTCATTACATGATTACTAAAGAGCGTCATGTTGCTGATGTCGTAACAGATATTCCAAAGTCTGCTGATATTTTTCGTAAATACGGTATCGACTTTTGTTGTGGAGGTGATGTATCCATTGATGAAGCCGTGTCTAATAATAAAAAGGTCGATTTAGAAACATTGTTAAATCAACTCAATAGCATACCTGCCGATCAACAAAATGGCGGAATTGATATTAAATATTTAGATGCTGCTTCACTTATTCAGTACATTCAATCTCGATATCATGAAGGATTGAGAACTGAGTTCCAAAACTTAACACCTTATGTTACAAAGTTGGCTAAAGTTCACGGTCCAAGTCATCCATATTTATTAGAACTAAAGGACTTATATACTAAATTGAAGTCTGCATTATTAGAACATATTGACGAAGAAGATCATCAGTCGTTCCCTAAACTTTTAGATGTATCAGCAGGTAAACAAGTTGATCAATTAAACGAAACGATTACATCTTTAGTTGATGAACATGATGAAGCTGGACAATTATTACGAGAAATACGTGCCATCACAAACGATTACCAACCACCTTTAGAAGCATGTGGTACATGGAGACTTGTCTATCAACGTTTAGAACAATTAGAACGCGACACACATGAACATGTTCATTTAGAAAACCACGTATTATTTAAGAAATACAAACATCTACTTTAAAAACTTTTTAAAGGAATGATTCATTATGAAAAAAGAAGCTGGACATACATTTTTAGCGAAGTTAGGTAAGAAACGATTAAGACCTGGTGGAAAAATTGCGACAGATTGGCTTATTAAAAAAGGGCATTTCACGAGAGATAAATATGTATTAGAAGTTGGATGCAATATGTGTACAACAGCTATGCAAATTGCGAAAACTTACGGATGTAGAATTGAAGGTGTCGACTTAAATGCTAAAGCTTTAGAAAAAGGTATTAAAAATGTATCATCTGCAAACTTATCTCATTTAATAAATGTTCAAAAAGCTAATGCCATGAACTTACCTTTTGAAGATGAACAATTTGATATCGTATTAAATGAAGCGATGCTTACAATGTTGCCGATTAAAGCGAAAGAACAAGCATTAAAAGAATATTACCGCGTCTTGAAACCAGGTGGCATCGTATTAACACATGATATCGCCATTATTAATGTTAAATCTAAAGATGAAATTATCCATCATTTAAGTGATGCCATTAACGTTAAAGTAACCCCATTACCAACAGCAGAATGGTACAAACTTTATCAAGATGCTGGTTTCAAACAAATAGAATCGTATATTGGGGCGTTAACACTGATGACGCCAGCTGGCATGATACGAGATGAAGGTGTATTAGGTACGCTTAAAATTATAAAAAATGCCTTAAAAAAAGAAAATCGATCTATGTTCTTTAATATGTTTAGAACAATGAAACGATATAAAAAAGATATGAATTATATTGTTCATGCTGTTAGGAAATAACCGTCTCAAAAGATATAATAGTTATAATATAACTATTAACTGAATTGGAGATGTAAACATGAAATTAAATAAAATGGACCATGTAGGTATAATCGTTGAAGATTTGGAATCTGTTAAAGCATTTTTTAGTACGTTAGGATTGGAACTGATTGGAGAACAAAATATTAACGGTGAATGGATCGGTAATATTTATGGTGTAGATGCTTTAGAAGCAAGCATTGCTATGATGAAAGTTCCTCACGATGAAACAGCTATAGAACTCATACAATTTCGTGACCAATCATCAATGACCAACAAATCTATACATTTCCCAAGAAATGTAGGTGCTAGTCATTTTGCATTTTCAGTTCAAAATATTGAACAAGTTGTAGAACAATTGGCCACAACATCCTCTCAAGTGATCGGAGAAATTACGCAATTCGAAGACATCTACAAATTGTGTTATATCAAAGGTCCAGAAGGTATTTATATCGAATTAGCAGAAAAACTCAAATAAGTTATAATAAAAACATTTTGGAAATCAAGATAATCGGTTTCTAAAATGTTTTTATTTGTATTTTAGTGGAATATTATATATAATAAATGTAAAAAAATAGGAGGTTGATAGATGGAACTCACACGATATAACAAGGCAATCTTTGGTCGAATAGATGCCAATCAAGACACCCAAGAAATTTATCGACAAATCCAAGGAGAAGAAGGTGAACAAATTGTACAACAAATGTTAGATAAAGAACTTAAGTTAAATTATGTACATAACATTGAATTAAATATAAAGAACCAAATTCAACTCGATTTCCTCATTGTAGATGATGATAAGATGATTAATTTAGAAGTCAAACATTATAAAGGCGACTATTATATCATCGATAATCAAATGAAAAATAGTTACGGGAACATATTCCAAACCCCCTTTTCACAAATGAAAAGAGCCGAATATGAACTTGAATTGATTAAATCACATCTAAATATTAAACGAGATATTATATCTTATCTCGTATTTACAAACCCCACATTTACACTTCACTCTGACATACCTAATCGTAAACAGGTACTGTTACCAACAGAGTTACACAAAATTCCTAAGTTATTTAATAATTTTAAAGTAGACGAAAATAGAGCCATCCTCAATAAAATCAAAACACTTAAGCAAGATTTTTCGAAGACCTACCCTAGACATATAATTCCATTCGAACAAATCAAACCAGGCTTAAGATGCCCACATTGCCGTAAAATCAACCAAATACAATTAGATAAACGAATGCGATTCGGTCATTGTATGTATTGCTCAAGACATATACAGAGACAGTTACTCTACTTAGAAAATTTAAAAGAATTATACGTATTAAAGAATGGGCCATTTACTTTAAAAGAAGCAGAATTGTGGTGTGGTGGGGATGCGCATGCTATCAGAAGAGTGTGCAAACGTCATTTTAAGAAGAAGGGAAAACATAAAAGTTATTTTTATTTATAGAATAATGCCTTCTAAAGTAAGGAATTTGGGCTCTTCTTGGCTTTATTCCTGCTTTAAGCCAAGACTTGGGGGATCTCTTGGCTTTACTCCTGCTTTAAGCCAAGACTTGCGGGATCTCTTGGCTTTACTTCCTCTTTAAGCCAAGACTTGGGGGATTTCTTGGCTTTACTCCTGCTTTAAGCCAAGACTTGGGGGATTTCTTGGCTTTACTCCTGCTTTAAGCCAAGACTTGGGAGATCTCTTGGCTTTACTCCTGCTTTAAGCCAAGACTTGAGGGATCTCTTGGCTTTACTCCTGCTTTAAGCCAAGACTTGGGCAATCTCTTGGCTTTACTTCCTCTTTAAGCCAAGACTTGGGCAATCTCTTGGCTTTACTTCCTCTTTAAGCCAAGACTTGGGAAATCTCTTGGCTTTACTTCCTCTTTAAGCCAAGACTTGGGGGATCTCTTGGCTTTACTTCCTCTTTAAGCCAAGACTTGGGGGATCTCTTGGCTTTACTCCTGCTTTAAGCCAAGACTTGGGGAATCTCTTGGCTTTACTCCTGCTTTAAGCCAAGACTTGGGGAATCTCTTGGCTTTACTCCTGCTTTAAGCCAAGACTTGAGCCATCTCTTGGCTTTACTCCTGCTTTAAGCCAAGACTTAGACAATCTCTTGGCTTTACTTCCTCTTTAAGCCAAGACTTGGGGGATTTCTTGGCTTTACTCCTGCTTTAAGCCAAGACTTGAGCCCAAATTTATAAAATGACTGTATATTTTTGTATATTTCTAATTTTTAAAAGTGAATCTACTTATCCCCATCCCCCTAGATTCACCCCCCTCTCAAAAATAAAAACCATGGTATCAGCCCTCAAGCTGAAACCATGGTTTTCTTCATGCCCACCATATATTATCTAATGATTCGTTTATATTTACTGCTTGTAAATTATGTGCTGCTTTTTGGAATCCTTCTTCTACTGACATGATTGGGTCTTCATGTTCTATACTCACGACATAATCATATCCGTTGATTCTCAATGCGCTTATAATATCTCCCCATACTTGTGGGCTATGTCCATAACCGACTGTTCTGAATGTCCAAGCTCTTGTTTGAACTGAACTATACGGCTGCATATCTGTTAATCCGTACATATTGACATTTTCTTGGTCGATATAAGTATCTTTTGCATGAAAATGATGAATCGCACCAGCTTTACCTAAAATTTTAATGGCTGCTATCGGATCAATGCCTTGCCACCATAAATGACTCGGATCTAAGTTCGCACCAATCGCATCGTTTGTCGCTTCTCTAAGTTTTAAAAGTGTATGTGGTGTATGTACTGAGAATCCAGCGTGTAGTTCAATACCTATTTTAACGTTGTGGTCTTTAGCAAACTGCGCCGCTTCTTTCCAATAAGGTATCAACTTCTTCTCCCATTGCCACTCTAATATTTCTGAGTAAGCTGTTGGCCACGGTGTTACTGGCCAGTTTGGATGTTTAGCGTCTTCATCTGACCCCGGTATACCTGAAAATGTATTAACAACTGGGACACCTAGAATCGAAGCTAATTTCACCGATTTAATAAATGTCTCATGTGCTTGTTTAGCACGTTCTTTATCTGGTGAAACAGGATTGTCATGACAACTGAATGCACTGATTTCTAATCCGCGTTTCTTGATAGCGTCCATAAATGCTTGTCTTTTACTTTCATCTTCTAACAATTCATCTACATTACAAAAATGGTTACCCGGATTCCCACCTGTACCGATTTCGACCATTTTCAATCCAGATTCTGCAACATGATCTAACATTTCTTCAAACGTTTTATCTTGAAAAAGTACTGTAAATACACCAATTTTCATATGTAACACCCCTTATTTTATTTTAACACTCGTTCCTTGTTCACTACTTTTATAAATTGCATCTATTAATGCACTCACGCGTCTAGCTTCTTCAGGTTTCACGACCAGCGACTCTAGTCCTAAACAACAATTCACAAAGTTTAAAGTCTGACGTTCTGCAGCAATATTTTCATTATGTTCAGCATATGCTTGTTCGTTGAAAAATGTACCAAATCGAGGTTGATAAATTTCAAATGGATAAAGGTTAATACCCCCATCTACACCAGACATACTTAAGTGAATTTTATCTTCTTTAATATTCGCAGACCATGAGCATTCGAACTGCATCGTTGAACCGTCTTCAAATGTTATAAATGAAGATACATGGTCATCTACTTCAAACGTTTCATGATCAAACGTTCCCCAATCATTGATTTGATTAGGTGTCTTACTCAAACGATTGTACGTCTTACCTAATACTTCGACTGGTTTCGCATCCGTTTGTAACCATAAAGCAAGGTCTAATAAATGGCATCCATAATCAATTAGACTGCCGCCACCTTGAAGTTGTTTATTTGTAAACACACCCCAGCCCGGAACTTTTCTTCGACGCAATGCTTGTACTCTCGTTACAAGCGCATCGCCTACAACACCTTCATCAATTGCACGACGAGCTGTTATTGCAGCATCTGTAAAGCGGTAATGATAGCCTATTGCGAGCACTTTACCGGATTGATTTGCCGCTTCAATCATTGCATCACATTCTTTGCGATTCATAGCCATTGGTTTCTCACAAAATACATGTACACCTGCATTTAGCGCTGCAACTGTTATTTCTGCATGAAATTTATTTGGTGTACATATGACGACCGCATCTACACTTTTAAACATCTCCTCATATTCTGAAAAGACATTTGGAATTTGAAATTGTGATGACACTTTTTTAGCGAGTTCTTCATTAATATCTTGTACGCCAACAATTTCAACTAAGTGATTTAATTTTTGTAAAGCTGGTATATGTCTGTTTTGTGCGATACCGCCGACACCTATAACACCTAGTTTAAGTTTATCCATAAATATAATCTCCTATTTTATTTCTCACTAATTTCTTCTAAAGGTTGTGCATTACCATATTGATGTTTTGGTGTGCGATCATTTTTCGCCCACTTAACAGCATTTTTAATAACTTGTTGAATTTCTTCATTATAATAAGTAGGGTAACTTTCGTGTCCCGGTCTAAAATAAAAAATCTTTCCGTTTCCGCGCTTAAATGTTGCACCACTTCTAAACACTTCTCCACCTTCAAACCAACTAATAAATATTGTTTCATCTGGTGCCGGTATATCAAAGTGTTCGCCGTACATTTCTTCTTTTTCTAATTCAATATATTGCCCTAATCCATCTGTAATTGGATGTGTTGGATCAACTACCCAAAGTCGCTCTCTATCATCTGCTTCGCGCCATTTTAAATCACATGTCGTACCCATCAAACTTTTGAATATTTTAGAGAAATGTCCAGAATGTAACACGATAAGACCCATACCATCTAGTACACGTGCTTTTACTTTTTCGACGATTTCATCTTTCACTTCATCATGTGCTTTATGACCCCACCATAACAAAACATCAGTCTCAGCTAATACTTCATCTGTTAATCCGTGTTCTGCTTCATCTAATGTTGCTGTTTTAACGTCGTGTTCTTCACTTAAAAATTCAGCAATAACATTGTGAATACCATTAGGATAAACTGCTTTAATTTCTTCACTTTCTACTTCGTGTCTATATTCATTCCATACTGTTATGTTCATTAATAAAACCCCTTCTTAGTCAAAATATACTGCTTTACCAGTCTTAGCTGATTCATAAAGTGCTTCTAATATTTGTGTAATCACAATTGCTTGTTCTGGTTTCACAACAGGCTCTGTATCATTAAGAATGCTGTCAATCCAACTACGTGCCTCTACTTCAGCTTCATCTACTTTTTCACCTTCATAAAAATCAACGCCTTTATTTTCAAGTTCTACTTGCGTTGTATATAAAGAACCAAAGTCTTCTCCGTGGATTCTTAAGCCATCTTTCATATCGGCACCACCTTCAGTACCAGATAATGAACATTTTGCTTCATCTACTTCTAAAGAGTTTAACGCCCAACTTGATTCAAGCATGATTGTCGCACCATTTTTCATCTTAATAAAACCGAAAGCTGAGTCCTCTACTTTGAACTTTTCAGGATCCCATGGTCCCCATGCATTAGCTGCATTTTCTTTCTTACCTAACTTATGAAAAGTTGAACCCATTACTGATTCTGGTTCGTAATTATCCATCATCCATAACGTTAAATCGAGTGCATGTGTCCCAATATCAATTAAAGGACCGCCACCTTGTTGTTCTTCATCTAAGAAGACACCCCAAGTCGGCACTGCTCTACGACGAATAGCGTGTGCTTTTCCGAAATAAATATCCCCTAAGTCACCACGCTCTGTCGCTTTATGTAAATATTGACTGTCAGGTCTAAATCTATTTTGATAACCAATCGTAAGTTTCTTGCCATTACGTTTAGCCGCTTCAATCATTTCTTGCGCTTCTTCTGTCGTCTTAGCCATAGGTTTTTCACACATAACATGTTTACCTGCATCTAATGACGCAACCGTTAATTCCTTATGAGAACTGTTCGGTGTACATACATGAATGACATCAATAGCATCATCCTTTAAAAGTGATTGGTAATCTTCGTAAACTTTCGCATTCTCCGTACCGTATTCCTTAGCTGCTGCTTGTGCTTTATCAATATCAATATCACAAAAAGCAACAATGTTCACTTCGCTTATTTTTTGTAAACTCGGTAAATGCTTACCATTCGCAATACCACCACAACCAATAATTCCTACATTCAAACTCATATGTACAACCCCTTTTATGTATTTATGCGACAGTTAATAATATTAAGCAATCGCTTACATTTTTGTTTATATAACTATGTTAAAATAAAAAACAATAAACACCAACGAATAACACTTGTAAAGACACTTATATTTTACATCTGAATATATTTTCATAAGTTAAAAATATTTTCAGTATGATAAATAGAAAAATGGGACAATTAACACATGTATACATGCATAAATTGTCCCATTTATTTATATTTTCACTTCAGTTGTTTGTGTGTATGAATGCTCTCCGAGGTTAATCATAGATTCTGATATATTTCGTGAGTGGTAACCAATTCTTTCGAGGATTGATATCATGTCGATATATACAAGGCTACCTTCTGGTGAACATTCTCCAGAGCTTAATCTCTTGATATGTTTTTTACGTAAGTCATGCTCTAGTACATATGAATCTTGGCTTCGTTTCACAACTTCGTCTTTTTTTAGATTGTCATAAACGTCAAATACTTCAAACGTTTTTTCATATGAAATTTTTACGTGTTCATATAACCGTTCGATGCTTTCTTCTGCTTTTGATGAAATTTGAATATCAGCTGATTGTTTCTTCTGCAATTCTTCTAAGTATGATTCTGTTAATGTAGATACTTTCAATATTGTTCTATTAACATCATATAAAACAGATAGCCTTTCAGCATCTTTAGCTGATAGTTTCTTCTCAGATAATTTATTTAAATATTGACGTACATTATCATACATATTATCTACTGCAAGGTGTTTATCTTTATGCTTTTTAATTGCTTTTTCATCAATATTTTCAACATTATTCAACATTGAAACAGTCATTTTACCGATATTTTGAATTTCATCTTGAGCCTCTTGAAGCGCGATACTAGGTGCTCGATTAATTAAATTATTATCAAGATATTTCGGTTTATATTTTTCATTTACATCTTCACCTGGAATGATTTTCGTTACAATCCAAGCTAATGCGAAGATGAATGGTAGTTGTATAAGTGTATTTGTTACATTGAATGTTCCGTGTGCAAATGCTATAACCATTTTTGGATTTAAATTCATAGCGTGTTGAATCCATTCCATCGTCATTTCGTAGAATGGTAATATTAATAGAAATACTGCTGCACCGATAACATTAAACATAACATGCGCCATCGCAACACGCTTAGCAGCGATAGAGCCTGCTAAACTTGCTAATACAGCTGTAATCGTCGTTCCAATATTGTCACCTAATAAGATAGGTAATGCACCATGTAATGAAACTAAATCATTGGCATAGAAACCTTGTAAAATACCAATCGTTGCACTTGAACTTTGAACGATTAACGTCACAAATGTACCTGCAAGTACACCTAATATCGGAGTAGAAGACATATCTAACATAATTTGTTTAAAGCCTTCTAAATTAGCAAGTGGTTTCACCGCACCACTCATTAATTCTAGACCGTAGAATAGTGATCCAAATCCGAAGAAAATCATACCGATATTTTTAACTTTTCTTTTTTGAATGAAGAAAATTAAAAATGCACCTAATGCTAGTATTGGTAAAGCATATTCACCAATGTTAATCCCAATAATAAACGCTGTGACCGTCGTACCGATATTGGCACCCATAACAACGCCTATTGCTTGTCGCATCGTCATAAATCCAGCACTTACGAGTCCGATTGTGATAACCGTTGTTCCTGAACTACTTTGTATTAAAATTGTCACGATCATACCTGCAAGTACACCCATAATAGGATTACTTGTAAATCTATTTAATATACCTCTTAATCTGTCGCCTGCTGCTGCTTGTAAGCCATCGCCCATTTGTTTAATCCCGTATAGGAAGATACCTAAACCACCGATGAATGTAAAAATCATTTGTAATGCCGAGAGTTCCATAACACACCTCTTTAAAGTTATTGTAACCATTGTGAATAATAAACTATAATTGTTAAGCTAATGTAAATTTTTAATTAACTTTTATTAAAATTATGATTATCTTTCTATTTTTTAATTTTAAAGGATTTTCATTATCGATTTATGGCAATTATTAATTAAAAAGTTCTTCAATATTATGATGCATTTTAAAGATCATCATACGTTCACCAGTTCTTGAACTTAAATCTGTATGGAAACTTTTGACGTCTTGTTGGGTAATATCAAATATCATTTGGTATAAATGATCCATGTCTGATTCTACTAATTTTGAACGTGTACGTTTTATACTCAATAAACCTTCTTGTGTTTCACATACGCTATATTCTGCAGGTGTAAGGACACCTTGTAAATCAACAATAATCATATCTCTTAAAATATCTGTCTTAACAGATAGAGAGCCTCTACCTAGATATTCTTTTTCCCATTGCGTAATGGCTTTACTAATTTTTGATTCACATGCTCCTTTAGTCATTTCCATATTTGTCTCTCCTTAATGCTAATTTTGCTTTATGTTAAATGTTCAGCAATTGTTTCAATATTGTTTTGATTGATGGTCATACCGTTTATTGTAATACCAGATGGTATAAGTGGATGATTAGACACTTGATGAATGCTTTGTTTAATACTTTGATGAATATCACTTTCACCATTTAACCATTCATGAATATTGTCACTACTAAACTCAGGCTTACAATTTTCAAATAAGTAATCAAGTGTTTTAATTTTTTCTGTATGACTTTTGACACTTTCAGGTAATGCGATTACTTGTTTATCATCTGACTTTCTAATGATATATACATGCTCTATATCATATTCGTAAATCGCGATAATAATAGATCGCATCACATCACCATATGCATGCGCAATTTCTGCCTGAAAGCTTTGTATCGACATGACATGATTTGGGTTGAAATTTAAAGATTCAACAAGTTGGCTTTCTAGATGTGTATTTAAATCAGATAGTATGAGTATATTTTTTTCATCATTCATATTATACATCCTCTCGAGTCTTGGACATAAATTGTTGTCCTGCTCATTTATTTACCATTTATGCCATTCACCATTTTCATCTATACTTGATAGCAATAACCAATCATTTTTAACTTTCGTGTTAAGCGCAGTATTTTCTTTAAGTAATTTACGAATGTAATCATTCGGCGCTTGTATCACAACTAATAATCGAATCGGTGCATGATAATATTCCCCATCAGCTTTCATAACTGATTGCCAAGGTAAACCTGTCAGTAAATCACTACCGTTTCCTTGCATAACACCTATGCCGCTCGTCACCGTTTGTGTGATTTTATTGCCGCTTCCGTAATAGTAAGGTGCTACTGTTGAAGCATAATATTGTAAGTTAATCCATTGAGCAACTGTCGCCGGCCCACTTAAAATCGTATTTAAAATTTCACCGTCATGATCTTTCGTCCAGTCATAATTATGCAAGAACGCGCGACCATTTAATTGAGATTGCTCTGTTAATGTTCTCTTACCAATAACAAATGTTGCATTTCTAGCTAATCCCCATTCTGGTCGGATTTCACTCCAGTCACTTGCCAACTGTTCTGCTTTAGTTGTGGATTGTTCGTTTGAATGTTCCATACCTGGAATATCTTTAAGTCTTAAACGATTCGCTTCATGCCCAGCTTTAGGCAAAGCTGATTTTAATTTTTCTAAAGCACGCTCAGCTTGATTTGAAAGTTGTGGCACATATAGCCATTCTAATTGATCAGTTGTCGTGCTATGTTGAGCTGCAACAAATACGGTTTCTTCAGGAATTATAATGTGATTGCTTTTGAGACCTTCTCTAACTTCAGGCAAATTACATAAAGTCGCTAATACTTTCGCATTGAAACCACTCGCTGAACCACCACACGCGCCACAATCTAATGAAGCTGCATAAGGGTTGTTTGCACTATGACTACCGTGTCCGCATATGACCACTAACGGCGCAAAATCTTCCGTTAAATCCATTAATTTCAATGCTTCTCGTGCGTAAGTAAGCTGTTCTTGTTTCGTAAACCCAATAGGTAAATCACCAAACCGATTGGGCGCATAATCTATAGAAAGTTTCGTATCCGGTTTATTCATAAGATTTTTATTGAATCGATTGACCAAATCTCCCGTACGTTTAGGCATAAAGCTTCTCGCAATCGTTTGTACACTTAGCCATGAGCCTGTTAATTCTGGAAGTAATAGACTTGGTAATACATTTTGTTTCATTTTTTTAAATGTATAAAATATTGACGAAACACTTTTTTTCTTTTCAACGTAATGATTGGATTGATGTGCATCTTCGTATTCATAAATCTTATGTTGCGGTTTATTCATTACTGGTAAAGCATTATGTGTATGTTGATGTCCGAGTTCACACTTTTCAATTGGTAGTCCAAAGAATCCTGCAATACCAATTGTTTCGAAAGGACCTTCCATTTCTAATTGTCTTCTAAAAGGTTCCGAACGCGTATCTATACAAAAAGCGAGCTGTGCCTCGACAAATGATTTATCATCTTCATGATGGATATGAGATTGAATTTCACTTTGTAATTGTGCCTCATACGTATCTTCCCAAGCTTCTAGCAATAATTTATGTTGTGTAATGCGATCAAATTGATGTGCAAATGCTATATAATCTTCTCGTTCACCTTGAGATAATGCGAACCAATTTTCCAACGTTAAAATGCCAGTTTCAAACCAAGTTCGTACTTGAGAAATGTCTTGTTCAGTATGTTGTTGTTCTAGAGCATGTTCACTCATCAATGTCCATTCCAAAGCCAATCTTATAGCTAAATAATCCGTCAGCAAGTTTAAACGTTCGTCTTTCCAAAGCATCATACCTGCCCATCCTGGTAAAGCCAACAAGTGTATTTCAAGATATGATTGTACCTGTGCTTCTGATATACCAAGTTTGTCTAAACAGCTTTCTATTGTTTCAATAGATGTTGATGGTAGCATTTTTATTTTACGTCTCTCTGCCTTCGATAAAGCTGGATCCAAATGAGCTAACCTCTTCCAGTTTTTATAGAAACCTTTACCATCTTTATGGATTGCCCATCCTGATTGATTATCATCAAGATATAATTTACTCCACTTAATCATTTGTGCATTCAACTTATCTAAATAAGCCTGTCCAGAATATTGTTCAATACGTGTACTTAATATAACGTCATCATCTTGTTGATTATTCAGTGCAACATTTTCTAATGATTTTCTTAATTGTTGTAGATCTTGTTCAGTAAGATTTACTTTGTGAGTTCTATTAAACAATATACTTTCAGCATATTCTCTTAACATCTCTTTATTTAATGGCCTATTATCGTTCGATAGCCATACTGATAATCGTTCTTCTATATATTCCTGTTTAATTTCTCCATTTTCAATTGCAGCAAATAATAAACTTTTGTTCGGATACAAATCGACATTCTGTACCTTTTGAAACCATCTCGCGACATCTTCAAAAGTACGATCTTCTAAACCCGCCCAAGGATGTCTCGCTGCAAATATATTAATAGGAGAAAGTGGTGTTATGACACTACTTGCCTCTTTAATTGAATATGTGATGTCATTTTGTAGTTCAATTGTTTGCGTCATGTTGATAACCTCCTTTAAACGTATGATTTTTCAAATAGCGTGGATGTGTTTCAATATTTTGCACTTTCGATTCACCTAAATGTACAATCCATAAATATATAATCGTGACGATTTTAGATGAATGATTTCTTGCAACCCACAAGTTCAGTGCACTTCCTATTAACAGCAATACAATCATGATAATGACTGCAAATATAGGCGTATGATTCACATTTGTTGCGTACTGATGTAACAAATCATGGAATAAATGATGTACACCAAAGTAAGATAAACCAACAATTAATAATGCTAATAATCCAATGATTCTACCTAACTTACCCTCACCATATGCGACCAGTTGCGTCCATGAAACAGACAATGACCAAGCTAAAATAAGCGCACTAATAATTTGGTAACTACTTGTCGGATCCATTAGCCAAAAGATAATACCAATCATAATGGATAATAATCGACCAACTAGAACCCATATATATGACACACTTTCATTCATTCTTGAAGGCATATCAAAAGTTCTTACAGCAGAACCAGAACGTAAAAATAATGTCGCTTTAAATAATCCATGTAACATCAGATGAACGATAGCTGCTGAATAAACACCTAAAGCACATTGGATAAGCATAAAGCCCATCTGTCCAATCGTTGAACCTACTAACTGCCTTTTGTAATCCACATGTACTAAACTAATGCCAGCTCCCATCAATACTGAAATCGTTGCGATAATGATGAGCAATCCAATTATCCATTCATTTGTAAAAATCGGTGCAAATCTCGTTAAAATCACACCACCAACATTGACTATACCGGCATGCATAATCGCTGAAACAGGTGTTGGAGCCGCTACAGATTCTATTAACCATCTGTGAAATGGCCACTGAGCTGCTGGAATGATGACCGATATGACTAACATCAACTGAATAACCACACCTTGCCATGAATCAAATTGGTCACGATGACCATTACTAAAAATAGTAGACTGTTGCCATTCACCCGTTACATTGTATGTCAGCAAAATCGCGATTACTAAAGCAATCCAACTAATAATAAAGATCGTGCTAGTACTTTTCGCTAAACGTTTCGTAATGTGCCATTGTTTGTTTAAACCGATTAAACGCGTTAAACAAAATAACGTTAACCCCCATAATATCGCCATTAATCTTAAATCATTACTTAACCAAGCAACTGAAGCAAACACCGTTAGAAATGTAAATAATGAAAAATATTTACGATACTGTGCATCTCCATCTAAATAGCGTACAGAAAATCTTTGAATAATAAGACCTATACTCAAAATAAAGAGTGCGAGCAACCATGACAATTTATCTAAATGCCAAAATCCTATATATACATTTCCACTTGTTATACATAAGCCAATTAATGCGATAAGCACTGGTATAAATGCGATTATTAAGTGAACATTAATATATGTCTTTGCCACTTTTGGTGCTAAATATATGATGCTACTTATAAGCGCTAATCCAATTGAAATAAAAAATAATACTAATAAAGCTGTCATGTCGGTTGCTCCTTTTCTGTTAAAAGCAATAAAAAAAGCCGACAATTTAAAACAAACCTCTCGTGTAGATTTGCTTTAATTGTCGGCTTCAATCAAACTAACGCTTACCGTTATTTTAATTGCTTCCTTATTATTTATATGTAATCTTTTTGAAATTTTTAATCGTAAGTCATTGCACCGTTTTTACTTTTTCAATTAACCAATATCGATTAGCCACTTGCTAAAGTTTAGATGCTATGAAATTTTATATACTTTAATAACATATATTTATTTTCAACAAATGTCAATAGTTTGACTATTTAAAATATTCTATAGTTTCATTTATTCGTATTAATGATTATTCACTGTTAGAATAAAACAATATATTAAACAAACGAGGAGATTAACATGAATAGATCAGACTTAATAGCACCAGAAACATACAATATTGTTAATGAAATCGAAAGACATGCAGCAGATGAAACGAAAGAAGCCATTATATTCGAAGATGTCGATGGCAACGTAGAAACGATTACGTACGCTAAACTTATACAAAATTCAAATAAAGTGGGCAACATCTTTAAAGCACAAGGTCTTCAAAAAGGCGACAAAGTACTTATTATGCTGCCACGCTCCATTAAAACATATGAAGTTTACATTGCTGCACTTAAACTTGGCCTTATTATCATTCCAAGTTCAGAAATGTTAAGAACTAAAGACATACAACATCGCATTACGCATGGAGAAGTCAATGCAGTCGTAGTCATTGATCAATGTACAGGCGAATTTGAAAATATACAAGAATATGATCAACTCACTAAATTTATTGTAGGCTCTAAACAACAAGATTGGATTTCTATCGATGAAGCTATACAAACTGCAAGCTCAGAACTTACAGTCGATGAAACAAAACGTGATGATATCGCAATTTTATCATATACATCTGGAACTACTGGATTACCAAAAGCTGTTATACATACACATGGATGGGGATTTGCGCACATCCAAACAGCGCCAAAACATTGGTTAAGTATTACAGACAAAGATACTGTATGGGCAACTGCAGCACCAGGATGGCAAAAATGGATTTGGAGTCCATTCCTTTCAATATTAGGATCTGGCGCCATCGCATTTGTTTATAATGGTAAATTTAATGCAGCTAAATATTTGGACTTACTCGAAAAACATCAAATTAACGCATTATGTTGTACACCTACTGAATACCGATTAATGGCTAAACTGCCTAATCTTTCAGACTATACATTGAAACATCTACACAGTGCTGTATCAGCTGGCGAACCATTAAATAAAGAAGTCATCGAACAATTCAATCATAACTTCAACATTAAAGTAAGAGATGGATATGGCCAAACTGAGAATACATTACTTATCGCATTTTTAAAAGATACAGAAAGCAGACCAGGTGCTATGGGTAAAGCAATACCAGGTAGTTATGTAACCGTGATAGACCAAGATGGTGACCCAATAACTAACGGTGCCACAGGAGACATTGCCGTTTCATTAGATTCACCATCATTATTCCAAGGCTATTTTAAAGACGAAGAACGTACCGAAAAATCAAAACGTGGAAACTATTATGTAACTGGAGACCGCGCAAGATTAGACGAAGATGGCTACTTCTGGTTTAAAGGTAGAGAAGATGACATAATCATTAGCTCAGGTTATACAATCGGACCGTTCGAAGTAGAAGATTCACTCACTAAACATCCGAAAGTACAAGAATGCGCAGTCGTTGCTAGCCCAGATGAAATCAGAGGTAATATCGTCAAAGCATTTGTCATCTTACAAAATGATATCGTAGGCGACGAAGCACTCGTCAAAGAATTACAAACTTACGTAAAAAGTGACGTCGCACCATATAAATATCCAAGAGCAATCGAATTTGTATCCGAATTACCAAAAACAAATTCAGGCAAAATACGCCGCGTTGAATTAAGAGAAGCTGAAAAAGAAAAATATAATAAACAATCATAGGAAAAGAAGTAATGATTGGAGGGGAGCGGGACAGAAATCTAATTTGTATAAAAAGATTTCGTAGTCCCGCCCCGACAAGGATGACTAGAGTTGAATAAGCTTGAAACAAGCTTATTTCAATTCAGTCATCTACTTCCAAGATACTAAAACTGGCTGAGACATACTTTATGTCTCAGCCTCTTTTTTATTTGAGATGAGATTTGGAGAGATGTCTTGGCTTTATTCAGGATTTAAGCCACGACTTGGGCCATCTCTTGGCTTTACTCTGTACTTAAGCCACGACTTGGACCATCTCTTGGCTTTACTCTGTACTTAAGCCATGACTTGGGCCATCTCTTGGCTTTACTCTGTACTTAAGCCAAGACTTTCACTATCTCTTGGCTTTATTCTGTACTTAAGCCAAGACTTGGGCTATCTCTTGGCTTTATTCTGTACTTAAGCCACGACTTCATCCATCTCTTGGCTTTATTCTGTACTTAAGCCACGACTTTCACTATCTCTTGGCTTTATTCTGTACTTAAGCCACGACTTGGGCCATCTCTTGGCTTTACTCTGTATTTAAGCCACGACTTGGGCCATCTCTTGGCTTTACTCTGTACTTAAGCCACGACTTCACCCATCTCTTGGCTTTACTCAACCATTAAGCCAAGAATACCCCACCTCTCCCCCAAATCTCTAACACACTCACCCCCTCACACCAACAAAAAAAGCATTCGACCGTATGATCGAATGCTTTACATATATTATCTTACATATTCAAATATGCCTGCTGCTCCCATTCCGACGCCGATACACATTGTTACCATACCGTATTTGGAGTCTGGGCGTTTACTCATTTCTGACAATAGTTTACCTGTTAACATAGCACCTGTTGCACCGAGTGGGTGACCGAGCGCTATTGCACCACCGTTAACGTTTGTCTTATTAATATCTAACCCTGCTTCGTTAATAGATGCTACTGTTTGTGATGCGAATGCTTCATTGAGTTCTACTAAGTCGATATCATCTACTGATAAATTCGTTAATTCTAATACTTCTGGTATTGCATAAGCTGGTCCTATGCCCATTAATTTAGGATCTACACCTACCGCTTTAAATCCTACAAATTTAGCAATTGGTTTAACGCCTAATTCTTTTACTTTATCGCCTGACATCAATACAACAAATCCTGCTCCGTCTGTAAGTGGAGCCGATGTGCCTGCTGTAACTGTGCCGTCAGCTTTAAATACTGTTCTTAATTTAGATAATGTTTCTAAATCTGTTTCTGGACGAATGAGTTCATCTTGTTTAAATATTTCTTTCGTCACATTTGGACCGTTCTCATCGTATTTAACTTTATGCACTTCAATTGGTATAATTTCATCTTCAAACTTACCTGATTTTTGTGCTTCTGATGCTCTTTTATGACTTTCAACTGCATAAGCATCTTGTTCTTCTCTTGAAACTTTGTATTCTTCAGCAACCATTTCTGCCGTTAGTCCCATTGGATAAGAAACACCTGTATCCGCTTCTTGTAACTCCGGATTATTCGTTGGCTCATTACCACCCATTGGTACGGCACTCATTAATTCAACGCCACCTGCTACAAGCACATCTGCCTGCTCAGACATAATTTCATTTGCTGCTATCGCAATAGTTTGCAAGCCTGAAGAACAATAACGATTAACCGTTTGTCCAGGAACTTCATTTGGTAATCCAGCAAGTAATGCTATTGAACGTGCGATATTTTGACCTTGTAATCCTTCTGGAAAAGAGTTCCCCACGATAACATCTTGAACCATACTACCATCAAATGTACCACCTACACGATTGAGTACACCTTTTAATACTTGAGCTGCAACTTCATCAGGTCTTTCATGAAATAATGCACCACCTGGTTTAGCTTTACCTGCTGCAGAACGTCCGTATGCTACTATATATGCCTCTTGCATTGATATCCATCCTCTCTTATTCAACACTTCATTAGTTACGTAATGGTTTACCTTTTTCTAACATATGCGTAATACGATCATATGTTTTTTCATTTTTGAGTAGAGATAAAAAGCCTTCTCGTTCAAGCTTTTGAATATATCGTTGATTAATATACGTATTACGAGGTAAATCTCCACCTGCAAGTATATGTGCAACTTTTAAAGTAATTTCGTAATCATAATCACTAATGAAGTGACCAATTCTTTGCGCATCTAGTTCAGCTTGTGCTAAAGCTTTAAAATCTCTGCCTAGCGCTGGATATTGAGTTTTAGGTTTAGGAATATAGTTTGCTTCAGATTCATATCTCGCTTTATTTAAAGCAACTTCAACACGTCTTTCTTTGTTGAAAATGATTGTATCGATATCTCTTAAATAACCATATCTCTTAGCTTCGTATGCATTTGTAGATACTTTAGCTAAGCCTACATTCATTAATACTTTCGTAATCGATGCTTGTTTGTCATCATTTTTATGATTTGTTCTAAGCACTCTATCTGCAAACTCTGCTAATCCACCACCTGAAGGTAATAGACCTACACCAGTTTCAACTAGTCCAATATACGTTTCACTCGCAGCAACGATAAATGGTGAATGTAAGACAACTTCACAACCGCCACCTAAAGCTCTACCGTGAACTGCAGTTACAATAGGTTTAAGTGAATATTTCATTCTTCCGAAACTTTCATGTAATTTATCAATTGCTGGACCTACTAATTCATCTACTTTCTGACTTTCATGTGCTTGTTTCATTAAGAACAAGTTTGCACCGACACTGAAATTATTGCCATCTGCATATATAACCATGCTTGTATAATCTTCTTGTTCTAATAAATCAATAGATTCAATTAAGTCGTTCGCAAAGCCGTCAGATATAATATTATTTTTACTTTGAATTTTAAGTAATAATTGATCTTTGTTTGCTACTGATAAATTAGAATCTTCTCTATTCCAAACTTCACGGTCAATAAAAGCTGATGTCGGTGTGACACGCTCTATTGATTCGCCTTCTTTATAGAAGCCACCGCTTTGTTGTTCGATCCATTCAGGTAATTCACCCAGTTCTTGTTTCATTCTATCTTTAACACGGTCAAAGCCCATTAAGTCCCAAAGTTGGAACGGTCCTTTTTTCCAGTTAAATCCCCATACAAGCGCACGGTCTACATCTTTAAAGTCAGATGCAGCTTTAGGAACATTAATCGCTGAATAATAGAAATTATTTCTTAATGTTTCCCATAAGAATTTACCTGCATCATCTTCAGCATTAAAAATGACATCTAAATTGGATTTTAAGTCTTTACTAAATTTAGTAAGAATTTCGAATTTAGGCGGTTCAGGTTGTACGTACGAATCGCTTTCTATATCGTAAACAAGTCTTGTCTTTTTATCTTTTTTATAGAAACCTTGTTTCGTTTTTCTACCTAACGAGCCATTTTTCACAAGTGTATCGGCAACTTTAGTATCTTTGAAATACGGTTGCTCTTCAGGCACTTGTTGGAGTCCTCTCGTAACGGTAACGGCTATATCTAAACCAACTAAGTCAGATAAACCATATGTTCCAGTACTCGGTCTACCAATTGCTCTACCCGTTAAAGCATCTACTTCAATAATTGAAAATCCTTGTTCTTCGCCGCGATACATAATGTCATTCATCGTTTGTGTACCGACTCTGTTCGCTACAAATCCAGGCACGTCATTCGCAACGACAACACCTTTACCAAGTACTTCTTCAGCAAATACTTGTGTTCTTTCAACGATCGCATCTGACGTATTACGATTCGGAATGACCTCTACAAGTTTCATAATGCGAGGTGGATTAAAGAAATGTAATCCTAAAAATCTTTCTTTATCTTGATCACTAAATGCTTTAGATATTGCTTCAATTGGAATACCTGAAGTATTCGTTGCAAATATCGCATTATCTTTCGCAACTTGAGTAACTTGTTTCCAAACTTGATGTTTAATATCTAATTCTTCTTTAACCGCTTCAATATAAATATCAGCATCATCTTCACCTGTTAAATCATCTTGAAAATTACCGTAAGATAAATTAGATGCAAACTCTAAATCGAATAATAAAGGTCTTTTAGCATCTGTAATCACATCATATGCTTTTTTAGAAATTTTATTCGGGTCTTTTTCATCGATTACTATATCTAATAATTTTACTTTTAAACCTGCATTCACTAATAGTGCAGCAATTTGACTACCCATTGTACCTGCACCTAGAACGGTCGCTTTACTTATCGTCATAAAAAGTCCTCCAAATTCATATATTCTGAGTGTGTTTCGTCTTGCTCAGTTAGCTTAAATAAATGCTGAATCTCCAGTTAATGCACGTCCAATTAACAGTGCATTGATCTCGTGTGTACCTTCATATGTGTATACTGCTTCTGCATCTGAGAAGAATCTCGCAATATCATATTCAGCTAAAATACCGTTACCACCTGTGATACCTCGACCCATTGCTACAGATTCTCTTAATCTAAGTGAATTCATCATCTTAGCAGTTGAAGTGGCAACTTCGTCATACTCACCATTTTCTTGCATTCTAGCAAGTTGGGCACATATAGACATTGAATGTGCTAAATTTCCTTGCATCATAGCTAATTTTTCTTGGATTAATTGATATTTACTAATTTCTTTACCGAACTGTTTACGTTCTGTTACATAATCAAGCGTTGCGCGTAAAGCACCTGCTAAAGCACCCGTTGCCATATATGCAACTCCTGCACGTGTAGAATAAAGTACTTTCGCAATATCTTTAAAGCCATTTATATTTTGAAGTCTTTGATCTTCTTCAACTTCTACATTGTCTAATTTAATAATTGTATTAGGAATAATTCTTAAAGCGATTTTATTTTCAATCACTTCAATATCTACACCTGCTTGTTCTGGTCTAATAATAAAGCCTTTAGGTTTACCTGTTTCAACATCAACAGCATATACCGGAATAACATCTGCTAAATTCGCGCCGCCTATCCATTTCTTTTCACCATTTAAAATCCATTTATCGCCTTCACGTTTTGCAGTTGTTTCAAGTCCACCTGCAACATCTGATCCGTGTTCTGGTTCTGTTAACGCAAAGCATGTTCTTAATTCATGTGATTGTAATTTAGGGATGTAGTAAGCAATTTGTTCTTTACTACCACCAAATAAGAATGAATTATGTCCCAATCCTTGATGGACACCTAATAATGTCACTAAAGATACATCGAATCGTGCTACAACATAAGACATGAAAAATTGGAATAATTGACTAGGTGTCTTAGCACCTTCACGCCCTTCAAATAATAATGGGTTTTGGAAATAGTTGAGTTTACCCATATCATCGAAGAAGTCTTCTGGCACTGTTGCATTCACCCAATGTTCGTTGATTGTTGGACGATATTTTTCTTCTAATAAATCATCAAGTTGTTTTAAGAACTTCACTTCACCATCTGTTAATTGTTTCGAAATATTCAGTACATCCTCTGGAAATAATGCTTTTAATGTTTCTAATTTTGTTGACATATATATGACCTCCAAATATTATTAAAGCGCTTACATTTACATCTAAAAAAAATTTAGTATTCATGTTAGCGTCATCTTTGTTTATTGTTGAAACTTTCTCTTCATCATAGCTTTCACTTCTAACTTATCTGGTTTAGCAGTTGAAGTTAATGGCATTTTCGTTACGGATAGATAATTCTTAGGTACTTTATAACTCGCTAAGTTCTCACGCATATAAGCATCTAATTTCTCTACGAAATCTGGGTCTTGTTCATTGAGTAACACAGCAGCCGCTACAGTTTCTCCAAATTTTTCATTTTCATAACCTACGACAACACATTGTGCTACGAGTGGATGACCAGCTAGAACAATTTCAACTTCAGATGGCAAGACGTTCTCTCCACCTGTAATAATCAGTTCTTTCTTTCTATCTACGATAAATATATCGCCATCTTCATCTATACGTGCTAAATCACCTGTTAAGAAGTAGCCATCATGGAAAGATTTATCCGTTTCTTCTTGTTTTTGCCAATAACCAGGTGTAACTTGTTTACCTTTAATCGCTAATTCACCAATTTCACCTATAGGTACGTCATTAAAATCTTCATCAAATAATCTTGATTCTACGTACATGACAGGCTTCCCTATACTCATTGGCTTTTTAAGTGAATTAGTAGGTGTATTTATCATCGCTAATGGTGCTTCTGTTAAGCCATAACCATTAATAATATTTAACCCCATGCTTGCAAATTTTTTCTGAACACCAGGTAACGGTGCTGAACCACCTTGAATAAGAAAATCAATATTGTCAAAATTCTTCACATCAAAGTTAGGTGCTACTAACATGGCGTAATACATTGTTGGAATAAGCGATAAGTAATTCGGTTTATATTTAGCCATTAAATCATTGAGTTGTTCACCTTCGAAGTAACGATGTAATACGAGTGAGCCACCTGCCATCAACAATGGAATGACTAAATCATTAAATCCAAATACATGGAACATTGGTAACGAAATAATAGATGAAAATCCTGAATTCACTTTATAAGTGAGTATCGTATTAATCGCATTCGATGTGAATGAGTCATAAGTGAACATGACACCCTTTGGTAATCCTGTTGTACCACTTGTGTACATTAATGCCGCTAAATCATCACGACCTACATCTACTGTCTTGAATGGTTTATGATTTTTAGGATTTACAAGTTCATCATATTCAGGTGAATCTATATCCATGTGTAAATAGTCATCTGCAATCCCTTGTAAACTACTTAAATGACGATTTGCATAGAATATAAACTTCACACCTGAATCTTCAATAACACTTTCAATTTCGTTCGGTTTGAGTCTCCAGTTCATTGGGAAGTATACTGCGCCAATCTTAAATGAAGCGAATAGTAAGTCAATCACCGCTACATCATTTGGTGCAAATATCCCAACGACATCTCCCTTTTTAATACCTTGTTCTTCAAGATGGTTGGCTAAGTTCTCAGCACGAATATTTAAATCTTGATAAGTCCATTCTGTTCCTTTTAGTGGATCGGTAACTGCCGCCTTTTCTTCGTCATATTGCGCTCTCGTTTTAATCCAATCGTAATTCATATTAAACTACCCCCTTAATAGTTTGAACCATTGTCTTTAATACATTGTTGCAATCCTCCCCAATTTTCTTGATAAATTTGCTGATCCGTTACTTTAAGTTCTTCAGCAATTATCGGTTGAAATGCTATATTGGATAGAATATCATTCTCTAAATCTAATCCAGCTGCAATTTCAATTAATTTGACACCTTCATCGGTTAATTGGAATACAGCGCGTTCCGTTACATAATAGACCTCTTGATTTAACGACTTAGCATATGATGCATTGAAGTCCATATTATGCACTTGTTCAACAAATTTCTGAGCATGACCTTCTTTTTCAACAACTAAACCTTTATCATTCCAAGTAGTCTTACTTCCTACTACCATTGTTCCTGAGAAAATAATTTTTTGGACCGTTTGACTAATATCTATGAATCCCCCACAACCATTCATTCTATCGCCATATTTTGAAACATTGACATTACCAAACTGATCCACTTCAGCAAAGCTTAAATAAGCTACATCTATGCCTCCGCTATAAATAAAGTCCCATGTCATTTCATGTCGCATCTTCGCATCTAAATTGTAATTTAATCCGAAGTTTTGACCACTTCCTATCATTCCACCAAATACACCTGTATCTATATTCAGTTGAACTAAATCTTCAGCTTTTTCCTCAACCAATAAATTCGATAATTCATTGTTAATACCAAACCCTATACTCACAACATTACCTACATTTAAAAATTGGGCAGCTCGTCGTAAAATCACTTTACGTGTACTCAATTCATTAACTGGTTCAGGCATACTAAGCACTTTATATTCACCCGAAATAGCTGGGTCATAATAATTTTGAATGGTCTGTCTATGATGTTTTGGGTCATCATTTACACATACATAATCCACAAGCTCTCCAGGAATAAAGACTTCTGTCGGTTTAAAGCTACCATGTTGTACAATTTCTTTAACTTGTACAATAACTTTTCCGCCATTTTGATGCGCCGCTAAAGCAGCACCATAGCCCTCTCCCAAATGTGCTTCATGATGCATATAAATGTTCCCCTCGCTATCAGCGTATGTACCACGAAGCAATGCAATATCAACTTTAGGAAATTTATATTGTAAATATTCCTCATTATTAATTTCTAATAAAGAAACGATATCTTCCTTAGTCACATCATTGACTTTTCCGCCATCAAATCTAGGATCCACGGAAGTGTGTAAACCTATTTTAGAAATCATATCTGGAAATTTGGCTAACGAATTACGATAATGTGTAGCTAACAATCCTTGCGGTACAAAATATGCTTCTACATCATTATTCTTTATCGCTTCTATCGTTTTAGGTGAACCAATGATAATACTCATAATGAGCCTTTTAACCATACCTCTACTCACAAATGAATCTAAATCATAACCATCACCACGATAATCACTAATATCATTCGCAACCATAAAAGTTAAATCATTAAGATTTCCATAATCATCATGAGCTTTAACCAAATGCTTTAAGACACTCACAGGTAAATTACTCACTGATAAAGCTGCCAGTGAAATAACATCTCCACTTTTGACAATGTCTTTCAAATCTTCGAACGAAATAATTTGCATACGATTATCCCCTATCTTTCATAATTACAATCATTCCATAAAAGACCTCCCCAATAAAATGTAAGCCCTTACATTAGTAAATATAACATAGTGTAAATATGAAAGAAAAGTAAAAAGGTATACGACAATATCTTTTTAATTACAAATTCGCAATAATTGCAACTAACACTTAGTACCTCCTCACATACCGTAGCTATAATATTTTTCAAAATAATTATCTATCGTTTAGAACCTTATTATCTACTGTTACTTATTACATCTATAAAAATATAAGTTATATAAATAAAATATTAAGACTATTAAATTACTCATGCATCGTATATATACAATCATTGAAATACCAATCACCAAGCTAAAAAATCACATCTCACACTAAAATAATTTGAAATTTTATTGTTTGATAAATGAAATAATAATACACAAGCAAATAATAAGAAGGAATAGTTGGAGTGGACAATTCTAAAAGTAGGATTTCTTAAGAATTGAACGATTCATTTATACGCGCACGATATTTCTTAGTCTTCGTGCGTTACACCCTGATTTTATACCTTAGCGCACGATATCTCTCAGTCTTCGTGCGTTATGCCCTGATTTCGTACCTCAGCGCACGATATTTCTTAGTCTTCGTGCGTTATGCCCTGATTTTATACCTCAGCGCACGATATTTCTTAGTCTTCGTGCGTTACACCCTGATTTTATACCTCAGCGCACGATATCTCTCAGTCTTCGTGCGTTACACCCTGATTTCGTACCTCAGCGCACGATATCTTCCAGTCTTCGTGCGTTACACCCTGATTTTATACCTTAGCGCACGATATCTCTTAGTCTTCGTGCGTTTAAACATAAAAAAGCCATTCCGACTTAACGGAATGGCTTCTGTTGTTCAACATTATTTGTTTAATTCTAAAGCTTCTGCTGTTTGTTTACGAGTTTTCTTCAATAAAGCAGTATCTTCGATTAAAGATTCACCATATGAAGGGATGATTTCTTTAATTTTAGATTCCCATTTATCCATATATTGAGGGAAGTTCTTCTCGATTACTTCTAAAGCTACAGATACTGATGTTGATGCTCCTGGTGATTCACCTAATAAAGCAATTACAGTATGGTCTTCTGAATTTACAACTTCTGTACCGAATTGAATAAATCCACGGCCATGTTCTTCTGTATCTTTAATAACTTGTACACGTTTACCAGCGATATGAATATCCCAATCTTCGTCTTTTGCATCTGGTACAAATCGACGCAATTCTTTCATACGATCTTCTTTACGTTGTAATACTTGTTGAATTGAATATTTTACAAGTGATAAGTTTTTAACACCTGAAGATAACATTGTCACAACATTACTTGTATTAATAGATTTAAATAAATCTAAGTTAGATCCGTTTTTCAAGAATTTTGGACCGATTGCTGCGAATGGACCAAATAGTAAACTTTCTTTTCCTTGAATATAACGTCTGTCTAAGTGAGGTACAGTCATTGGTGGTGTGCCAGGTGGCTCTTTACCATAAACTTTGGCATTATGTTCACTTACAACTTTAGGGTTGTTACATACTAAGAATGCACCACTAATTGGGAATCCTCCAAGATGTCTACTTTCAGGAATTTTTGTTTTTTGTAGTAATGGAATGGCATGTCCACCTGCACCGATAAAGATATAATCAGCAACATGCGTTTCTACTTTACCAGTTTCTAAGTTACGAACTTTAACTTCCCATTTACTATTAGAAAGTTGTTTAAAGTCTACTACTTCATGACGGAAATGAACTTGTGCATTTTCGTGTTTTTCGATATTTTTAACTAATTTACGTGTTAATTCACCGAAGTTAACATCTGTACCTTCGTCAATTTTACTTGCTGCAAGGGGTTCGTTTGAATTACGACCTTTCATCATTAAAGGCATCCACTCAGCTAATACTTTATGATCTTCTGTATAAGTTAAGCCTTCAAACATTGGTAGAGATTTTAATGCATCATAACGACGTTTTAAGAAATCTACATTTCGAATACCCATTACGAAACTAATGTGAGGTAATGGTCTAATGAATTCTTGTGGATTCTCGATAGCTTTACTCTTAACTAAGTATGACCAAAATTGCTTAGAAATTTCGAATTGCTCGTTAATTTCTTTCGCTCTTTCAACATCAATTGAACCGTCCTCTTGCTCAACTGTGTAGTTTAATTCGCATAGCGCAGCATGACCTGTACCAGCATTATTTTTTTCATTTGAACTTTCAATAGCTGGTTGTTCTAATCTTTCGAATAACTTAATATTCCAATCTGGTTCAATATTTTTCAAAAAAGAACCAAATGTCGTACTTAAAATACCAGCACCAATGAGAATAACGTCTTTTGGTTGGTTATTATCCATTTTGATCACCTTTCTAAAATTTAAGATGTATTATATTCATGAATTGGGTATACATAAATATAAAAGTCTGAAAGAATTGCAACTTTCTTTAAGAGATATCTTAATTCTTTATATACCAATTCTAAATCAATATTGTGTAAAAGTAAATCATAAGGTGTGCAGGTCACATGATGTGTTGTAAAAATACATTAAAAATTTTTATCTGAGCTTTCTGTACTTAACGAACTGATTTTGGATTCAGTGCATCTTTTAAACCTTCACCTATAAAGTTAATACATAAAATCGTAACCGTAATGATGATCGCTGGCGGCATCCAAATCCATGGTTTACTTCTCAAAATATCTCCTTCTTGCGCATCAGTTAGCATATTACCCCATGTCGGAACAGTCTTATCAATACCAAATCCTAAAAAGCTTAATCCCGCTTCTGCTACAATTTGGACTGCAAATACTAATGTTGCTTGTACAATAATAACGCTCAGTATATTAGGTAATAAATGCTTTAACAAAATTTTATAAACAGGTGTTCCAATTGATTGAGCTGCTAAAAAATATTCATTTTCTTTTTCTTGCAATACTTTACCGCGAACAATACGTGCAATACCAACCCATGACAATGCAATCAGTACGATTGCAAGTATTAAAGCAGATCCATATTTGTTTTCAATTTTACCGCTAAAAGTCGCATTCAATACAACAGCGAATGGTATAAAAGGAAAGAGCATCACAAACTCTGTGAAACGCATAAGTATTGTATCAACCCATCCTCCATAATATCCTGAAAGCATGCCGACTAATATTCCAATTAACATTAATCCTACAGTCGTAACGAGACCGAAAATGAGTGAAACTCTACCAGAATACAATAATCTACTCAGTATGTCTCTACCACCTGAATCTGTCCCCAACCAATGCTCAGTTGTCATTTCACCTTTAATCATGACTAAATTTTGCAAGTTTGGATCATATGGTGCTATGAGAGGTGATATTATAGATACAAAGAATATTAAAGATAATATTAAGGTCGCAAACATAGCTGGTTTGTTACGTATAAATTTGTTTCTTGCAATTGTCAAAGGCGATTTGTTTTTGATTTTATCTTGCTTACTCATATTATCCCCCCTTAGTTACTCTTGATTCGTGGATCTACTAAACTATATGAAATATCCGAAATTAAATTGGCTAATAACCCTAAAAATGAAAAGAATAATAATAACGACATCATGAGTGGATAATCTTTACCACCAATAGATTCAATCAGCAACTTCCCAATTCCAGGATAAGAAAAGATTGATTCAGTTATAACTGCTCCACCAAATACAGATAATACGTCAGATCCAAAAAATGTAACAATCGGAATGATTGAATTTCTTAAAATATGTTTATTATAAATTTTAGATTCCGATAACCCTTTCGAACGTGCTGTACGTATATAATCTTTTCTCGATACTTCGATAATGTCATTTCGTAAGAATTGTATATAACTTGCAGTTGATAATAACCCCAATATCATTCCTGGTAAAATAGCGTGATATAACTTACTTATATAATATGCCAAACTACCTTGTTCAAGTCCTATTTCAACAGATCCTGAAAATGGAAACCAGCCTAATTGAAATGCAAATACATATATTGCAAACACACCAGCTACAAATGAAGGTATGGCTAACATAAGATAATTCAACACTTGTATACTATAATCGTATAAACTATATGGTTTCCTACCCGAAATTATGCCAAGTGGAAATGCAATCATATATGTAATGACTAAACTGATAACACCTAATAAAATCGTATTAGGCATACGTTCTTTTACTAAATCCATAACTGGTCTTTTATATCTAATTGAATCACCTAATTCTCCATGAAGTATTTTATTCCCCCATGTAAGATACTGTTTATAGAGCGGATCATTAAGTCCTAATTTTTCTCTTTGTTCTTCATAATATTTCGAACTAACATTAGGTAGCTTTTGACCAGTAAACGTATCTCCTGGTTGCATTTTAGCTAAACCAAAAATAACAATAGAAATTAAAAATAGTAATGGAACCATGAGTAATAATCTTCTAATAATTAGAGTTGTCATTTACTTTCACCTCATCTTCTAGCAGAATACATGCAGCATAATGTTCGTCTCCAACTTTACGATAGCTCGGTTTTTCAACTGAACATTCTTTTCTCACATAAGGACATCTTGTATGGAATGGACAACCTTTTGGCGGATTACTCGGTGATGGTAAATCACCTTCTAATAAAATTCTCTTCTTCCGCTTCGAAGGATCTATTTCCGGAATAGCTGAAATTAACGATTGTGTATAAGGATGTCTAGGATTTTCATATATTAAATCAGCAGGTCCTTTTTCTACGATATGTCCTAAATACATCACACATATATAATCACTTACATGTTTAACAACGCTTAAATCATGCGCAATAAATAAGTAACTCAGTCCAAATTCTTTTTGTAAGTCTGCCATGATATTTAATACTTGAGATTGTACAGATACGTCTAATGCACTTACTGGTTCATCCGCAATAATCAATTTAGGTTTTAACGCGAGCGCTCTAGCGATACCTACACGTTGCCTTTGTCCTCCAGAAAATTCATGCGCATATTTATAGTAAGCTTCTTCGTTAAGTCCAACTTTTTCTAGAAGTTCCATCACTTCTGATTTCACTTCTTCTTGAGATTTCTTGTAATAATTTCTAATTGGCTCTCCAATAATATCTCCAATCATCTGCATTGGATTCAACGAAGCATAAGGATCTTGGAATACCATTTGGAATCCTTTTCTCACTTGTCTTAAAGACTTTCCTTTTAATTTTGTAATGTCTTGATCACAAAATATAATTTCTCCAGATGTTGCCTTTTGTAATTGTAAAATGGTTCTACCAGCTGAAGATTTACCACATCCTGATTCACCAACAAGTCCGACAGTTTGTCCAGCTTTAATATTGAAAGAAATACCATCGACTGCTTTTACTTCTCCAACTTTACGCTGAAAAACACCACCTTTAATTGGGTAGTACTGTTTAAGATTTTTAACTTCTAATACATACTCATTAGACATGTAATGGACCCCCTTTTTCTGATATCGATTCATCATATAAATGACACGTTACTTTATGTTGTTCATTTATAGAGATATCTTTTAAATTTGTCGTTGCACAGGCGTCCATAGCAAATGGGCATCTATCATAAAAGTTACATCCAACACTCGGTATTTTATCTATTGAAGGTACAGAACCTTTAATCGTTTCTAATTTATCTTGTTTGATATCTAATCTTGGTATCGTTTTTAATAGTAATTTCGTATATGGATGTTTAGGATTATTAAATATTTCTTCCACTGAAGCACGTTCAACAATTTTACCTGCATACATAACTGCGACAGTATCACATATTTCTGCAATAACTCCTAAGTCATGTGAAATAAAGATAACGCCCATATCAGTTTCATCTTGAACATTCTTCAATAAATCTAATATTTGCGCTTGAACAGTTACATCTAGTGCTGTTGTAGGCTCATCTGCAATAAGTAATTTAGGGTAGCAAGAAATCGACATAGCAATCATGACTCTTTGCCTCATACCTCCAGATAATTGGTGAGGGTACTCGTTAATAACTTGCTGTGCTCTTGGTATACCTACCTTTTTCAATAGATCTATCGCTCTTTCTTTAGCTTCTTTCTTAGAAATATTTAAGTGTAATAACATCATTTCAATTAATTGATTACCTATTGTAAATACTGGATTAAGTGATGTCATCGGTTCTTGGAAAATCATAGCAAGTTCTTTTCCTCTAATATTATTTAATTGTTCATTTGTATATTGATCAATACGTTCACCCATGTATTTGATCTCGCCTGAATTAATTTTCGCAATTTTTTCAGGTAATAATTTTAAAATCGACATACTTAACACCGATTTCCCAGAACCAGATTCTCCTACAATCCCCAAGATTTCACCTTTCTCTAAAGTTAAATTAACATTAGAAATCGCATTGTAGTTCTTACCGTTTATATCAAATCCCGTACTTAAATTATGTATTTCTAATAAATGATTACCATGCATATTATCCCCCCGTTAGTTAGTAAGTCCTTCACCTTTTATAAAGGTTCAAATGTTACACTAATAGATATGATAAGAGTCTGGAACATTAGTACTCGTCCCAGACTCAAAAAATTAACGCACTAAAATATTTATTTATCTTCTTCTACAGCCCATTCGTAGATTGGATTTGCACCTTTTAATGAAACTTCATAATTTTTAACTCTTTTATTTACAGCTGTTGTATCAATTAATTCAGTAAGTGGAATTGCTGGAATTTCTTCTGCCCAGATTTTTTGCCACTCTAGATATTTCTTCTTACGCTTATCTTGGTCTTCACCTACAATTTTTACGTCTAAAGCTTCATCTAATAATTTGTCTGCTTTTTCATTTTTATACCTTGTTTCATTCCAAAGTGCTGTTGATTTATACATTTCTGATGGATCTGGGTCTGCTCCTTGAATCCAAGTACGGAAGTATACTTCCATATCTTTA
This sequence comes from Mammaliicoccus sp. O-M54, assembly GCF_022386035.1. Taxonomy (NCBI): domain Bacteria; kingdom Bacillati; phylum Bacillota; class Bacilli; order Caryophanales; family Staphylococcaceae; genus Mammaliicoccus; species Mammaliicoccus sp. O-M54. Next base: position 60,503 of record NZ_JAJNJE010000002.1, read on the forward strand.
GAGCCTTTCTCTAAATCATCATTATATTTACCAAATTCAACCATTTCTACTTTTGTTTTTAGACCAATTTTTTCCCAATATCCTTTAAGTGCTGCTGTACGAGGTTCAAATGTTGGGTTTGTTCCTGCATAGTGCTTAAGATTGATTTCAAACTTTTTACCATCTGGATCTTCTCTAAAGCCATCACCATCTTTATCTTTGTATCCTGCTTTATCTAATAATTTTTCTGCCTTTTTAACATCATATTTGTATTCTGTTACTTCACCTTTTTTAGCACCACTCCAGTGTGATGATGGAATTAAACCATTTAACGGTTTACCATAACCATGATAGAATGCTTTAATCCATTCATCACGATTGATCGCATATGCCATAGCTTGTCTTAATTCCTTAGATTGATATTTAGGACGTGCTTTACCGATTTCATTCTTCTCTTTATCGTAATCATTCAACACAAAACCAATAATTGCATAAGATGTTGACGGTGATTCTAATAATTTAACGTTTTCAGATTTACTATCTTTAATTTCTTTAGCAATCGGTGGTGAAACAGAAGATATATCAATTTCCCCTTTTTCTAAAGCTTGTGCAATTGAAGTTTGTTCTACAACTCTTAAATTAATTTTGTCTAACTTAGGTTCACCTTGCCAATAATCTTTATTCTTAACAAATTCTACTGATTCTCCATCAACAATATTTTTAACTTTGAAAGGACCTATACCTATAGGATTTTTACGAACTGCATCAGATTTAGCCATCTCTTTTACAGGAATATCTTTAAATACTTTTTCACTAATAAGTGATCCAGTCCATAAAGCATATAAATTGTTTGCTTTTTCTTTCTTAAATGTAATTTCTACAGTGTAGTCATCTATTTTCTTAATACCTTCTACTTTGTCTGCTTTACCAGCATGTTTCTCTTCGGCACCTTTAATAAGCTCAACACCACTATAACGTGGACCATCATAGTCTTTATTAGCTAATGTTTCTAAAGTAAAAATCCAATCGTTAATAGTAAGTGGATTGCCATCATGCCACTTAATGCCTTTTTTCATTTTGAAAGTATAAGTTAAATTGTCTCCATCTTTTTTATCCCATGACAAAATATGTGGCTTTATTTGTAAATGATCATCGAAATCAACTAATCCATCGTTGAAATAACCGATAACTTCAGAATCACCTGCTGTACCAGCAAAAATACTTTGGAAGTTACCTTCAGGTGCATCGCCGATACCAACTTTCAAAGTGCCACCTTTAGCATCACTTTTTCCAGTTTTATTTTCCATAGCTGATTCCTTTTTAGAATCCTTATCTTCCCCTTTGCCACATGCTGCTAATACAAGCATTAAACTTAAACATACTAATAAAAAAGTTTTCCAATATGGTTTCATATTTATACCCCCTTGTGTTGTTAAAGTATGTATATATAGTAAATATTTTAATTATTCTGTAAACTTTGTCAATAACTGGTAAAAATATTATAATTTAATAAATCTACAATTATTACGTATGTAAAATATTTTGTTTTTTTATCTGAGCTTTCTATTTGTAATTTCTCTCGTGTAATAATACACTATTGTTAAATAGATATTTGTCTCTTGCTTTGAATTTTGGATATTCATTATGAGTAATCAAGGAGGTTTTTCAAATGACTGTTGAAGGTAAAAAACTTATAAAAGTGAACCGGCAGAATGAACAAAGATCTTCAGAGATTTCAGTTATGATTGAAGAAGGTGGTTTAGGCGCTGATAATTACTATCAAATTATTAAGCCAAACGCGAGCCATAGAGAAACAGAAGAAAACATTTTCCAATTCGAAGATGAAGTTAGTCAAAAAAGTGATTCTGATTTAATTGACTTACTTATTGTAAATGCACAGGAACATACTGCAGAGAATTACAAAGAAGCACAAAATATTATTAAAGCTGAGTTATTGAAACGAATGTGTTAAGAGGATATACAATATGAGGCTGGACCATGGTTGATATGGTCCAGTTTTTTATATTTTACTGGCTAACGATCTTGTTTTCGAGTCTTGATTGTTAGCCCATTATTTTTTTGAGTTTTTCCGTATATGTTGCCCGCTAACGATCTTGTTTCGGTTTCTTGAACGTTACAATTTCTAACAATCTTGTTTTCGAGTCTTGATCGTTAGTCCATTATTTTTTTGAGTTTTTCCGTATATTTTACTGGCTAACGATCTTGTTTCAGTTTCTTGAACGTTAAAATTTCTAACGATCTTGTTTTTGAGTCTTGATCGTTAGCCCATTATATTTTTGAGTTTTTGCGTATAAAATGCCCACTAACGATCTTGTTTCGGTTTCTTGAACGTTAGAATTTCTAACGATCTTGTTTTCGAGTCTTGATCGTTAGCCCATTATTTTTTTGAGTTTTTCCGTATTTTTTGCCCGCTAACGATCTTGTTTCAGTTTCTTGGACGTTAGAATTTCTAACGATCTTGTTTTCGAGTCTTGATCGTTAGCCCATTATTTTTTTGAGTTTTTCCGTATATGTTGCCCGCTAACGATCTTGTTTCAGTTTCTTGAACGTTACAATTTCTAACGAGCTTGTTTTTGAGTCTTGATCGTTAGCCCCTTTCTCTCCACTATCCTTTTTTTGTATATCTTTGGTAAATTATGGTACAATATTTCTTATTGGAAATTTTTACAATTTATTGAGGAGACAATGAGAAATGAATGGTCAAATGAAAGAGATAAAGTCACATCCAATTCGTTATTTATATGGTCTAGATGGCTTAAGGGCAATTGCGGTTATAGCTATCATTATTTATCACCTTAATCCTAAGTGGTTATCGGGTGGTTTTTTAGGTGTAGATACTTTTTTTATCATTTCTGGCTATTTAATTACGAGCTTATTAATCCATGAATATCAACATACTGGCACGATTGACCTCTTACATTTTTGGAAGAAACGTATTAAAAGGTTACTGCCGGCAGTCTTATTTTTATTAAGTATTGTACTCATATATACCTTATTATTTGAACCGAGTATTATTAAAAGTGTAAAACAAGATACGTTTGCTGCTTTATTTTATGTATCAAATTGGTGGTATATTTTTCATCATGTTAGTTATTTTGATAGTTTCAAAGTGATGCCACTTAAACATTTATGGAGTCTAGCGATTGAGGAACAATTTTACGTATTTTGGCCAATTTTATTAATGATATTACTTCGCATTAAAAAGTTAAAAAGGCATTTTGTTTTAGTTGTATTTATAGCTTCTCTTATTTCATTATTGTTAATGATTTTAATTGCTGAACCGAATGTTGATAATTCAAGAGTATATTTCGGAACAGACACTAGATTACAAACTTTGCTATTAGGTGTAATACTAGCATACATATGGCCGCCTTTTAGATTGAAACAGCATATTATAACGCCGTTAAAGATTGGAATTGAAACGATAGGTTGTATTTCAATTGCGCTATTAATTTATTTTATGTTGACTGTTTCATCCAGTGACAATTGGTTATACTTTGGTGGTATTTATCTTATATCTTTAGGTTCTTTACCTGTTATCGCGAGTGCTGTTCATCCTAGCACGTTATTATCTAAAGTATTAGGTAATCGATTATTGTTATGGATTGGACAGAGATCTTATAGTTTATATTTATGGCATTACCCTGTCATAACATTTATCAATAAACATTTCGTTCAAGGGCAAATCCCTTTTTACATGATATTGATAGAAATCATATTAACGTTACTGTTAGCTGAATGTTCATATCGTTATGTTGAAGTACCTATTAGAATACACGGGCTAGCGTATTTCAAACCTGGAAAAGCTCAATTAAAATCACTTATTGCTAAGAGTAGCATTACTTTAGTATTAATTGGTCTTACGTTAACAATACTTTCAGGACATTTTGATTATTTACAACAAACGCAAAAACATCATGCCAAGACGACTTTTAAAGTTTCAAATCACGACCATAAAAATAGTTTGATCTTACCTATTCCTAAAATTAATGTTAATAGCGAACAAACCCATAATCATAAAGGGAAGCATCAAGATAAAATGTTATTTATCGGTGATTCCGTCATGGTTGATATCGGGGAAGAAATACATAAAGCATATCCAGATGCAATAATAGATGGTAAAGTCGGTCGTAATTTAAATGACGCTATTCCACTCGTTCAAGAAAAATACAGTACATTTAATAAAGCCAATCAACAAGTCGTACTTGAACTTGGTACGAATGGAGATTTTTCTTATGATGATTTGACAAAGCTCATTAAAATGTTTGGTAATGCGCATGTATATGTCGTTAATACACACGTACCAAGAGATTGGGAACAAAGTGTCAACAAGAAACTTTCAAAAGCAGCAGATTCACATAAGAATGTTCAATTAGTCAATTGGTATCAAAAAGCAAAAGACCATTCAGAATACTTCGCCTATGACGGCGTGCATTTAGAATATAAAGGCGTACAAGCACTCGTATCCGAAATAAATAAACACATCAAGTCATAATATTTGAAATTAACAAAAAACAGTCTAGAACCCTATTTTGTTCTAGACTGTTTTTTTCGTTTAGCTCGTATTGTTTCTTCTATAATTGAACCGACTATGAGACCGACTGAGATGATGATTTTTCCTATTAATAAAATCATACGAAATCACCTTTTAATATCATATTTGAGTTCTGAAACAAGTATTTATATTTGTGCTAATAATCTATAAGATTGCATTCTATCCTCATGCGTTATTGTATTTGTACTGACCATGATTTCATCACATTGATATTCAGTTCGAATTGTTTGAAGTCTTGATTGAACGGTTTCAACATCACCAATAATCATATTGTCTTTCATGTCATTAAGCATTTCTTTTTCACGATCACTTAACGCATCAAATGTTTGTACTTTTTCTTTTTTATCTTCACCTTGTGCTTTAGGTATTAAACTTTCTATAGCAAGTGCTTCCGCTTCTTGATTATTCTCAGCACATATGACAGATACCGTTACAATCACTTTAGGTGTTTCTTGATTTCTTTGTTCAAAATGTTCACGGTAACAATCCACAATTGCACGACCATTTTGATCACTCATAAAAGCACCAAACACATATGGTATGCCATTTTTAGCAGCAAGTAAAGCACTTTTCTCACTTGTTCCTAATAACCACGGTGTTGGTGGTACATCAGGTTGTGGTAACACATTTACTTTATGATATTCGTGATCTACAGGAAATTGCCCTTCCAAGAACATCAATAATTCTTCTAACAGTTCTGGAAAAGCCCACACTTGTTTCAAAAAATGCTTCGATAACGCATTAGTTGCTTCAGCTGAGCCACCGGGTGCTCTTCCTATACCTAAATCTACTCTATTTGGAAATAAAGTAGCCAAAGTATTAAACTGCTCGGCAACTTTATACGGTCTATAATGTGGTAACAAGATAGCACCCGCACCAATTCTAATACGGTTTGTATGCGCACCAATATAAGAAAGTAATACCTCTGGCGCTGAACTTGCAAGGTTGGACAAACCGTGATGTTCAGTTAGCCAATACCTTTCATAACCTAAAGCCTCTCCTAATTGCGCTAATGCCAACGAATCTTTAAAAGCATCACTCGCTGTTTGACCAGGTGCAATCGGTGATTGATCAAGTATACTCAATTTCATACCGTTCATCCCTTTTGGTCCTCTCGTATTTCTTTAAGCACAAGACGGTACACCGCAACTTGATTGTCCTCATATAAATTTGTTAAAGACGTTGAATAATTATAGATTTCACCTTTAAACTTCTTATCTTTATCCGGAACTTCAACATCAAAACGCCCTCTATATAACAAAACTGCAATATCGTGATACGCTTCACTCGTTACATTAAATTCAATTGTTACTTTATATAAACCATCTACAGTTTCGTCTTCAAAAAATGTTAATGGAATTTTCATTTCATCTAAATATATATTTTCAACCAATTACGTCACCTTCAAAGTTTATATTTATTATCTAAGTTCAGTATAATATGTCGAAAGATATAATACATGCATTCTGTTTATAGTAAGTGAGCATTATGATGAGCTCAAGTATAATTGATATGTAACTTGTAGCCTTATTTTTCTAATGCTTTTTGGTACTCATATAACGCAATAACCGTTTCAAATTTAAGCTTATTTATATCGTGTATACCTTGTCTAATTTGTTTAATAGTAGTCGCTGCAATTCCGATATCTTTATTGATTCTATATGCGCTAATATCCTTGTTGTCTATTAACTTTTGTACCGTTGATATAACTTCTTGAATTGGTTCCATTTTCATTACTCCTTATATAATTTACTTATTTTCTAACATTTATTATTTACACTAATATTACCTTATTACCCAATTAATTTAAACATCAGTTATGTGCAGAACCGCCTTTAAAAAAATAACCTCCTACCTATTAAGTAGGAGATTTATTTAAAATTTTAAATCTTTTTCGTCTAACGTTTCTTCAATAAAGTCTAACGTATCTCTTATTGCTTCTAAATCAATATCAAATAATATTATTTTTCTTTCATCTTGAACATCTCGTTTTTTCTTAAAATACCCTAATGATTCAAGATTTTTTAAAGATGATGCAATTTCAGATGAAGAAGTGTTGTACATAAGTTTCCTCAGACGTCGCACATAAATTTTTGTAGCATTCATTTCATTTATATAAAACAACGTTATAATGTCTATTTTCTTTAACTTCTTCTTATCATGTATTTGATTCAAAACATCTTTTCTATGTAATTCATATTGTATAATGCCTTTCATACTAACCTCTCCTAACCTTTAAAAGCACTCAACTAAATATATTATTGAAACTCAAATACAATAAACATATTTTTCAATTCATTAGCTGCTATGGAATATACTAATAAATGAATACTCTATAATTTAAATATATGAGCCTTTTCTACACTAAGAAAAGGCTCATTATTTTTGGATTCAATAAACATCTATCCTCAGTCCTACACTAAATAAGAAGAATAAACTTACTTCATCTTCTCTATATTTAGAAATGACCAAATCTTAAACAATATTTAGTTCTTTATCGTTCAAACTTATACAAACATCACTTTTAACTAACCTTTTAAATTACATATCTTCTTTTTATTTAGTTACTTTTCTTCTCTTGAATAAGAGGAAGCTAGCACCAAATATACCTATTAAACTACCAATTAAACCTTTATCAACATTAGCTTCACCCGTATTCGGAAGCATATGACTTTTATGATCTTTGTCACTATGCGTGTTCATATTTATTTTTCCAGAAGACATATTATTTCCATTATCATTATTTTGGTTATTCATATTTTCAGATTTAAGAGGAACCATCGTTTTATCTTTATTTCCTGGATTGTTAGCTTTAATTGGTTCCATTGGCTTCATTGGTTCCATTGGTTCCATTGGTTGTTCTGGTTGTTCCGGTTGCTCCGGTTGCTCCGGTTGTTCTGGTTGCTCCGGTTGTTCTGGCTGCTCTGGTTGTTCTGGTTGTTCTGGTTGTTCTGGTTGCTCTGGTTGTTCTGGTTGCTCTGGTTGTTCCGGTTGTTCTGGCTCTTCTGGTTGCTCTGGTTGTTCCGGTTGCTCTGGTTGTTCCGGTTGCTCTGGTTGCTCCGGTTGTTCCGGTTGTTCTGGCTCTTCTGGCTTCACAGGTTTGTTACCATTACCGTCACCTTTTTGCCAATCATATTTTAAAAGTTTTTTACCAGACCATGTAGTACCTTCTGGTGCAGTTGAATTGTTTGAAAAATAAAATTCATCCATACTTTGTTGTTGTTTAATATTATCTGCAAGTAAAACTGGGACTGCTACTGTATAACCATAACCTTGCTCTACATCCATAGAAACTGTAACTTTCCCTTTAGAGCAAACGACTTTTATGTTGTATTTATCCGCATCTTTAATTGTATTTACGAGCGTATAGTTATTTTTAGCAACACCATAGTGTAAATTTAATCCATACTTTTCGATTGCTTCACAGTTATAATATGCATCTGGATAATTTTCAGAAATGAATTCTACAGTATGTCTGCCTGACTCTTTAAATTGAGGCGTTGAATACATATGTAAAATATCACTTACTCCTTCTTTATATTCTTGAACTGGCGTAAGAGATTCTGTATATCCAGAATATGTGCTTACTTTAAGATTTAAAGTATTATTTGTTGATACAAAATTATCATTGATCAATAATCCAACTTCTCGAGAAGTGTTGTTTTCCCAAATTGGTGAAGTTGCTTTTGTAACAATATTTAAGTTTGCATTTATGTCAGTATGTGTATCAAAGTAATTATCAGCAGTAAATATTAATTTGTTGTTCTCATAATTAACATTTCCTAATAATTCCCCTTCTTTATCATAAACATCTAACATCTTTGATCCACTATACTTATTCATATAATCTGGTAGCTTTATTTCAAACTTATCTCCAGGCTTTGCATTAGGATTAAATGTCATATTTAAAGCTAGATTAATATTTGTATTGTAATCAATAGTACTTCCATTCTCAGGAGATAACATCTTAACACTAATGTCTTGAATAATTGATTGATTGTCTGTTTCTGCTGAAGTTGCAGTCATTCTATCTGTATTTTCATTACGTTCATTATTTGAATCTGTATTTGCAGTTTCATTTGGTTGAGTGATATTTGATTCCATGTTTTCTTCTGTTGTATTTGAAGTTTGATTGCTGTTTGGCTGTCTTTCTTCTGTTGTTGCTTCATTTACACTTTCTGATTCTGTATTTTTATCATCATTTTGCAAGCTTTCTTTATTTTCCGCTTCGTTAGTGTTAGTGTCTGTGTTTTCCGTCATGTTGTTTGCGTTATTTATAGGATTTTCTTCACTCATTGTACTTTCTTCGGTCATAACATTTTCAGTAGCTTGATCATTCTCAGCTGCTTGCGCTTCTTGATTGACCCCTAAAAATATTAGTACCCCTAATAATACTGATCCTGTGCCAATAGAGTACTTTCTAATACTAAACCTTTGTTTATTAATTTTCCTTTCCACCTTAACTTCCCCATCCTTTTATCAAAACGTAAAATATGAAGTTTGCTTTGTAAATGATGTAAATATACACAATAAACTTCAGAAAAATTATACAATACATTTTGTAAAATTTTCAAGTACTTTTTATATAATTTTATAAGAATTCGATATTTTATTTAATATTTACGTTACAGTTGTTTTATTTATAAATAATTGTATGAATAAAAAATGTTAACAATGTAAAAACAAATATTTCCGTATATTAATTTAGTTTTATTCAAAGAATCTTGCTTATACACTATTTATTTTTATCGCATTAATTTAGCTTTATTAATATAGTTCTTATATTATTTTCCTACTATCCTTAACTACAAAATTAACAGTATAAGATTATTTTTTTAGTTTTTTAAAATAGTTATTTAAAGTGGAATTAAAGAACACTCACAACTAATTGGACACTCTAGAATTATCGTTATTTGTCACCCATTCATTAAACGCTTACAATATAATATGAATCTAAATGTGAACTTGAAATGTGGTGGGATTATTGTTAGAAAGACATGTGAAATTAATGAGGCTATTACTTTTAAATCGTGATAGTTATTTAAACGGGACTGAAATAGCTGACTATTTGAATGTTTCAAATAGAACGGTAAGAAGCGATATTAAATATATTAATAGTGAAATTAAAGATGTCATTATCAGTATTAAAGGGCGTGGTTATCAATTAAATCACGAGTTGTATCAAACTGAAGAGATAGAATCCATATTGAATCAATATACGGAAAAGAACGGCCAAACACTCATCAAGATGGCTTATCAATTATTAATGTATAAACAATCTGTTACGCTTGAACAATTATCTGAAGACTATGCTTTAACGAAGAATGAACTCATCGATCATTTAAACCAAATTCAAGCTTGGTGTGAATCTTATGACGTTGCGATTAAACTTGTTAAAAGAAAAGGTGTTACGGTAAGTGGCAATGAAATGGATATTCGCAACGCTATTCTTCATTTAAACCAACTCTCTACAAACAATGTTAAGGTAGAGGACTTCATTTTGAATGAAATCCCAAAAGCGCATAGCGAATTAATGATGCATATTATGGAACAACATTTAGAGCATAACCATATACAAACTTCAAAAGTACATATTAAACAGTTGCTCGTACACCTAATCATTATTTTCAAAAGAATCCACGATACAACAGAACAATGGGATATTAATCAAGAGGCATTGGCCATTTCCCGGGCAATTTTAGAAGACATTAATAGACAGCTTAAATACACTTTAAGCGATGAAACAGCGAAGTTATTTTCATTTTTTATTAGCTATTATTTTGATAAATATGATCTTGGCTTCAAACAAATATTTATTCAAAGTTATATTGAACGTTTAATTTATCAAATGAATGCCAAAGTCGGTATAGATTTTATGCAAGATACTGTACTTCGTGAAAATGTTTATTCACATTTCAGCAGAACATATTTGCGTATCGTTAAGAACGTTTATATTAACAATCCGCTTACAGAGGATATTAAACAGCAATACCCGTTTGTGTTCAACGCATTATATGAAACGGTTCATTTATTGGAAGAAGATGCACAACTTAATTTAAGTGAAGATGAGATAGCCTTTTTAGCGTTACATTTTCAATCATCAATAGATCGTAATGTACAAGATCAATTTAATGTTGTCATCACTTGTTATTATGGACTGGGCATTTCTAGCTTATTAGAAGCAAAAATTCAAAAGTTAAACCATAAAATTAATATTACGGATACGATTAAACTTGAAGACGTTTCAACTTACCCATTTTCTAATACGGATATACTCGTTACAACACACGAAATTGATATGAAACATATCCCTAGTAACGTACAAGTTGTTCAAGTATCGCCTTTATTTTCAGAAGAAGATGCACATAAATTTCAAACCATTTTAAATCAAAAGCAAAACCCTGTTTTAAATAACGACGCATTATTGCCTATCGACTTTCTATCGGTACCAATCGAAACAGACATACATTCTACTGTTGATATATTCCAACATGCGGAACGTTTGCTTAATCAACAACATGCAATATCAAGTGGGTATATTGAAAGTGCATTAGAAAGAGAGAAGTTCTCATCAACTTATATAGGAAACGGCATCGCTATTCCACATGGAGACCCTACTAAAGTCTTTAAGTCACATGTACTAATGTTTAGACTCCGCCAAGATATAGCATGGAAACAACATAAAGTTCATTTAGTATTCTTCTTATCTATTGCAGACAAAGATAAACAAGTAATGAAGAAAATCATACACAGTATTGCTGCATTAACAGAACAAGATGTTAAACATCTACTAAAATTAGAAGATGAACCATTCAAACAATATATCATTGATCGTTTTAAAGAATAATTGCCACTACTAACGGCAATTATTCTTTTTTATGTTTCAGTGAATGCGTTTACAATTGAATTAAGAAGGAGCTGACGTTATGAAAATTTTAGCAATTACATCTTGTCCAAACGGGATTGCACATACTTATATGGCTCAAGAAAAATTAGAACAAGCCGCAAAAGAAATGGGCATAGATATTAAAGTAGAAACACAAGGTGGTGTCGGTGCAGAAAATGTTCTGACATCAAAAGAAATTAGAGAAGCGGATGGTATTATTATCGCTGCTGACAGACAAGTCGATTTATCAAGATTTGACGGGAAACGATTAATTAACGAAAGTGTTAGAGAAGGTATTCACAACCCTAAATTATTAATTCAACGCATCATCGATCAAGATGCACATATCCATCATGAAAAAGGTGGCAATAAACAAACGCATGATGACGAAGAACAAAAAAGTGGTCTACAAATGGTCTATCAACATTTAATGAATGGTGTCTCATTCATGGTGCCATTTATCGTAGTTGGTGGTTTATTAATGGCCATTGCTTTAACTTTAGGTGGCCATACAACACCTGAAGGGCTTAAAATTCCTGATGATTCATTCTGGAAATCTATTGAAAATATCGGTAGTTTAGCATTTAGTTTTATGGTGCCAATTCTAGCTGGTTACATTGCAGTTAGTATTGCTGATAAACCAGGTTTAGTACCAGGTATGATTGGTGGCGCAATTGCTGCTGATGGTAGCTTTTACGGAAGTGAAGCTGGTGCAGGATTCCTTGGTGGTATTGTCGCTGGTTTCTTAGCAGGATATATAGCTAAATGGATTAAAAACATTAAAATTCCTAAAGCAATGGCACCGATTATGCCAATTATCATTATTCCTATTATTTCTTCAATTATTGTAGGACTTATTTTCATATTTGTTATCGGTGCGCCGATTGCGAGTATTTTTGAAGGCTTAACAACATGGTTAAAAGGTATGCAAGGTACAAATAGTATTATCTTAGCGCTTATTATCGGAGCTATGATTGCATTCGATATGGGTGGTCCAGTAAACAAAGTTGCTTTCTTATTCGGATCAGCTTTAATTGCTGAAGGAAACTATGCCGTTATGGGTATGGTTGCAGTAGCTGTATGTACACCACCTATTGGTTTAGGTCTTGCTACTTTTATCAATAGACGTAAATTTAATAAAGGTGAAATTGAAATGGGTAAAGCATCATTTACGATGGGCTTATTCGGTATTACTGAAGGTGCTATTCCATTCGCCGCACAAGACCCATTACGTATTATTCCTGCAAATATGATTGGTGCAATGGTTGCAGCAGCTATTGCAGCTATAGGTGGCGTTGGAGATAGAGTTGCACATGGTGGTCCAATTGTAGCTGTACTTGGTGGTATCGATAAAATACTATGGTTCTTTATTGCTGTCATCATCGGAAGTAGTGTTACAATGCTTGTCACACTTTTATTAAAGAAAAAAGAAGCAACAGTTGCAACACCTGAAATGGAATCATCTAATAGCGGTATCACAACATCATTTATGGGATTAGATGAAGATGATAACGATCAAAAAGAAACAACCACTTCAAATGATGAAACTCAGAAAGAATCAGAACAAGTCTTTCACGAAAAAGTCATCACAATAGAAGACGCTGAAATGTCTCGAGATGACGCAATCGATAAACTAATTCACAATTTAAAACATCACAACTTTATAGACGATGAAAAAGCGTTAAAAGAAGCTGTATTGAAACGCGAATCAGAATCAACAACAGCAATTGGCATGAATGTAGCCATCCCGCATGCTAAATCAAACGTTGTCAAACAGCCTGTCGTAGCTGTTCTAAATAACAAACATGGTGTTGAATGGGAAAGTTTAGATGAAACACAACCTAAGATCATCTTCTTAATTGCTGTACCAAATGATAGTAGTGACACACACTTGAAGTTATTACAAAGACTGTCACGTACGCTTATGGACGATGATACTAGAGAAAAATTAATCAACGCTGAAAGCACAGAAGCTATTTATAACATTTTGAAAGAAATTTAATTTAAAAATCCTGGAACGAATTTGTTCCAGGATTTTTTTATGTCTGATATACCTAACTGCATTGCTCTATTTCGTGATACTTCTCACCTATCTTGCGTGCCGCTTCTCTTCCACCCATAATATTTCTAGCGAAAGGTCCCAATTCTAAATCAGCTAATCCACCTGATACGAATAAATTCGGCAGCCATTCTAAATGTTTGCTAATTTCAGGATACCCACATTTATTGAGTGGTGCTTTATATTCATGAATTAAACGATTTAATATTGGTTGTGTTAATAAAGTATTATCAAATCCTGTTGCCAATAATATATGGTCATAATCCATATGTTTCCCATCAACTGTTATGATTTGATGATTGTTAATATAATCTAATTCATTGAGATGTATCGTAAGTCTGCCTTTTTTCACATATTTCTTTAATCTAATGAATAACTCTTGTGGCATCGAACCTTTATGACGTTCTTTTAAGACAATATCCATCTTCTCTTCTGGATCTATTACTTTTGAAAAGCTTGCCATATTTTTAGGTCCTAACCACCCTGGATCAGCATCAAAATCATGAATTTCTAACGGCTTGTTCGTCCATAAATGCACATGCTTTTCATCATCATGATAAATTAATTTTAATGCTAAATGTGCAGCCGATATCCCACTTCCAACAACATGAGAACTTTCATTAAATTGAATATTTGCATCTTCAAAAATATGTTGTACATCTGGTGCATGCTCATACATTTTTGGAATCTTTGGCTTATGGTTACAACCAGATGCGATGATGACATTCTGTGTATATATCATCTCCCCTGATTCTAATACGACACACCAATTATCTCGATATTTCTTTATATCTACTGCAGTATCTTTAACATGACATTCATGTAATCGGTAGTATTCAACTTGTTCTGCTGTATGGTCCATAAACATATCTCTTTTCGGTCTCTTATACTTACCATAAATGCCACCTGCATAATCCATTTTCTTAAAATATTGTTTTAAATGAAAAGGATTTGGGTGAACATGGTGTACGATTGGAGATCTTAAATAAGGCATACTAATATTCTGTGTTCGATGATCAAATTGATGACAGAACACATCGTGCGGGTCAATAATTGTTAAGTCTTTATTTTTTAATCCTTTAACTTTTAATTCTAATGCTATCGTTATCGCGTGGATACCACCACCTACTATCGTCCACTTCATCTTATCACCTTTATTCTTTTTTAAATCGTAATCAGTACGTTTTATATCATAACCGATTTTACCTATCGTTTGCAACTGAACATTTATACAAACTTGACATCGATTATTAAAAACTATACATTGATAGTAATTAAATAGATGCACTAGGGGTGTTTTTTTAACTGAGATGAGTATGAACTCGAACCCTTTGAACCTGAACTAGATCGTACTAGCGTAGGAAAGTGTTTGTGAAAAGAATTTATAGGGATGACTATGCCCTTTTTATAAATATCTTTGTTTTTACACAACTTTCTTACGAGAAGGTTGTGTATTTTTTTATTTAAAATTCTATATGGGAGTGTTACATATGACAAAGACAATTTTAGTAACAGGTAGTAGTAGAGGATTAGGCGCAACAATCGCACGTACATTAGCATCTGAAGGACATCAAGTCATCATTAATTATCATAATAGTAAAGCGTTAGCAGAACAGTTAGTTGCTGAAATCGGTGCAGAACAAGCGATTGCTATTCAAGCGGATGTGACGAATCGCTCTGAAGTTGATCAGTTAATTGATGAAGGTACGAAACATTTTGGAAAAATTGATGTCGTTGTCAATAATGCCTTAGTTAACTTTAAATTTGATCCAGTAAAACAAAAAGCATTCGTCGATCTTGCATGGGAAGACTATCAACAACAAATCGATGGCACATTAAAAGCTGCATTTAATATTGTGCAAAGTGTTGCACCACAATTTATAGAAAGAAAACAAGGTGCTGTCATTAGCATCGGTACGAACTTATTCCAAAATCCTGTCGTACCTTATCATGAATATACAACGGCGAAAGCTGGTTTAATTGGTTTCACGCGTAATATCGCTGCTGAATTAGGTCAATACGGCATTACAGCCAATGTCGTTTCAGGTGGATTACTCAAAACGACCGATGCCAGCTCTGTAACAACACCTGAAGTATTCGACTTAATTGCTCAATCAACACCTCTTAAAAAAGTTACTTCACCACAAGATGTCGCAAATATGGTAAGCTTCCTTGCTTCTGATAAAGCAAGTGGTATAACTGGTCAAAATTATACTGTAGATGGCGGCTTAACAATGAACTAGAATTCTAAAAGAGAGATAAGGAGAATAGAAATGCGTAATTTAAGAAGTGATCAACTCAATATTGGTGTCTTATTATATGGCTGTGGCCACCATCAAGCTGCATGGCTTATGGAAGACTCCTCTATCGAACAGATTGGTGATATCTCTTATTATCAATCATTAGCACAACTATCAGAAAGAGGTTTATTAGATGCCGTATTCTTTGCAGATAATCAATCATTCCCTGCAAAGTCAGATAGCGAATTACCTGCATTCTGGTTAGATCCAATTGTGAATTTAACTGCTATATCACAAGTGACACAACATATTGGTCTAGTTTCAACAATATCAAGTTCATTTTCAAACCCTTATACTGCTGCTAGGCAAATTTTAACGCTCGATCATGCGACGAATGGTCGTGTTGGTTGGAACTTAGTAACATCTATGACAGATATAGAAGCTCAAAATCATAGCATGAAAGCTTTACCTCAGCATGATGCTAGATATCATAAAGCACAAGAATTTGCTGAATTGATGGACAAACTATTTACATCTTGGCATAAAGAAGACTTCGTTCATGACCGTCATAACAATAAAGTGATTAATCATGAGCATGTGCATGCTTTTCATCATTCTGGCGATTATTTCCAAGTAAATGGACCGTTATCGACACCAAGTAGCCCACAAGGCAAACCTGTCGCTATGCAAGCTGGCGCATCCAAACAAGGTATTGCGTTAGCTGTCAAACATGCAGATGCGGTTTATTCAGTATCATGGAATTTGAAACAAGCGAAAGCTTATAGAAATAAATTAAATACTGCTATTAGAGAAAGTGATACACCCGAGAAATACATTAAAGTCTTCCCAGGATTAGTCACTTATGTTGGAGAATCACGTGAAGAAGCCCTTCTTAAAAAAGAAAAGTTAGATAAAGCTTTACCAATTGAAAATGCCATCAAACAATTAAGTACGTTTGTTAGACAAGATTGTTCGAAATGGGCATTGGATGAGCCTGTCCCAGAACTGCCACCTGTAGAAGCGTTCGATGGTCCAGTAGGTAGATATGAAACAATTTTAGAAATTATAGAAGATACCAAACCTACAGTGAGAGAATTATTAGGATATCTCAATGCAGGTGGTGGGCATCTCACATTAATAGGAACACCTGAAGAAATAGTAGATGAAATGGAGCTTTGGTTTAAGTCTGGTGTTGCAGATGGCTTTAATTTAATGCCACCTACTTTACCACATAGTCTTGAAGATTTTGTAACATACATCGTTCCAGAATTACAACGACGCGGACTGTATAGAGAAGCTTA
The DNA here is from genome assembly GCF_022386035.1 of Mammaliicoccus sp. O-M54. Taxonomy (NCBI): domain Bacteria; kingdom Bacillati; phylum Bacillota; class Bacilli; order Caryophanales; family Staphylococcaceae; genus Mammaliicoccus; species Mammaliicoccus sp. O-M54. The sequence goes on from NZ_JAJNJE010000002.1 coordinate 77,544, forward strand.
TTCAAGTCAGACATTTAAAGAACTTTTAAATGTACGTTAAAAAATTAAATAAGATAAATAAATGACAACCACAACAGAAATAGAACTAAACAACGTAGACATGAAGACTAATTCTGCAGCTAAAGCTGGATAATTATCATATTCTTGCGCAATAACTGAACTGTTCACAGATGTTGGCATCGCTGAAGCAATAAATAGTGTTTGTGCGATAATGCCATCTAACCCCATGCATTTTATAATGACTAATGCGATAGCTGGTCCAACAACTAATCTTATAAAGATATAAATATAAGAAGATGACCATTTAAAATTAAGTTTAATATTGGCAATTTGAGCACCGAGAAGAATTAAAGCAATCGCAATCATAGCATCAGACAAATAACTGACAGTCGTCCACATGAACTCAGGAATTGGAATATGATTATAATTTAAAATAATAGCAAGAACGAGTGCATATATAATAGGCATCTTAAAGTAATTGAGTAATGCTTTAAGTTTACCTAATTGAACAGATTGAATTGCGAAGACACCATATGTAAACGTGAAGACATTTTGTAGCGTTAATACAATGACTTGTGCAGACATTGCAAGTGGATCACTTTTAAATACAATATCATTTAACGGTGCACCGTAGTTACCAGAGTTAAAGAAGAGCACACTGTTTGTTAAAGTCGTCTCTTTACCTTTATCTAAATTTTGCATTTTGGCGATAGCAAAAGCGACGATATATAAAGCAATTATGTATATAACGAAGAACACGATGATTAATAATAATAAATTTACTGCTAACTCAGCTTTGTAAAACTTCGCAAAAATAAATCCAGGCACAAACACATTGATATTTAATTTTGCGAGCGTACGTAAATCAAGTTTCACACGCTTTTGAAGCACATAACCTAACGCCGTCATTAGAAAAATCGGTACAACAACCGTTAGTAAAATATTGAGCATTTCAGACAAAAAGACACCCCCACGATGTATAAGATAAGTTTTTGATAGTAATATCATAACATTCTTAGAAAATTGTTGGGGGCGTCTTTTTAATATTGCAAATAATCGTGCGCTATATGTGAGAGAATAATACAGGATTTGAATCATGTTAGGGCTGGGATGTGGGATAGAATTAGGTTTTTGTGGAACTTGTGAGTTTATTTTGACTTTAACTCACATCTTCAGCTATCTCGTGTGTTTACTACCTCTTTAACTCACATCTTTGACGATCTCGTGTGTTTACTACCTCTTTAACTCACATCTTCGGCAATCTCGTGTGTTTACTACGCCTTTAACTCACATCTTCGGCAATCTCGTGTGTTTACTACGCCTTTAACTCACATCTTCGGCAATCTCGTGAGTTTACTACCTCTTTAACTCACATCTTCGGCAATCTCGTGTGTTTACTACCTCTTTAACTCACATCTTTTGCGATCTTGTGTGTTTACTACACCTTTAACTCACATCTTTTGCGATCTTGTGTGTTTACTACACCTTTAACTCATATCTTCGGCAATCTCATGAGTTTATTCCGACTTTAACTCACGTCTTATGCAATCACGTGTGTTTACTCCGACTTTAACTCACATCTTTTGCGATCTTGTGAGTTTACTGCCTCTTTAACTCACATCCCAGCCAATATTCTCATTCCACTCATTACTCAATTTATAAAATATACACTATGATTTCATGAATCTCTTTTCTACACCTCTTCATTTATATAAAAAGAAGAATCTTGGACAAAAATTCATTTGTCCAAGATTCATTCACACTAGTAAATATAATGGTTTCATTATATTTGTATATGCTCGTAATTGAATTATATCATGTCTTCCAATTACTACCAACTACTTACACTCACTACATTAAAATACAACAAATTTTATCATTATACATATTTGAATTTTTAGTAAATTCAGTTTATTTTATTGAAAACCATTTTCATTTGTATTATGATTTTATTTAATATGTTTTTTTAGACATTATTTTAATCAACAAAGGAGCGTCAATCATGAGTGAAAATAGCAATCTTGTAACTTCTACACAAAATATAATTGAACAAGCTTTATATAAATTAGGGTACGATGAAGGTCTTTTTGAATTGATTAAAGAACCTGCTAGATTTTTAAGAGTTCGTATTCCAGTTAAAATGGACGATGGATCCGTAAAAACTTTTACAGGATATCGCTCTCAACATAATAGTTCAGTGGGACCTACTAAAGGTGGCGTCCGCTTCCACCCTGATGTAGATGAAAATGAAGTAAAAGCATTATCTATGTGGATGACTTTAAAATGTGGTCTCGTTAACTTACCTTATGGTGGTGGTAAAGGAGCAATTCAATGTGACCCTCATAGTATGAGTCAAAATGAATTAGAAAGATTGTCACGTGGATATGTTAGAGCAATTGCTCAAATCGTTGGACCTACTAAAGATATCCCTGCACCAGATGTATATACAGATGCTCAAATCATGTCTTGGATGATGGATGAATATAGTATTATGCATAAAGTTAACGCGCCAAATTTCATTACTGGTAAACCCATTTCTTTAGGCGGTTCACTAGGTCGCGAACAAGCAACAGCTTTAGGTGCTGTAATTACGATTGAAGAAGCGGCTAAACGTAAGCATATTAATATCGAAGGTTCAAAAGTTGTTATACAAGGATTTGGTAATGCTGGTAGCTTTATCGCTAAAATCCTCCATGATAAAGGTGCAAAAATTGTATGTATCTCAGAAAGTCGTGGTGCTTTATATGATCCTGAAGGTTTAGATATTGATCATTTATTAGAGCTTCGTAAAGAACACGGTAGAATCACACCTTTATTTGATAACATTATTCCGAACGAAGATATATTTGGAATCGATTGTGACATTTTAGTACCAGCAGCTTTAGCAAACCAAATCACCGCACAAAATGCAGGAGACATTAAAGCGAGTATAGTAGCAGAAGCGGCTAACGGTCCTACAACACAAGAAGCAACTCGTATTCTGACAGAAAATGATGTACTTTTAATTCCGGATGTACTAGCTAGTGCTGGGGGTGTAACTGTTTCATACTTTGAATGGGTACAGAACAATCAAGGACTTTATTGGTCTGAAGAAGAAGTGAATCAGTTATTAAAAACTAAGATTGTCGAAGCTTTTGACAAAGTATATGACATTTCACAAAAGAGAAAACTAGACATGAGATTATCAGCTTACGTTGTAGGTGTTAGACGTACAGCAGAAGCAACACGATTCAGAGGATGGGCTTAATAAATAGAGTATTAATGAAAATAGTGAAAGTCTTGGCTTTACTCGGTACTTAAGCCACGACTTTAGCCATCTCTTGGCTTAACGACTCTATTAAGCCAAAAATCACCTATCTCACTTATATTTCACCCTCAATATGTATCAAAAAAGCAGGAACCTCACTTGTGGTTCCTGCTTTTTACTATATTAACTATTCAAAGTAGTGATGTGCTTTAAGGAATTTTTCTGCGATTATGGCGGGCTCTTCTTTTTGGCCGTCTGCTTGATAATTCAATTCTTGCATTTTTTCAGTGGATACTTTCCCAACCAATTTTTCTATTGATTTTTTAGCTTTTGGATTATGTTTCAAATATTCATTTGTTGCTAATGGGCTGGCGTCATATGGTGGGAAGAAGTGACGATCATCTTCTAGTGTCACTAAATCATAAGCAGCTATTCTTCCATCTGTTGTATACCCAAGTGCGGCATCAATGCTTTTATTCTTCAATGCATCATATACGAGTCCGATTTGCATTGTTCTAATATCTTTAAATTCAAATCCGTACGCTTTTGAAAAAGCTGGATAGCCGTCCCCTTTTCGTTTAATCCATGTAGGGTCACTGGCTACTCTTAGTTCGTCTTTATGCTTTGCTAAATCTGAAACTTTTTTTAAATTGTACTTTTTAGCTGTATCTTTAGTAACTGTAAATGCAAAGGTATTTTCAAATCCATATGAGTCAAAAAATGTTTGATCAAATTTCTTTTGAAAACCTGTTTTAACAGCTTTCTCAGCTTTTTTAGTATTTGTAATGGGTTCAGAGTTTAAAGCACCTACTAAATCAGTACCTGTATATCTTGTCGCAGATATTTGCGCATTATCATTTAATATCGCGTTATGTTCAATTACCGCAGAACCAAGATTATTTACAATTATCGGTTTTACTTGCCCTTTTGTATCATGCTCTATTTGTAAGCGAATCATATGCGCCATGATTTGAGACTCGCTTGTAGCAAGCGCCGTAATTTTCACTGAATCAGACGATGCGCCACCTAAGCCTGGTAAAGTACAACCGCTTAATAATAATGTACAAATTAAAATTAAAGTAAGTTTTTTAAATTTGATAACGATTCTCCTCCATTTTATGTATATTTGTATAGTATTATATTAGCATAAATTGATTGCCTTATTTTTCTACCATTTGGAAAAAGATTTTGAAGCGGAATGTATAACAATGTTTAGTTTATATTCAATTATACAACTGGTATAATGTGTATTAAGATAAAATATATCATTAAACATATAGACGCACGGAGGATAAATGAATGGACGACTCATTAAGAAGCAAAAGGAAGAATGAACATATTCAGCTGGCATTAGATACGTATTCACCAGTTAGTACTGATTTTGATAAAGTACAGCTTATACATCAATCCATTCCTTCTATTAATAAAAATCAAATTGATTTATCAGTAAAATTTCCGCATTTCACGTTTAAATACCCTATTTATATCAATGCGATGACGGGTGGAAGTGAAAGAGCAGCAACTATTAACAAAGAGTTAGCTCAAATCGCTAAAGCTTGTAACATACCTATGGCAGTAGGTTCTACACATTCAGCCCTAAAAGACCCTAACGCTGAATCAAGTTTCACAGTAGTACGTGACGAAAATCCTGAAGGTCTAATATTCAGTAATGTCGGAGCAGATATTGAATATGCAAAAGCTAAGAAATCTATAGAACTTCTAAATGCTGACGCCCTACAAATTCACGTCAATGCACCTCAAGAACTGATAATGCCTGAAGGTGATACTGAATTTGAAAATTGGCTAACAAACATTCAAGAAATTCAAGATAATATTGATATACCTGTGATCATCAAAGAAGTTGGTTTCGGTATGAGTGCTGAAACGATTCAAAAAGTTAAAGATATTGGTATTCAATATGTAGATGTTAGTGGTAGAGGCGGTACGAATTTTGCGGACATTGAAAATCAAAGAAGACCATTAAAAGATATGGCATTCTTAAATCAATGGGGACAAAGTACTGTTCAAAGCTTATTAGAAGCACAATTATTAAATGCAGATATTCACATATTAGCTAGTGGTGGCGTTAAAAACCCACTCGATGCCATTAAGTCTCTTGTACTAGGTGCAGAAGCTGTTGGCTTATCTGGATATGTTCTCAAATATTTAGATGCATATGGTGTAGAAGATACAATTGAACATATGAAACAATTTATCGAACAAATGCATGTCATTGCTAATTTATTGAATGCATCAAACTTATCTGATTTAAAATCAGTCAGCTATGTATTGTCTCCAGAATTACAGACATATGTAGAACAACGCGCGAAATCAATTAAAGCTTAATCAGAAAAACAGCTTTTCCACTTCTCGAAAAGCTGTTTTTTATATGTTTATAATAGCTTTACAACATTCATATTTTTCGCAATTTAATATTCATTTTCATTGTAAGTTAAAAGTGATAATATTAAAGATATATATTAAACACATCTTTAAAGTACATGTGTACTTTTCTATATTGTACAACTTAAAGGAGAGATTATTATGGCTGATCAACATATACCATCTTTATATTATACGGAAGCTTCAAAAAGTGCTGTCCCACTACTTGCGCATGAACAACACTTGCAAACTGTAACAGCTGAACCTTGGCTCAAAATTTCTGATGAAGGTCTTCAATTAGAAGGTTTATGCTTTGATAGAAATCATAATCTATTCTTATGCGAAGTATTTGGCGGGACCATTTTCCGCGTTGATTTACCTGAGAAAAAAGTTAATACAGTATTTAAATCTGAGAAAACTAACCCGGCTTCTGTTAAAATACATAAAGACGGACGATTATATATGTCTTATTTAGGTGACTTCAAAAGTTCTGGAGGTATTTTTGCGACTGATGCAGACGGCAAAAATCCACAAAGTATCGTTTCAGATATCGATACAGAATATTGCGTTGATGATTTAGTATTTGATAGTAAAGGTGGATTCTACTTTACTGATTTTAGAGGATACTCTACAAATCCACTTGGTGGCGTATATTATGTTTCACCTGATCATCAAACAATTACACCTATTATTCAAAATATCGCAGTAGCAAATGGGATTGCATTAAGTACAGATGAACGTGTACTATGGGTAACTGAAACAAATGCGAATAGATTGCATCGTATTTCATTAGAAGAAGACGGTGTGACAATCGAACCATTTGGTGCATCTATTCCATATCATTTTACAGGTCATGAAGGTCCTGATTCTTGTTGTATTGATAGTGACGATAACCTTTATGTTGCTATGTATGGCCAAGGTAGAGTCCTTGTCTTTAACAAAAGTGGTTACCCTATCGGACAAATATTAATGCCAGGTCGTGACCAAGGGCATATGTTAAGATCGACACATCCTGCATTTATACCAGGTACAAATCAATTAATCATTTGCGCCAATGATATAGAACGTGGTGGCGATTCTTGGTTATTTACAGCGAAAGGCTTTGCAAAAGGTCATAATAGCTATCAATTTCATTAAAAATTGTAATAATTACACATTAATTAGTTAAAGTTTTTGAATATATGGTGACAGAGCTTTATAATAATAAAGTGTTTAACAAAAATAAAATAAGAAATACTAAAGGTGATTGAAAATATGGCACAAATAGGATACGGGGAAGCAAATGGGAAAGTTATTTTAATAGGAGAACATGCTGTTACTTTTGGACAACCAGCAATAGCGATTCCATTTACAACAGGTAAAGTGAAAGTAACGATCCAGTCTCTTAACGCTGGTGATACTTCATATATTAATAGTGATGTATATGAAGGAACGTTACAATCAGCTCCTGAACATATTAAATCTGTTATTTCAAGATTTATCGATAAACATCATATCGAAGAGCCTATAAATGTTAAATTCGAAACAAATCTTCCCCCTTCAAGAGGATTAGGTTCCAGTGCTGCTATGGCTATCGCCTTTGTAAGAGCAAGTTATGATTATATAGGAGAGCCTCTTTCTGACGAATTATTAATAGAAGAAGCGAATTGGGCAGAACAAATCGCGCATGGCAAACCGAGTGGCATCGATACACAAACGATTGTCTCTAATAAACCAGTATGGTTCCAACAAGGAAAAGTAACAACTTTGAAACCACTATCCATAAACGGCTATATGGTCGTGATAGATACAGGTGTTCAAGGTTCTACTAAACAAGCAGTCGAAGATGTCCACCAATTATGTGATCATAATGAACAATATATGCAATATATAGAGCATATTGGTACGCTCGTATATGATGCTAATGAAGCAATCGAACATCATGATTTCACAAAATTAGCACACGTATTTGAACGTGCACAAGAAAATTTACGCAAGTTAACAGTTAGTCATGACAATATTGAAGCATTACTTGAAATAAGTAAATTACAAGGTGCAACTGCTGGTAAACTAACAGGCGGCGGCCGTGGTGGTAGCATGATTGTACTCGCTCAAAATCTCGACATTGCTGAAAAAATTGCAACAAGTGCTGAAAAATTCGGTGCTCATCATACTTGGATTGAAAATTTAGGAGGTTAACGAGATTGAATATGAGTGGTAAAGCCCGCGCGCACACAAATATTGCTTTAATTAAATATTGGGGAAAAGCTGATGAATCACTGATCATCCCCATGAATAATAGCTTATCCGTTACGCTTGATAAATTTTATACAGAAACAAAAGTGACATTTAGTCCTGAATATACAAAAGATATACTCGTTCTAAATGGTGAAGAAGTAAACGAAGAACAATCGAAGAAAATTTATCAGTTTATGAACCTTGTAAGAGAACGTAGTCATACTTCACACTATGCTTATATTGAAAGTGTCAATTATGTTCCTACAGCAGCAGGTCTTGCTTCATCGGCAAGCGCATTTGCAGCCCTTGCTGCAGCTTGTAACGAAGCACTTAACTTGAATATGTCTGATAAAGATTTATCAAGATTAGCTAGAAGAGGTTCAGGCTCAGCTTCTAGAAGTATTTTTGGTGGATTTGCTGAATGGGAAAAAGGTCATGACGACGAAACGTCATATGCACACGCAATCGATGCACAAGGTTGGGAAGAAGATTTATCAATGGTATTTGTTGTCATCAATAACCAATCTAAAAAAGTATCTAGTCGTTCAGGTATGTCCCATACGAGAGACACATCTCGCTTCTACCAATATTGGTTAGATCATGTTGATGAAGATATTGCATCAGTTAAAGAAGCCATACGTAATAAAGACTTCAAACATTTAGGTGAAGTCATCGAAGAAAATGGCTTACGCATGCACGCTACTAATTTAGGTGCACAGCCACCTTTCACATACTTAGTACCAGAAAGTTATGAAGTTATGGATATTGTACATCAATGTAGAAAAGCTGGATATCCGTGCTATTTTACAATGGATGCAGGTCCAAATGTTAAAATATTAGTCGAAAAGAAAAACCAGCAATTTATAATAGACGCTTTACTTAAATCTTTTAATAAAGAACAAGTTATTGCGAGTGATATTACAAACACAGGAATTGAAATTATTGAGTAAGGAAGAGATATAATGATTCAAGTCAAAGCGCCAGGAAAGCTGTATATTGCTGGAGAATATGCAGTAACAGAGCCTGGATATAAATCTGTCTTAATTGCAGTTGATCGATTTGTGACAGCAACAATTGAAGATACGAATTCATCATCAGGATTTATCCATTCTAAGACTTTACATCATGAGCCGATTACATTTACAAGAGAACAAGACAAAATCATCATTTCTGATAATGATGCTGCAGATCAGCTTAAATATATTACACAAGCTATAGAAGTATTTGAACAATTTGCTAAAAGTTCCAATGTCACATTAAGACATTATAACTTAACAATTGATAGTAACCTTGATGATGCATCTGGCCATAAATATGGTTTAGGTTCTAGTGCAGCAGTATTAGTATCTGTTATCAAAGCTCTAAACGAATTCTATAACTTACAATTATCAAATTTATTTATTTATAAGTTAGCTGTTATCGCTAATATGAAATTACAAAGTTTAAGTTCTTGCGGTGATATCGCAGTAAGTGTTTATACAGGTTGGTTAGTCTATAGTACTTTTGATCACGTTTGGGTCAAACAACAAATAGAAGAAACATCTGTAATGGACGTCCTTTATAAAAACTGGCCAGGCTTACACATCGAACCACTTCAAGCACCAGAGCATATGGAAGTATTAATCGGTTGGACAGGCTCACCCGCTTCTTCACATCATTTAGTAAGTGAAGTCAAACGCTTAAAAGCAGACCCAACAATATATACGCAGTTTTTAGATCAATCACAGAAATATGTCGAACAACTTATTAAAGCATTTAAGACAAACAATATACAAGGTGTTCAAGATACAATTAGAAAGAATCGTACTGTCATTCAATATTTAGATTCATTCGCTACAATTGATATCGAAACACCACATCTAAAAAAATTATGCGATATCGGAGAATCATACGGTGGCGCAAGTAAAACATCAGGAGCTGGCGGCGGCGACTGCGGTATCACAATTGTAGAAAACGATAGAAATAAACAAAAAATATACAATGAGTGGTCAAGCAATGGTATTAAGCCACTGAACTTTAGTATTTATCACGGACAATAAAATGAGAAAAGCTAGGACTTTGAACAAGTCCTAGCTTTTTTGTGGAATAGTATATGGGGAACCGTGGCGAATGTTGCTAGTCACGGACGTCTTGCAATATTCGAGAGCTCTATGTTGCTAGTCATGGCCGTCTTGCAATTTTCGGCGGCCCTATGTTGCTAGTTAGGGCTGTCTTGCAATATTCGGCGCCTCTATGTTGCTAGTTAGGGCTGTCTTGCAATTTTCGGCGCCCCTATGTTGCTAGTTAGGGCTTTCTTGCTATTTTCAGGGCTTCTATGTTTCTAGTCATGGCCGTCTTGCAATATTCGGCGGCCCTATGTTGCTAGTCATGGCGGTCTTGCAATATTCGGCGGCCCTATGTTGCTAGTCAGCGGCGTCTTGCAATATTCGACGCTTCTATGTTGCTAGTTATGGTCGTCTTGCAATATTCAAGGCCTCTATGTTGCTAGTTAGGGCTGTCTTGCAATATTCGGCGCCTCTATGTTGCTAGTTAGGGCTGTCTTGCAATATTCGGCGCCCCTATTTATCTAGATTGATCAGTCTTGATAAATACAATGCTCATATTTATCTTGTTTGGTCTGTCTTGATAAATACAATGCTCATATTTATCTTGTTTGGTCTGTCTTGATAAATACAACGTCTCTATTTATCTTGTTTCGCCTGTCTTGATAAATACAACGCCCCTATTTATCTTGTTTCGCCTGTCTTGATAAATACAACGCCTCTATTTATCTTGTTTGGTCTGTCTTGATAAATACGGACCTCCTATTTATCTTGTTTGATCAGTCTTGATAAATACAGACCTTCTATTTATCTTGTTTGGTCAATCTTGATAAATACAACGCCTCTATTTATCTTGTTTCACCTGTCTTGATAAATACAACTTCTCTGCCCCCATCTCACATATCTCTTTATTTATATTTATTCATCATTTCTTGGGAAATGTGGCAATAATCGTCTGGGCATTTTGCTAAACGGTCTTGGTGTTCTTCTGCGCTTCGTACATAATTCTCTAATGCTTTAACCTCAACTGCAATTCGTTCTGCATCACTTCTATTTGCTATAAATTGGCGTGCAGCTTCTAAATGATGGTCTTCTTCACTATAGACACCTGTTCGATATTTCAACCCAACGTCTTCACCTTGTTTGTTCACACTATATGGGTCTATAATTTCAAACAAGTATGCCATCAAATCTTCTACACTAACGATTGCAGGATCAAATACAGTCTTTACACATTCTGCATAACCATCGTAATCACCTTCAAGCGAACGACTACTTCCATTCGCCCTACCCGCTTCTGTCTCAATTACGCCAGGTAACGTCTTTACAAAAGCTTGTACGCCCCATAAACAACCGCCTGCTAAATATATCGTTTCCATAGCCAACTCCCACTACACTTTTATATTAAGTGTTTTTGATTATTACAATTTTATTATTAAATCGATTTTTAAGATAGACTATATACTTAAACCATTTCAAATAGCGCCATCTATGTGAATATCTATCAAAGTAATTATATTCTTTAACAACTTTCCAACTTCCTGGCAAAATATCTTTTAACTCTGCGACATTATTATAACCAAACTTAAATAATGGTTTACTAGAAAGTTTAGAGACAGATGGATGATTATTAGTATGTTTAGTCATAAACTTTGAACAAAATTCAGAAGCAATTACTAAATGATGCTTATCAAACGACTGAGCAATCTCTTTATACAAAGCTTCAACTTCTACTTTCTCAAAATACATTAACACACCTTCAAATATTATTAAAATATCACTATCTTCTTTAAAATGTTCATTACGTTTAACATCATCAATCCAAGTATAATCAAACATAGACTTATTAATCATTTTATAAAAATATGTTTCATTAAAAAATCGTCTTCTAAGATTTATACTTTCAGGTACATCAATATCAATCCATGGTATCTTGTTCAATTTCAATCGACTGAGACGCGTATCCAATCCGCATCCAATATTAATAATAAATGGATGATTAGAATCTTTAATAAAATTAATCACTATTTCATCTAAAATTTCTGTCCTAATACTAATACCAAGCTGCGTTAGCCAATCCACATATGTATCAAGCACAGGATTGTCTATTTCTTTTATTATTTTAACAGATAAAGGATCATTAATAATTGGCATATCACTTAAAGTCTCTTTTGCCTTAACAGCAATCGGTATTAGCATAGATTCTGGTATCCCTTTCAACTCCGACATATCTTATCCCCCACTAGAATTTTAAATTTATTATTACACATTGTAAAAAAATGTCAATTTAAACTTTGTTTTCTTTTGAAAAAGGTTATTTAAATTATGATAAAATACAAACAATAATTTAACAGACATAAAAGAGTTATTTTAATTTAGAAATCAAATTGGAGGTTTACTATGAAATTAATTGCATATAACGACAATTATTATGATAAAGTGCAGTCATATCAAATGGATCATTCACAACTTCAGTTTACAAAAACACCGAAAGAAAATATTGAACTGCCAGCACAAAATAAAAATAGACATTGCATATTGGGATTATCAGAAGATGACAAACTGGCTGTATTCTTCGTCTTGCATGAACATAGCGAATTTACAAAGTACTTTTCAACACCAGATGAATCCACAATTTTTGTAAGATCATTATCAACAGATAAACGCTATTTAAGACAAGGCTATGCAAAACAAAGCTTGCAACAACTCAATCATTACTTATTAGAACATATGCCACATATAAAACACATTGCACTCTTAGTAGATATTCCAAATCAAATTGCATATGAGCTATATATTAAATTAGGCTTTGTAGATACCGGCGTAGAAATAAATAACGATGGTGACTTAACAAAATTAATGGAGAAGGATTTATTCTCCCCTAATTCTTAACTCATTCTTAACTATCATTAAATAACTTTTAACTGCCTATTTTTTTGAAATTTATATATTATAATCAACTTATCAAATGATTGGAGATGGTTATATATGAAATTCAAAAAATTAATTCCTGTTACTTTATCTGCTGTTATTCTAGGTTTTGGTGCGGTTAGTGTTACTGATTCTCATCATGCTGATGCTAAAACACATTCTCAAAATGGATTAACGCTTCATGATGATACGCGATTACCTTTCCACACTGATCAAGATTTAGCTGTTCTACTTAATAAAGATACTGACACATTAACTAAACAGCAACTTATTGATTATTTTAAATTATTAGGCTTTAAAAATGTAGGACAAGTTATTAAAACGGCAGAAAAACAAAATATCGATGTTTCAGCTTTTCATAAGTACAGAAACCATAAAGGCTGGAAATAATAATATCAGAAGTTGAATTTGGGAATGATTAAATTCCCTTTCAACTTCTTTTTGTTTTTGAATAACATTAATACTCAAAAACAATTAATTGTACATAACAACTAAACATTGCCATACAATTTGAGAAATTTTACTTTTTTATTTAATCAAAGTTTGATAAAATCTTAATGCATAAATTAATTTAATGGAGGAATACAATATGGAAAATATAGAGAGACAAGAGTTATTACAAGATTTTAAAACTAAGCTTTTACGATTAAATACTAATTTTAAATTTCTATGTGGACATGTTGCTAATAACAATGGTTACTCATTAAATTACCTGAACTTATTGTATTTTATTAGTGAAAATGAAGGTATGACATTAGCTGGACTTGCTGAGTCTCAAGACATGGATAAAGGGAATTTAAGTCGTTTGTTAAATGGTCAAATTAAAGAAGGCTTCGTAGAAAAGAAAATGGACAAGGAAGACAATAGAAAGATTCATGTATTTATAACAGAAGTTGGTCGTGAAAAAATTAAAGAACTAAACAACATATGTATTAGCAATTTAGATCACTTACTAAAAATAATACCTGATGATGAATTTACAAGTTTCATTTCAACTTTAGATAAATTAGACAACCATTTCGGTAATTACGCGAAAGAAATTAAAGAAGGCGAATTACAAATTTAACTTTCTCAAAAAATAACAGTCAACACAACTCCATTTCCACCTCGAACTCACATTAAACGGTAGATAAAAACGATTTCATATTATTTTACAAAATCAAACAATTGAAAAATGCAACTTTTTTGATACAATATAATGAGGATAAAAATGTGCATTCATATCAAAATTGTTCCATATCAACTAGATACATTCAAATTGACATATCATATAAATAAAAAAAGAGAATTAGAGGAGATAAGAAAATGGATTATAGAGTACTATTGTTTTATAAATATACAACAATTACTGACCCCGAAACTTTTGCAGCAGAGCATTTAGAATTTTGTAAAGACCTTGAACTTAAAGGACGTATTTTAGTAGCAACTGAAGGTATTAACGGTACACTTTCAGGTACGAAAGCTGACACAGATAAATACATGGAACAAATGAAAGCAGACGAAAGATTTGAAGGCATTACATTCAAAATCGACGAAGCAGAAGGACATACTTTCAAAAAAATGCACGTGCGTCCAAGACCAGAAATCGTAGCGTTAGACTTAGAAGAAGATGTAGATCCTAGAGAATTAACTGGTAACTACTTATCACCAAAAGAATTTAGAGAAGCTTTATTAGAAGAAGATACAATCGTCATTGATGCAAGAAATGATTACGAATATGACTTAGGACACTTCCGCGGTGCAATTCGTCCAGATATTACAAGATTCAGAGATTTACCAGACTGGATTAAAGAGAATAAAGAACAATTTATGGATAAGAAAATTGTCACTTATTGCACAGGTGGTATCCGTTGCGAAAAATTCTCAGGCTTCTTATTAAAAGAAGGTTTCGAAGATGTTAGCCAATTAGAAGGCGGAATCGCAACTTACGGTAAAGATCCAGAAACTAAAGGTGAATTCTGGGACGGTAAAATGTACGTATTCGATGAAAGAATTAGCGTAGACGTAAACCAAGTTGAAAAAACAGTAGTCGGTAAAGAATGGTTCGACGGCACACCATGTGAAAGATACATTAACTGTAGTAACCCAGAATGTAACCGTCAATTCTTAGTTACAGAAGAAAACGAACACAAATATCTAGGTGCATGCTCACACGAATGTGCATCACACGAAAGAAACCGTTACGTAAAAGCACACAACATTAGCGAAGAAGAAAAAGCAAACCGCTTAGAAAACTTTAAAGCATTAGTATAAAATAACCGTCACTAAATAAACCCCCTTACTAGTCACGTAGTAAGGGGGTTTGGTGATGCCTATGGAAATTATGTTATGCATTTATTATATGCATCATTCCATAATTTGTAAATAAAATAGTTTATAAATAGACTTCTGTTACTTTCAAATTATTTCCCTTTTACAAACACTACTTTTCGTTTACTCCGCTTCATTTTCCCGTTTTGATCTACAAATTGATAATTTGTGAGTACAGTATTTGTCGTTTTGACCAGTTTAATATTATTAATGGTTGAAACTTTTTCTGTAATGGCAAAGAAGTTAAACATATATTTATACTTGCCTGAATCGTTTTTAAATTTCATATATCTTTTTTTATTTTTATTTACTTTATATACCGCAACGACTCTGCCATCACAAGGATGTATGCCGATAATATAATTGACCTTTTTAGCTACTTTTTCACTGATTTCTAATCGTGTAACGATTTCTTTTTTTATAGTTTTTGAAGTTGTTGAATACGTTAATGAAGCTGGTATGTTATTTTCTTTACTATCTATGCGCAACTTTACAATGAGTATGTTATAGTGCCCTAGTTCATTAATATCAATATATTGAATATCTGTATGATGTTGGATTGTATTGAAATCTCCATATATTTTTGCATTAATTTCATCGTTGTCCACTTGAAATCCATTTGTATAATTATACATTTGATTATAGGATACAACCCCTCCATAATTGACTGGACTAAATACTGTATATTGATTGAGCATTGTCTTTACAGTGATTTGTGCTTCTCTTTCTGTTATATCCGTCATAAATACGACTGGTGTGATATGTGATGAATTTTCAATATATGCCTTTGATTGTTTATGACTATTGATGACAGGAATCTTATCAATATCCTGTGTAGTCAAATTTCCTTGGTGATACCCTATGTATAAAAGCGCATTTTGTTCATTATCCAGTAGTCCATATACGTAATACTGACTAAATGCTTTAATATTCTCCATTTGCAGTAGTATTTCATTGTCTTTATCACTTTGAATGTTAAGTTTCTCAGGTACTTTAAAATTTTCATATAATGTTTCTGAAAAATCATCTTCATACTTCTGATAATATAATGAATCAAATCTCTCTAATAGCTTTATCCCGGAATTTCGTACATATACAACTGACTTTCTCGTATGCTCATATAATTCACTTGCAAGTAAATTTTGTACATAAAGTGACCTTAAAATTTTCTGTGTATATTTATCTATATCTTTTACTTCGATAAAAATTTTTCCTTCATTAATTTCTTGTTCAAATGTTACTTTATGTTTAAAGTGCTTATAATCTCCTTTAGGAATTTTGACTAATATTTTACTTCTATGATGTGGTATAGATCTAACTGATTTTAGTACAAAATAATGATGATAACTAAAATAAGTCCAAGCCGCACTTTTTAAATATTGTTTGATGCTATTCATCATACTTTCCACATCTCTATAGCGATCATAATAAACGCTATAAAGTGACTTAAGTGTCCCTTTTCTTTTATGATCACTAATACGAAATGTAATCCATTGATGTGATTCTGTATTGAGCAATGTTACATAATACGAATGCTTATTACTTGAGAATGTTAAAGATAATAATATCTCATCCGGTTTCAGCAAATTTTTAATTTCTGTTTCAAGAATTTTTGAAAATTCTTTGCTATGTGTATTAACAAAATCTTTACCGTATAACATATAAACCATCCCTCGTTTTAAACAATTATATATTAAGATTTTATTATTTCTTTATTTATATATCATAGCAAAATTTTTATATTAAATGTATGAATATTTATACTTTATTCCATAAACAAACTCAGAAATCCATAAATTAGATTTCTGAGTTTGTTCAATCTTAGATCATTCTATTAAAACGAAATAACGCCTATTATCCCAGCAACAAATATCATAAATACTGAGGAACCTATTGCCCATTTCATAACAACTTTTTGGTTTGTACCATAATCTATGCCTAACATACCTACTAATAAATAACCGGCAGCGTATAGTGGACTTAATACGTGTAATGGTTGTCCGAGTATTGAAGCTCTTGCCATTTCAGCTTTTGCGACACCGAATTGTTGGGCAGATTCTGCTAAGATTGGTAAAATACCATAATAAAATGGATCATTAGCCATAAAGTATGTGAATGGCATACTTAATATTGCGGTAATAAGTGCAAAATGATTACCCATTGATTCAGGAATAACATTTACTAATGCTTTTGCCATCTCATCTACCATTTCTGTACCATTCATAACCCCTGTGAAAATTCCAGACGCAAACACTAATCCAACAACTGCTAATACATTCCCTGCATGACGTTTAATTAATTCAGATTGCACTTCAAGGCTTGGATAATTGATTAGTAATGCAGTCGCAAAACCAATCATGAATAATACTGGAATTGGTAAGAAACCTGTAATCAATGCGATTAGTAATAATATAGTTAAAAGTGCATTAACAATAACAATTTTTGGTCTTAATAATGCTTTTTCATCTTCATCTGTACCGTTAGAATTATGCATTTCATCAAGTGTTAAACTTAAATGATTTTTAATACCGACTCTTCTTCTTTCTTTAACACCTAATACGTAAGCTGCAAATACAGCGAATAATATACCAGCTATCATTACTGGAATAATCGGTGTAAATACTTCTTCAGTCGTTAACTGTAGAGAAGAAATCGCTCTTGCAGTTGGACCACCCCATGGCGTCATATTCATAACACCAATAGATAGCAATGCTAACGTTGATAATATGTATAAGTTCATGCCCATTTTCTTATATAAAGGAAGCATAGCCGTAACTGTAATAATAAAAGTTGTCGTGCCATCTCCATCTAACGCAACTAGTGATGCTAAAGCAACTGTTCCAATTGTAATCTTAACTGGATCACCTTTAACAGCTTTCATAATTGCTTCAATAACAGGATTAAATAATCCTGCGTCAATCATAACCCCAAAGTATAAAATTGCGAATACGAGCATAATACCCGTTGGTGCCACTGTTAATAGTCCATCCACCATATATTCGCCTAATTTAGAATAGAATCCCCCAATCAGTCCAAAAACTGTTGGCACTATAATTAATGCTGCTAAAGCTGACATCTTTTTGCTCATAATAAGAATCATAAAAATGATAACCATTATAAATCCAAGTATTGCCAAATTCATGTTGTAGTACCCCCTCTATTGTATTTTATAATTGTAAGCGTTTTTATAAATATTCGCAATAGACTATTTTAAAAATTTTCAGAATATTAATAACCTTATTCTAATATACAAAAAACCGTCCAATTTTTTGGACGGCTTCTTTGCTAGATTTTACGATTTATTCAAAAGTTTATATAATTTATAAAATACTGGTCGGATAGGCTTAATAAAATCACCAATTAATTCTTCTACATGCCCATTAAATCCACTTTTGAATTTAATAACACCCGCATCTTCTGCGTTTTCTGTAAAATCACCCGTAATACCATAAAAGTTATAACGGTCTATATGGTGTTCTTTAGCAAATTTAATCATTTCCCATTGAAGTTTGTATGCTCCCATAAATCTATTAAATTTAGGATTAGATCCGCTAGATAAATAGTACACTTCATGGTCATTATAAATATAGAGTGCTGCTGCTAAATTAAGTATGTCACCTTCTATACCTCTTAAAATTTCGCTTTCTTTTATTTTTCCTTCAATACTATTTAGCTTTTTCTCATTTTCTTGCTTTCTCGTCTTATTCTTTTTAGAATTTGGACTTTCTTTTAAAGCTTCTTCGATACTTGTTCTTTCTATATTTAATTTTTCTTTCTCAAAAATCAAATTACTAATATAATCATTCAAGTCTATATAAGCAAGCTTTATACATGATTTACCTTTGTACATTTCTAGCATTTTTTTGAAATACGCTTCATCTCTAAAAGAAAAGCCGTGTTTTTCTTCTGCCATTTGAAATAAACTGTAAAATAAACTCACTTCTGAACTAGGTAACTCTCGTACTTTAACACCCATCTCTTCAGTCTTCTTAATATTTCTTCTCGTCTTATATTCCATATCATTTAAGACGTCATCTAGAGATTTATTTTTAAGATCTAATACCGAAATCCATCTAATTTGTCGTTTATCTGAATAACCTATACTATATCCTTCATGCTTGTAACCGAGTTTATCCAAATTATGAATCAAAGCCCGATTATTATTCGACTTCAAAATTTCTCCACTATGATTTCTAATATTCTCAATAACATATGGATCTACAAGTACAAATAAACAATTTCTTTTTCTTAAATATTTAGTTAAATTCTCAAAGAAAAAATTAACAAGCTCTATATTGTTGTAATCCATTACCGGACCTCTATGACTATAGAAATATTTAAAGAACTTTAAAGACTGTGCTTCTGTTAATAAACATGCAGCAATGATATTTTGCTGACTGTCTTTTACCCCAACTAAATGACAGTCGGCATTTGTAAGATTTCGATAATTATATTGTTCAGCCGATTGCGTATAATGCGAAAAATGCCCCTTCACAAATAAATCAAATTCCTCAACTTCCAAATTTACAAATTCCACAACAAATCCCCCCATAATTGTATATCTAATTACAATAATACACCAATTATGGAATTAAATGTAACTTATAATAAGATTATTCCACTTTAATATGTTTGATAAAAAAATCTAAACACAATTGTATTTTTTATAAAAAACCGCCCAAATATTATTTGGGCGGTAATGTGATTAATTATTTAAAGCTAATTTAATATGTGCTAAATGATGTTCTTCATGCCATGATAATTTCGCGATTTTAAAAGCTACTGTTGTTTCACCATTATCTTCATGAATGAATGCGCGTTTCAGCTGTTCTTCAGACAAACTTCGTCCTACTACAACAATCCGTTCGTTTATACCTTCTAACATTCTAATAGAACATTCGATAGGTAATTCATTATCTGGTAATTCAATCCATTTTTCTTGATCAAATCCAACTATTGTCGGCTTTCTATCATCGGTTAAAGCAATCTTCAAACGTTGATACATATTCAATTGAGAATCGGCTATATGATGGACAAGCTGTCTAACTGTCCAACTACCTTCTCTATACTTTTTCTTTAATGCTTCGTCGTTTAATCCATCAACAACTTTTCTTAATCGATTTGCGTAGTTACCAATCTCATCTAACCACTGATTAATATCATTCATTGTTACTTTTTCAGGTAATTCTAATTCTCCAATCGGAAATCTTACATCCACAATAATCACCCTTTTCATTAGATTAAATTCACCTTTATTATAGGTTATATTTACTATGAATGAAAATTAAACAGGTTGAGTGGTTAAGTAATTGATTAATTTTCAAAAAAACAGGAACACCCCTTGGCGTTCCTGTTATAAGATTCATATTTATTTTGTGATTTTCACTTTACCGACTGAGTTGTCTTTACTTTTTGCTGATACTTCAAATTTCAAGCCATTATTCGGTAATAATACACCTGCATCTTTTTGTCCTTGGTTTGAGTAATCTTGACTGTCATCGAATACAGGATTTTTCTTCGTTTTATTATCATGAAGTTTATAGCCGTCTTCGTTTTTCAATTTTAATTTAGGTTGGTGATCTAAACTAAATGCTGCGTCTCTAATTTGGAATTGTGTTGTTGCTGGATCATCAGCTACACCTTTTTTCTTCCAATTCAATGCATTTTGGTCAGCATCTACAACGCTTATGAAACCTTGTCCTTGGTGTGAACTTACGTTGTTATCTGAGAAACTCTTATCAACATACCAAACTGTTAAACCTTTGTTGTAAGACATTGTTCCGCCACCGCGTTTAATGTGTTGTAATCCTTTATCTGGTCCTGTAAAGTTTCTCCATTGTAATAAATAGTAGTTCTCATCATATCTATTGCCATCACTTTGTTCAAAGCCTTGTAAATCAAATTTCGCTTTATTTTCTGCATTATCACTGAAGATTTTTTGTCCATCTTCTGAAGTTACTCTAACTTTATCGACAAACCAACCTGGGTTTGTTTCAAATTTATCTGTTACATATAAGAATCTTAATTTTACTTTTTTGCCATCGTATTTTGATAAATCAAATTTAGCATTTACATATCCTTCAGACTGACCATCAATACCATTTCCTTGGTTCTGACCACTCTCTGATGGATCATCATTGTTCGTAATATTACCTGCCACGTTTTCCCAATTTTGACCATCATCTGTAGATACTTGAACATAACCATAATCAAATCCTTGTTCTATATCATACCAAGTCTTAAATTTTAACTTACTTGATTTAGCAGAACTTAAATCTAATGCTGTTTCCATTGAATATTGTGAATCATCATCTGCGCCACTCCAGTATGCTTTCTTACCTTGAAATGGCTTTTGAATTAATGTGGATTTGTCAGGGAGTTTAACTTTAATTGCATCATTGTTTGTCCCTTTAGTAGACGCTTCATCTATAAGCTCTGACGTTTCACCTTTAAATTCAGATGCGTTGATTTCATTACCTGTTTGCCAATTACCACCGTGTAATTGTTGAAGCATTTCTTTCATGTATGGATCAAATCCAGTCGGTTCAGTACCTGGAACAGTACCTGCCCAACTACCTGATGACATAATAGACCAGAATGATACGGGTTCACCTTTACCTGAATACTCAGTATCATATTCATCTGGTAATCCTAAATCATGTCCGAATTCATGAGAGAACACACCTGCTGCACCATCTTCAGGTTGAACTGTGTAATCAATTGCTGCTAATTTCCCATCAAATTGATCAAGCCCTGAATCAGTGCCTGGAATAGTATAAGGTTCGCCTTTATCATCAATATCAAGTGACCATCTATGTGACCAAATAGCATCTGTTCCTAATTTACCGCCACCTGATTCTTCACCAGGTCCTGCATGTACAATCATAATGTGATCAATGATGCCATCTTTCTCATCATAAACACCGTCACCATCAATATCATCACGATCCCATTGATCATAATCGCTTAAATTAATATCTGGATCTTTCGCTGCTTGTTCTAGCGCTTCTTTAATCAATTCTTTCGGTTTACCATCACTGCCGCTCTCATCTGGCACATTTCCACCATAATAACTTGCAGGATGTTTAGCTTTATACCAACCGTGCACTTTTCCATCTATATCATAACTACCACCAGATTGGTTTTTGTAATACTGTTTCATACTCATTAAATTCTCGCCATTTGGACCTTTATAACCATTTTCTCCAAATACCATATCTTGAAAATGCGAAACTGTATAATCATCATAGTACATATCTGTTTCATCTTTTTTAATTGAATTGTGTGGATAGTCTGGAAATTCCATCGCTAGTACTAACACTTTATCTTGTCGTACTTTACCTTTATATTTCTCTTCTTGAACATTATCAACACGTTTACCGTTGTTTTTCTTTTTATACATTTCTTTTTGATTCTTATTCATCTGTCCTTGACGCTTACCATTATTCCCCTTGTTGTACTTCTTATCAAAAAGTCCTTTATTCGGTATGTATTTTTGGTGATATTGTTCACCTTTGCCATCCATATACTCTCTGATTTTTTCATTTTTCTGTTCAGGTGTTTCGGTTGATTCAATGACGCCTTCTTTTTCTAATGTTTCGAGTAACCTGTCTTCATTTGGTGCGACACTATTTGCAGATGCTTGAGTAGCAAATGCAGGTAGTGCAATCAGAGCACTTAATGAAGCAACTGATAACTTTTTCATAAATAAATTCACTTTTAAAAATCCCCCTTATTTATCTAATCTATATACATTATATACATATTCCCATAAAATAGTAGTAAGAATTCAAAAAATTCTAATTTTTCTTTTTAATATATCTAAATAATTTACCTCCGTATAATTTTACTTTATGAAAAATTATACGGAGGTATATTGTTAGTTATTCTATAATAAAATGATGTTCTTTCAAGTCCCTTACAGCATTGTCTAAAATCTTTTCAGTGTGTGCAGAAATTGTATGTAAATGAAGGTTATCTGTTAAATGTGCTAACATTTGTCCTTCAAACTTTTCCATTTCGCTTATAAATTTAGATAAATCTTCGTACGTTTCAATCATTAGATCCGCTTTAATACTGCCATACACTGGATGATCAATCGCAACATCATCAATCATTGCCCCGTTATCCAATATTAACTTTAACTCTTCTTCCATTCGGTCATTATCATGTTGGCAAACAATGACACGTTTATATCTTTTACCGCATTGTACATTATTAACAACATAACCACGACTTGTTGAATCAATATTATAATTTTGTGATTTCAATATAGAAATATCTTTCACAATAATCTGTCTCGAAACATCGAATTGTTGACTCAGTTGTTTACCGCTAATCGGTTCATCTGAAGATTCGAGTAATTGTAAAATTTGTTCTCTTCTTTTAAAAGGGTTATTCATTTCACTGATCTCCTCTTATAGCTGTTTTTAAATGGTGCAAACAAGTATCTATGTCATTTCTAGTCGTAAATTTTCCAATAGATAAACGTATATATTGGTCATACGTTTTCTCAGGTATTGAATCTATTTTAACTTGTAAACCACTACTTAACAATGCGCCATGACCACATGCAGTGCCTGTTGAAACACATATATTTCTATTCGACAAATATTGCATAATATATTGTCCTTCATATATCGGTGTTAATACTGCAATAATATGTGGTGCTTGCGCTTTGTAAACAATTGGTGTAAACGATAAGTCACTTAATTGTTCGATGAAGTATTGTTGTAAAGTATGCATCTCGTCAATACTAGGTGACATTGATAATGCTTTTGTCATCGCGATAATACTTGGTGAATCTATTGTACCATTTTGTGTATACATTTCATGAAAATAATGTTGATTTAACGGCTTTACATATTCATGATTCATCATTAACACACCTGAACCTTTTGTACCGTGAAACTTATGACCTGAAAACGCATATGAACTGAAGCATTTTATATTAATATCATTTAATTTATGAACGGCTTGTACGCCATCAACATGTATTGGAATATTGTAATCCTGTGCAATTTGACTCAATGCTTCAACAGGTAATATGTATCCAGTCTCAGAATTAACATGTTGTGCAATGATGAGCACGACATCATCTGTCATGAAGTCAGTCGTATGTTCTAAATCTATTTCTCCATTATTGTCTAAAGGCAACATAATCATTTCAAATTTATCTTGATAAACTTCTAAAGCGGCATGTATAGATGGATGTTCATAAGGTGAAACGAGTACTTTACCACCCTCCATCTCTTTCAAAAAACTATGTATCGCAATTTCATTTGCATGAGAACCGCTTCTTGTATAAATCACTTCTTTATCTGTTGAAAAGTAATCCTTTATAAATTGTTTACACTCATCCAACAACTGTCTAGTATGTATACCACCTATATGTAAACTTTCGCTATTGTAATATGCTTCGCACTGTATATCTTGATAGACATCCATCACTTGGCTATCAATCCTCGTAGTTGATGCATTATCTAAATAAATCAATTATAATCCCCCCTTGTTATTTACGTTTCATTGTGTCAATATATTGTATATAAAATGATAACACATATGTAAAGTAAGGTGTAAACTTTGAGAAAAGTCATTGTAGTAGGTTCTGGCATCGCTGCATTAGCAGCTATACAGTCATTTAATGAGCAAACTGAAATTTATTGCATTACGAAAGACAAACTAAATCAACATAACAGTTCACTAGCACAAGGCGGGATTTGTTGTTCTCAATACGAACATGACAATGGCCATGCGCATATTGTAGATACATATAAAGCTGGCAATGAACTTGGAGATATTGATGTCATACAATCCATCATCCAACATAGTCATTGTTATATCGAGCAACTCATTCAAAATGGATTGAATTTTGATACAGTTACAAATCAACAAGATTTAGATTTCGCGATGGAAGGTGCGCACACTCGACCACGCATATTACATATTGGTGGAGATCAAACGGGTAAATATTTAACGCACCATTTGATGAATCAATTATCATCCAAGCATATTAAGATTTATGAAGAAACTGAAGTAATCGATTTGTTGAAAGATACAGAACATGCTGTTTGTGGTGTACGTGCACTTGATAAACATGGACAACAACTTGATATCATAGCCCATGATGTCATTTTGGCTACAGGTGGTTACAGCAATTTATTCCCTACGCATTCCAGTGCGTCCAGTTCAATAAGTTCAGGTCATGTTATCGCGCATCATCACGGCATTCCGTTAAGACATATGGAAATGATTCAATTTCATCCGACTTTACTCGGTAAGCCCGGACAAACATACGGTTTAGTTTCAGAAGCAGTAAGAGGTCATGGCGGTATTTTAGTCAATAGCCTTGGGGAGCATTTTATGAAAGATAAACACCCTTTAGGCAGTCTCGCCCCTAGAGATGTGACAAGTAGAACCATCTTTCAGCAACAACAACTTGGTCATCAATGCTTTATCAATATTGAAAAAGTTGAAGCATTTTCTAATAGATTTCCAACGATTTATCAAAATGTCATTGAACACTTTCCAGATGAATATGCGCATCATCTCATTCCTATTACACCTGGTGCTCACTATACAATGGGTGGCGTAAAAACAGACATTTATGGTCGAACGAACTTGAGCCACTTTTACGTTATAGGAGAAGCGAGTAATACAAATTTTCATGGTGCAAATCGTTTAGCCAGTAATTCCTTACTTGAAGCTCTTGTTATGGGACATCTTTGCGGAGAAGCTATTCATCAATCTGAAATAAGAGATATTCATGTTAGCGAATATGAGCAACGACTGATTCCTAAAATAAGTGATGAAGACTTACAAGGTCTTCGTCACCAAACATTTAAAGTGTTAGGTATAGAGCGTAATGGTCCAGACATCACAGCTTACTTAAATTCAATACAAGATTGTCTAAGCAATGCGATGACTTTAGCTGAATGGACTCAATCAGATTGGCAGAAATATATAGAAGTAAAGACTTTAGAAATGATCTCAATATCAGCTTTAAGTCGTTCAGAATCACGCGGTGTCCACTACAGATTAGATTATCCAAATACTGAACCAACACTACAACATACTGATATCGAAATACTAATGGAGGATTCAATTCATGCTAAACAAGTTATACGTCCAAGAAAAACTCAAACAATTTTACCTTGAAGATAACCATTATGGTGATTTATCTTCAAGCTTATTCGATGCCACTCAACAAGGTACATTAACACTTTTAAGTAAATCAGAAGGCATATTTTGTGGTGAAATGATCATTCAAGAAAGTTTTAAACTGATTGATGATGCTATAACGACCACTTTGTTCGTTCAAGACGGTACATTCATAGAGAAAGGTCAGAAGCTCGCTGTTATTGAAGGTAGCATTTCGACCCTCTTGACGATGGAACGCATCACTTTAAATTTAATTCAAAGAATGTCCGGTATCGCTACAGCTACACATGAAATCGTCCAAAAAGTTCACCATACAAACGTCAAAATTGTAGATACGAGAAAGACAACGCCAGGATTAGGTATGTTCGAGAAACATTCAGTACTTATTGGTGGTGGCTATAATCACCGTCGAACGCTTAATGACGGATTAATGTTAAAAGACAACCATATTAGTTTCAGTTCATCGATTCGTGAACTTGTTGCTAAAGCTAAACAACATATCGGACCAATGGATAAGATCGAAATAGAAATTGAAGATGAACAAGCTTTAGATGAAGCCATTTTATCCAATGTGAATATCATTATGTTTGATAATTGCAAACCAGAATGGATAAAAGCACATATTGCGAAAGTGCCTGAACATATACAAACTGAAGCATCCGGTAACATCAATATTAAAAATGTTGTCGATTACGCTGAAACGGGTGTCGATTATATTTCTATAGGTTCGTTATTTTATGAGCAACATGCATTAGATATCTCTGCAAAGGTGGTTATATAAATGTTTAATCTTACAATTGAGAATGCCCAATCTATTCCTGAAAAGTACATAAAAATGTCTCATCAAGAACTTGAAGACAAAATCAAATCCATTAAAGCTTCATTAGGTGATCGTTTATTTATGCCAACGCATCACTATCAAAAAAATGAAGTTGCTCAATTTGCTGATATTATGGGTGACTCTCTTGAACTTGCACGTATTTGTAAAGAGAATACAAAGGCTCAATATTTCGTCTTTAATGGTGTGCATTTTATGGCTGAAACTGCCGACATCTTGACTGACGATAATCAAGATATTTACTTACCTGATTTATCTGCAGGTTGCTCTATGGCAGATATGGCGAATATTGAACAAGCGCTTCATGGCTATGACATATTAACGAAACGTTTAGGTGATAATATTCTCCCGCTTACTTATGTGAATTCGACTGCTGCAATCAAAAAATTCGTCGGAGAAAATGGTGGTTCTTGTGTGACAAGTGGTAATGCTGACAGCGTGATTCAATGGGCTTTAGATCAAGATAAACGTATATTATTTTTACCTGATCAACATTTAGGTCGTAATACTGCTTATAAATTAGGTATTAAACTTGAGGAAATGGCTGTCTGGGATCCAATACAAAAGAAACTAGACTTCGATGGTCGTGATGATGATATTAGAATCATCTTATGGAAGGGACATTGCTCTGTTCATGAAAAGTTCTACCCCATTCACATAGATCAAGCGCGACAAAAAGACCCAGACGTGAATGTTATTGTACATCCAGAGTGTCAATTTGATATTGTACAAATGGCAGACTATGCAGGTTCAACTAAATATATAATCGACAAAATAAAAAATGCGGCGAAAGGTTCTCATTGGGTGATTGGTACTGAGATGAACCTCGTACAACGTTTAAAAGAGACTTATACAGATATTACAATTGAATCACTTAATCCACTTATGTGTTCATGCTTAACTATGAATAGAATTGACTTACCTCATCTCGCATGGTGCTTAGATAAAATCATTGCCGGAGATCGATCAAACATTATTAAAGTCGATAAAGAAACATCGCATTTTGCGAAACAATCTTTAGAACGCATGTTAAGTATCGTATAAAAAATAACCTTTCACCTACAATATAATCGAGGTGAAAGGTTATTTAATATTAAAATGGATTTCGATTGAGCCACTGACCGCCATCCATTGTGATACAATCGCCATTGATATAAGCCGCTTCATCTGAGAATAGAAATCTTGCTAATCCTGCAATTTCTTCAGGTTGGCCCATTCTACCTACAGGAACACTATCTAATGTTTGTTGTCTGGCATCTTCAGATAACGTTAACTTCTTAGCACCACCTGTATTATCAATTGGTCCAGGTGCAATGGCATTAACCGTAATTCCGTATTTAGTTCCCCATTCAACTGCTAATGTTCTCGTCATAGCAAGTACACCTGCTTTGGCACTTGCTGAATGTATCACACCAGCACCAGCTGTCCAAGAATATGTTGCTACAATATTCAATATACGTCCTTTATGACCACTCTTAATCCATTCTTTACCTACTGCTTGCGAACAATAGAAAGTCCCATTTAACACAATATCTATAACTGAATTCCAACCGTTATACGATAAATCTTCTGCTGCACAAATGAAATTTCCTGCTGCATTATTGACTAATCCGTCTACTTTACCAAATGTTTTAATTGTTTCATCAACAGTATACTGAACACGTTCTGGATCACGTACGTCCATATCAATACATAATACTTGTCCTTCTTCTTGTTCCATATCCTTTTTCGCTTCTTCAAGTCTTTCAAGTGAGCGTCCAGTTATGACAACTTTTGCACCATCTGCTGCAAATCTCGTTGCCATCGCTTTACCCATACCACTGCTACCACCCGTTACAATGATCACTTTATCCTTCATATATATTCTCCTCATATTTACTATATTAAAATACTTGTATTTAGTAAGCGCTTACATATAGTGTACAATAAGTTGCAATAAAGGACAATTAAACAGAAGTTATACGCTACATCAAGCTTTAAAAACATTTATTAGTATAATAAATAGACCTTTGAACTTTATAAGCTCAAAGGTCTTTCAATATATTAATATCCTGAACCAACTTCTTCTCCATTTTCATCATACTCAGTCACTTTACCATCATCATCTATAATATAAGAACCTGCTAAATTGCCATCTTTATCTTCAAATGAGAAGCCCCATTTACCTTCGTCTGTCTTCTCAGGTTCTTTATACGTATACTTATCTGTATCTAACAGTGAACCTTCATATGATTCTACTTTATCAATAACATTGTCACGTGTTACTTTTTCAGAACTACTGTCATCATCTGAATCAGAACCATCATTCATAGAAGTTGATCCATTAAACATTTTCACAGTTTTTGCTATTTGTTCATCAGACGCATCATAAAGCTTAACGACTTTCGGATTATTTAAAATCTTTTCAGACTCTTGTTGAGAGTACTCATCATCTTCTAACCATCTTCTATCTTGGAAATGTGAAGGTACGTTATAAATAGAAATCGTACCATCTCCATTATTCTTATACACAACTTGTCCAGCAGCAGTAGGCGAACCTGCTAAAAGATACATACCTTTAGGATATTTCACAGTATTTGCTTTATTATATGGATTCAAATACTCACCCTCAAGATTATGAAATTGAAGATCTGCATTCATTTCACTTTCATCCATATTTCGATAGCTCGGTAAAGCCGTTAACCATACTTTCGCATAATATTCATCACTATTCGTATTCTCGTTAGAAGTGTTGTTGTCTTGATTAGATTCATGATGATTACTATCATTAGATTCATCTTTATTCGAGTTATTATTTTCTGAACCATTAGACTGATTATCCTGTGATTCACTCTTTTGTGCATTTTCAGATGACTTGTCATCATTTGAATCTCCACCAATACTAATCGTACAACCACTCAACAACACAACCGACATAAGTACAAGACCAGAGAACAGTTGCTTCTTCAAAAGAATCACTCCTTTATTAATTTATAATATATTCGCTAAATAATTTAAAATAAGTTATATACATGTTCTTTACTATTGTAACAAATACGTTGTAAATTGAAATGTATACGGAGATATTTCACTTAAAAGAATGTGTTCCCAAAAGCCTTTTTATTTATGATTAAGCCTTCTTAAATTTATTAAATGCTGTATGTGCAATAATGATGACTGTAATCAATATTCCTACATATCCTACAAATGGATAAATGGTTGCAACTAATGAACCAAATGGCAATGTACCACCTAGTATAAAGATAATGCCTAATACTATTGTAACGATGATATCAAATCTATTATTGATATAGCGCATCACTTCATTTTTAACGAGCCAATACATTGGCGCAGTTGTTGAGAATATACCTAATACAATACAAATTGCGAAGAAGAGCGCAACGATTGCATGGATTGTACCACCTATATACAATACTGGCACTTCTAATTTAATGACATCATTATAATAAACGAGCATCGCAACAACCATCATAATAACCGTTAACATTAAACCAGATCCTCCACAAATTGCTGCAGCCACCGCTTCTTTTTTACTATTTGCTTCACTACCTAATTGTGTGAAAAATACTGTACCTGCTAGCATGTTATAACAGAAGAAGAGTATTGCCGATTGCCAAAAATGACTAGTCGGTTGTAAGTCTTTAGCTGCTTGAGGTAAATGATCAAATGATGGTATATTTCCAACTTGTGTAATAAACACATATCCACATATAAAGACAGTTAATACAACGATGACAGGACCGATTAAACCAATAATATCTATCAATTTATTTAAACCTAGAATAACTGTAATCATTGCTAGTATACCCATTCCTAAAAATCCTACTGAAGAAGGTAATTTAAAGTGTTCAGACACAACTGCCCCTGTGCCAGAAATCATAATCACCACAATACTAAATATGAATAATAAAGCGAAATACTCTATAATTCTTCCGAAAAAGTTACCACAATAAACTTTAAAAATATCGCCAGGCTGACTTAATTTCAACTCGTGACCTTTAACCATAATCATTGAACCTAATAAGCAAAATAGTACTGCAGAAATCAATGCACCAACTATCCCTACTGGTCCATATGACGCAAAAAATTGCATAACTTCCTGACCTGTTGCAAACCCAGAACCAATTAAATAAGCTATATATGCACCACTTAATTTAATAACATTTTTCCAACTGAATTCCATCTATATCACTCCTTACCATCCTTGGCCTTCGACCTTGTAATTGTTAAGTTGTCCTCGTTCTAATTCTTCAATTGTTTCTTCTAATATATTTAATGCTGTATTTAATTCTTCATCCGTAATCACTAATGGTGGTTGGAATCTGAGCACACTACCTGCTATAGCGATAATGACTACACCACGGTCAAAGCATCTATTACAAATTTTTAATGCGGCTTCAGAATCCTTTGTCTTGGATGATTTATCAGAAACAATATCAATTCCAATTGATAACCCTTTGCCACGTACATCTCCTACACAATCAAATCTTGTTGCCCATTCTTTCATGCGCTTCTTGGCAATTTCACCTTTTCTTTCAGTTTCTTGAATTAATTGCTCTTCTTCTAAAATTTCAATCGTGGCAAGTGCCGCCTCACAACAAACTGGATTAGCGCCAGTTGTAAATAAGTGAGCTGGCGCATCTAGTGCTTCCATAATCTCTTTTCGACCTACAATGGCTGACATCGGCATACCACCTGCAATTGATTTGCCATATGCAATAAGATCCGCTTCAATATTAAAATGTTCAATTGAACTAAACTTCCCAGTACGACCGAACCCTTGTTGAATATCATCTAAAGCAATTAAAATACCATGTTCTTTACACAAATCAGACAATGCTTCAAAATATCCTGGCACCGGCTCTAACAAACCGCCATCCCCTTGAAATGTTTCAATCATAATACAAGCTACTTCTTCTGGAGGCACATATTTTTCAAACATTTCTTTCAACGGTGCAAGATATCCTTCAACAGTCTTCGGTTCATTTTCTTTGTACATACCACGGTAATTATCCGGATAAGGAATATGATAGAACCCTGGTAATAATGGACCAATTTTACGTCTCATATTCAAAGAAATAGTTGAAGCTGTAATCGAACCATATGTAGATCCATGATATGCATTTTCAAAACTAATAATATATGGACGTCCCGTATAGCCTCTTGCAAATTTAATCATTCCATCACAAGCATCAGAACCAGTTAAACCAAACAGAACTTGTTTCTCAAAATTACCTGGAGATAATTTACATAGCTTTTCAGATAACTTTGTAAGTGGTTCATGGTGCATATACGCTGGTGTGTAATGAACCATTTTAGAAGCCTGTCTTTGAATAGCTTCAACTACTTTTTTAGGCGTATGTCCTACATTTTGTGAACTAGCACTCGATAATAAATCAATATATTTCTTTCCTTCTACATCAATCAAAGTAGAGCCATGTGCTTCTTCAATGACTAATGGATAATAAGGAATACGCCCAGCTTTAGCAAAATATTGTTTATCCCTATTCATAACATCTTGTACTTTTCCCACAAAAATTCCCCTTTCCTTAAATAAAAATTCTTATTATTTAAGCATATTACCAATTAGAAACATCAAAGTAAATAAACATTTCGGAATTTTCTGACTTTTGTGTTAAAAAAAGGAGTAAATATACAATTTCAGCCACTTTAACATTACTTTTTCTTTTGAATAGTTATGTTTCCAAACTGTTTAAATCTCTTCACATTCCCTAAGTGACGGGTTTTTGTGCATATTTGTACGTTGTTTTTTAACTGATTAACAGTTATGTATGATTTTTTGCTTTATAGGGAATTTTTAACATAAATGGGTTAAGTTTATTTATACTTAATGTATCTTAAAAGGAAAGAGGTTTTGCAAATGGATATCGCTGGTGTTATTACAAGCATTATTGATTTAATCAAGACTTGCATTCAAACTTTCGGTTAATTTCAGTTTTATTGCATTAAAAAGGCAGAGGAAATATTCAATCTTTTGATTGTTTCCTCTGCTTTTTTAAATATATAGTTGTAAAATACAAATGATTTTAGTTTAATGTTCTAATTTGAAAAGGTATTATTGATATAACTATATTCTTTCAATAGAATAAATGAAACACTCATTCTTAGTCCTAATTCTGGGAGGATTCTTATGAAAAAATTAATCATAGCCATCGTGATAGTAATCATCGCTGTTGGTTCAGGCGTATTCTTTTATGCATCTAAAGATAAGAAAATAAACGAAACAATTGATGCCATTGAAGATAAAAACGTTAAGCAAGTCTTCAAAAATAGTACTTACCAATCTAAAAACGATAATGGTGAAGTAGAAATGACAGACCGTCCTATTAAGATTTATGACAGTCTCGGTGTCAAAGATATCAACATTAAAGATCGTGATATCAAAAAGGTTTCAAAAAACAAAAAACAAGTCACAGCAAAATATGAACTTCAAACGAATTACGGCAAAATTAATCGCGACGTTAAATTAAACTTTATTAAAGAAGATAAAGATTGGAAATTGGATTGGAATCAAAGTGTCATTATTCCAGGCATGAAGAAAAATCAATCCATCAATATTGAACCATTGAAATCAGAACGAGGTAAGATTTTAGACCGAAACAATGTAGAGTTAGCCACTACAGGAACAGCACATGAAGTTGGCATTGTTCCTAATAATGTTTCGACAAATGATTATAAAGCAATCGCTGAAAAATTAGACCTTTCAGAATCGTACATTAAACAACAAACAGAACAGGACTGGGTTAAAGATGATACATTCGTCCCTCTTAAGACTGTTCAAAATATGAATCAAGATACAAAGAATTTTGTTGAGAAGTATCATCTCACAACACAAGAAACAGAAAGTCGACAATATCCGCTTGAAGAAGCAACGACGCACTTGCTTGGTTATGTTGGTCCTATTAATTCAGAAGAATTGAAGCAAAAAACATTTAAAGGTTATAAAAAAGATGCCATCGTCGGAAAAAAAGGGATCGAAAAACTTTACGATAAAGAACTTCAAAATAAAGACGGGTATCGTGTCACAATTATTGATGATAATAATAAAGTGATAGATACATTGATTAAGAAAAAGAAAAAAGATGGCAAAGATATTAAATTAACCATTGATGCCAGAGTTCAAAAAAGTATTTATAACAACATGAAAGATGACTACGGTTCAGGGACTGCTATTCATCCACAAACAGGCGAATTGTTAGCACTTGTCAGCACGCCATCTTATGATGTTTATCCATTTATGAACGGTATGAGCAATGAAGATTATAAGAAATTAACAGAAGATGATAAAGAGCCACTTCTTAATAAGTTCCAAATCACGACCTCACCAGGTTCTACTCAAAAAATATTAACAGCTATGATTGGCTTAAATAATAAGACGTTAGACGACAAAACAAGTTATAAAATTAACGGAAAAGGCTGGCAAAAAGATAAATCTTGGGGTGATTACAACGTCACAAGATATGAAGTTGTTAATGGTGATATCGACTTAAAACAAGCTATTGAATCATCGGATAATATCTTCTTTGCGAGAGTTGCACTTGAATTAGGAAGTAAAAAATTCGAAGAAGGTATGAAACGTCTAGGTGTTGGTGAAGATATCCCGAGTGATTATCCATTCTACAATGCACAAATTTCAAATAAGAACTTAGATAATGAAATATTGTTAGCTGATTCAGGTTATGGCCAAGGTGAAATATTGATTAATCCTGTTCAAATTCTTTCAATATATAGCGCATTAGAGAATAAAGGTAATGTGAATGCACCACATGTACTGAAAGATACGAAAAATAAAGTCTGGAAAAAGGACATCATTTCCCAGGAAAATATTAAATTGTTAACAGACGGTATGCAACAAGTCGTCAACAAAACACATAGAGAAGATATTTATAGATCATATGCTAACTTAGTTGGTAAATCAGGTACAGCTGAACTCAAGATGAAACAAGGTGAAACAGGACAACAAATAGGCTGGTTCATTTCATATGATAAAGATAATCCAAATATGATGATGGCTATTAATGTGAAAGATGTACAAGATAAAGGTATGGCAAGTTACAATGCCAAAATATCAGGAAAAGTGTATGACGATTTATATGATAACGGCAAGAAAACGTATCGTATTGATAAATAAACAAACAGAGCAGCATCCGTAATTGGATGCTGCTCTGTTTGTTATATCTTTAAAATATATTCATAAGAATTCTTGATATATATAGTAATGCGAGGATTAAACTACATATAAATACCATGCTCATATATTTTTTCTTTTTAGGCTTTGCTGCTTCTATTTCGTCTTTATTCTCTAGATATTCTAGCAATTCTTTCTCTATTTCCTCGTTAATATCTTTGTCATGATTTTCACTCACAACTATCCCTCCACGACTACATGTTCATCTTTAAATTTATATTATTACAATTTCTGTAAAAGGACAATCTTTACTTTTGTTATTTATAAGTTATCAACATTAGTATCTTTTTTCAATTTGTGAGCACCTTCTTTGATTAATCGCGCGCGATAGTTTAATATATAATCAATCGCACACGATAGAAAGGAGTATTTTATGGATCACAATATGAAGCTAGCCAATCAAGTATGTTTCTCAGCATATAATGTAAGTCGATTATTTGCTCAATTTTATGAAAAAGAACTTAAGTCATTTGGTTTAACTTACTCACAATATTTAGTCTTACTTTCATTATGGGAAGAAAATCCTCAAACATTACATTCGATTGGTCAGAAATTGGACCTTTCAAGCAACACGCTTACCCCACTTCTTAAAAGATTAGAACAATCAGGATGGGTTACTCGACAAAAATCAGACCAAGACAAAAGACAATTAATTGTTTCATTAACTCAAAAAGGAAAAGAACAAAAACAACCTATTTATGATGCCATCTCTAAATGTGTATCAGAAGAAATGGATTTAGAATTATACAAACAAACGAAAGACATTATGGATCAATTAGAAACAACTTTAAGAAAGCAATTAAATAAATAATATATAAAGGATGATAAACTATGAAAAAATTTGATGTTGTATTTATAGGTAGTGGCCATGCTGCATGGCATGCTGCGTTAACGTTAAAACATGCAGGCAAATCTGTAGCTATTATAGAAAAAGACACGATAGCTGGTACATGTACGAATTATGGCTGTAATGCCAAGATCTTACTTGAAGGACCTTATGAAGTGCTAGAAGAAGCTAGTCACTATCCTCAAATTATTGAATCTGACCAATTACATGTAAACTGGGAGAACTTGATGCAATATAAGAAAGCTGTCATTAATCCTCTTTCTAATACGCTTAAATCTATGTTTGAACAACAAGGTATTGAAGTGATCATGGGTGCCGGTAAATTAATAGATGCTCATACAATTGATGTTGAAGGTACACCTATTCAAGCTGAGAACATCGTCATTGCAACAGGTCAACATAGTAATAAACTTGATATAGAAGGTAGTGCATTAACACATGATAGTCGTGACTTCTTATCTTTAGATAAAATGCCAAATAGCATCACATTTATTGGTGCCGGTATCATTAGCATCGAATTCGCTTCAATCGCAATTAAATCAGGTGCTGAAGTTCACGTTATCCACCATACAGACAAACCATTAGATGGATTTAATGAAAAGCACATCGCAAAATTAATTCATAAACTTGAATCAGAAGGCGTACAATTCCATTTCAATGAAAATGTTCAATCAGTCCAACAATCTGGTAACAGTTACAACGTTACAACAGAATCAGGACTTAGCATCAACACTGAATATGTACTAGACGCAACAGGACGTAAACCAAATGTACAAAATATAGGATTAGATGAATTAGGCATTGAATATAGTGAAAAAGGCATTCAAGTTGATGATCATTTAAGAACAAACATACACAACATATATGCAAGTGGAGATGTATTAGATAAAACAATTCCTAAATTAACACCAACAGCAACATTTGAATCTAACTACATCGCGTCTCACATATTGGGCATCAATCCAAACCCTATTCAATATCCAGCAATACCATCAGTACTATACTCATTACCAAGACTTTCACAAATCGGTGTTACTGTTAAAGAAGCAGAAGATAACGAAGCATATACAATAAAAGACATACCGTTCGGTAAACAAATGGTATTTGAATATAAAAATGAAACAGAAGCAGAAATGACAATTATATTAAACGCAGACAAACAACTCGTAGGCGCAGAAATATACGCAGACGACGCAGCAAACTTAATCAACCTACTCACATTTATCGTTAACCAAAAACTAACAGCCAAAGAACTCAATCAACTCATCTTTGCATTCCCAGGCTCATCAAGCGGCGTGCTAGATTTATTAAAAGTAGCTATGATGTAGGATATAAAAAGCAGAGGTAAGACTACCGTCACTAATACGGAAGACTTACCTCTGTTTTTGTTTTGGAAAATCACTTCACTTTTTTGGATAAAATGACATTTATTCGTATATAAAGCGCTTACACAAATTGCTAAGATTTTTATATACAAAACTACACGGGGTGATTACATGCAATTTTTTGAAATTAACAAAATTCCTAACAAAGGAATTCCACTTTCAACTCAAAGAAAGTTATGGCTTCGACACTTTATGAAAGCTTTCTTTGTAGTATTCTTTACATATATGGCAATGTATTTAATTAGAAATAACTTTAAAGCTGCTCAGCCATTACTAAAAGAAGAAGTCGGTCTGACTACTTTAGAATTAGGATATATCGGGTTAGCGTTTAGTATTACATATGGGCTTGGTAAATCATTACTCGGCTATTTTATAGATGGTAAGAACACTAAGAAAGTTATTTCATTCTTACTTGTTTTAGCAGCACTTGCTGTTTTAATAATGGGCTTTACACTTAGTTACTTTGGTTCTATTTTAGGACTATTCATTGTTTTATGGGGATTAAACGGTGTGTTCCAATCAGTTGGTGGTCCAGCTAGTTATTCGACAATCTCAAGATGGGCACCACGTTCGAAAAGAGGACGTTACCTTGGATTTTGGAATACTTCACATAATATCGGTGGTGCAATAGCCGGTGGACTTGCTTTATGGGGTGCACATACATTCTTTAATGGTAGTGTTGTTGGTATGTTCATCTTCCCTTCAGTCATTGCTTTAATTATAGGTATTGCAGGTTTATTCATTGGTAAAGACGATCCTGAAGAATTAGGTTGGAATCGTGCTGAAGAAATATGGGAAGAACCAATTGAGCAAGAAAATATTGATTCAGTTCATATGTCAAAATGGGAAATTTTCAAAACTTACATATTAAAAAATCCTGTTATTTGGATTTTATGTATTTCAAACGTATTTGTTTATATAGTACGTATAGGTATAGATAACTGGGCACCTTTATACGTATCTGAGCATTTAGGATTCGGTCAATCTGATGCTATCAATACCATATTCTATTTTGAGATAGGTGCACTTGTTGCGAGTTTATTATGGGGATATGTTTCCGATTTACTAAAAGGACGTCGTGCTGTCGTAGCAGTTGGTTGTATGTTTATCATTACATTTGTAGTTATACTTTATACAAATGCTACAAGTGTTGCTATGGTTAATATCGCTTTATTTGCATTAGGTGCATTAATCTTTGGACCTCAACTATTGATTGGTGTTTCATTAACAGGATTTGTACCAAAACGAGCAATCAGCGTTGCTAACGGTATGACAGGATCATTCGCTTATTTATTCGGTGATTCAATGGCCAAAGTAGGACTTGCTGCAATTGCAGACCCTAAATCAAAAGGATTAAATGTATTTGGATACACACTTAGCGGTTGGACAGATGTCTTTATCGTCTTCTACTTCGCTTTATTCATTGGTATCATTTTATTATGTATCGTTGCATATTATGAAGAAAAGAAAATACGCTCATTAAATATTTAATATAAAAAAGGAATGGATTTTAACCCATTCCTTTTTATTTTTTCATATAATCACTTGGTGATACTTCTAAATATTTTTTGAATTGATAACTAAACACTTTATATTCTGAAAATCCTACCATGTCAGCTACTTCATAATGTTTATAATGGTGTTCTAGTAGATGAAGGGATTTAAATACTCTATATCTATTTAAGTAATCTAATATTGTAATACCTACTTCTTGTTTAAAAATCCTCATAAGATAGCTTTCACTTGCGTCAAATTGACTAAGCATTTCTTTCACTGATTGTTTATCATGATAATGTTTACGGATATATTGAATGATTTTATTTACATAATAGTCATCATAATCAACCTCTTTTAAAGGTTTGAACACTTCTATATCTACTTTTTCTTCTTGATCATCATACTTTTCATAAATCTTATTGAGTATTTGTTTTAATTCTTGTTGATTAATAGGTTTAAGTAAATAATCTGTTACTTTATGCTGAATGCCTGCTTTCATATATTCGTAATCGTCATAACTAGATAAAATAATTTTCTCACAAGAAATGTCTTTAATGTTCTCTAGTAATTGTATACCATTCATCTTAGGCATTCTAATATCAATAATTACGAGTAGTGGATGATTGAGATGTATTAATTCCAGTGCCTCTTCTCCGTCTTTTGCTAACAATACTTCATTGAAATTATAATCAGACCATTGTATAGAAGACTTCAAACCTTCTCTTATAATTCTTTCATCATCACAAATAATAACTGTATGCATAATACTCACCTACCTTTAGGAATTCTTAGAGCAATCATTGTGCCTTTATTTTCAATTGAATAAATTTTTATTTTTGATCTTAAACCATACTTCAATATTAATTTATGATTTAAATGGTTTAATCCTAAATGTGTTGTTTCATAAACAGAAAGATTTAAATTTTCTCGCGTTAATCTTAGTTGTTCTTTTGACATGCCATCCCCATCATCTTTAACAATAATAAGAAGATGATGCGCGTTTTCTCTTATTCGAATATTAATTGTTAAATCATGTTCACGTTCATTATGTTTGATCGCATTTTCTATAAATGGAAATATACACATTTTATCGATTTTCATTTCTTTAATATCAGAAGGTACATCGATTAATAATTTTATTTTGTCGTCAAATCTTACATTTTGAATAGAGATATATTTCTTTATATATAGGAGTTCATCTTTAACAAGTACATTATCAGACTTAACTCTTAATGAATATCTCAGCATTTCTGATAATTGTTGCAAAATTTCTTCCGCCTTGTTCGGAGAAGTACTTACAAGATATTGTATCGTTTGCATTGTATTGAATAAAAAATGCGGGTGAAATTGTCTTTCTATTTCTTTAAGTTGAATTTCTCTCAATGATTTTTCTGTATCTTCAATTGAATGAATTAATGCTTCATTGGATTCAAACAAATCATAAACATACTTATTAATTTCTTCTAGTTCACTTGTACGTGATAAAGGTTCATATGTACCTAGTTTTCTTTCTTTTGCGTATTTAATTCGCTTAATAATTGATTCTATATCTCGCGTTTGAACTTGAGAAATTTTACTAGAAGAAATGTAACCAAATATAGTTAAAATGACGAATGTTAACAACATAATTGATAATAATTTAAAACCGTCATTCAATATTTCATGTATATCTTTTAATAAAACAATGTGTGCATTTAACTCAGGTATATATTCACTTTTATAAACATAGCCAAATTTAGATAATGTGACTTTATAGTTTGACGGGATCTTTTCATAATTTGAATACAAGACATTATCATAACTATCTACTAATAATAAATGTTGATTATTTTTATAATGCAATTGATTCAAATAAGGTTGTTCTTCTATGTATATTGAAAGTTTATAATAACCATTGTTAAACTGTATATTTTGACTCTTTATGCGAAGTAAATTCGATAAATTTTTATCTTCATAATTATTCGTCATTTTTATATCATGATTTTCTAATATATAAATCATAGAAGCATCTTTTATGTGAATCGAGTCATTAATGAGACGACGTATTTCTGTTTTATCTTGATCATTCTTAGGATTTAAAGATTCAAATTTGTGTTTATCATTCTTAATGGCTTTTGTAACTTTTTGATTTAATGACGTGACAATATCTTTACTTTCAACTATATTATGCTTCAAACTATTCATTTCAAGTATTCTGTATACGCCTAAAAATGTTGCAAACCCTATTAATATAATTAAAAATGCCGGTAGTATAGTAGTGATAAATAAAGATTTTCTAATCATACGTTGATAAGGTTTAGTTGGTATCATTGAATCAACTCCAAAAATTGCTTTCTAGTTAGATGACTAATATCTTCATCTTTAATAACAGGTATTTCCCTGAACTTTGCTGCAACTTGCTTATTTTGATTAAAAACATCTTTTCTACCGGACTGAATTTTATACTCATCTGCAATTTTTTGTTGAACCTTTTTACTTTGTAAATAATTAATCAGTTTTTTACTTTTCGGATTAATATTTTCTTTTTTTACAAGTGCGATGCCGTCATGATTCAACATTGTACCTTCACTTGGATAAATCATTTTCAAAGGATAACCTTTATTAATATAAGCTTTAGCATCCGATTCATAACTTAAACCAGCATAATATTTACCTTTTGCTACTTCTTGAATAACTTTAGAAGATTTATCGACTTTATTTGCAGAAGACATAAAATCTTTTACGTCATCAACATCATGGTTGATACTTTCAATAGCTTTCATATGCTGATATCCCGTCGTTGTTTCTAGAGGATTAGAATAGACCACTTTACCTTTCAATTCATCTGCATGTAAGTCTTTATAACCTCTAACTTTAATATTTCCTATTAAGTCTTCGTTCACAACAATCGTAGTTGGCATTAATATGAAATCTGATACATACGGAACTTTTTGTTTAGCATATTTCATATACTTCTGATTTTTCGATTCGTATACTTCAAAATCATCTGGATGTTCAATCATTTCTGACAAAACACCACCAACCACAATATCCCCTAGTTCATCTTCATCTGATTGATGTATTTCCCTTAATAATACTTGTGTAGAACCCTGCTTTAGTTCAACTTTAACATTTTCAGTTTGCTCAAAGTCATTTAATAAAGAACGTATTAATTCTCTAGGATACGGAGAATAAACAGTTATCGTTTCTTGATGATTGTTTAATTTCTCACAGCCAGAAACAATCAATAATAAGCAAACTAAAACAAAAAAATTTTTCATACTTTTTCTCCCGTTTATTGTTTTTCATTTACTACTCTTGAAATTATTTTATCATTTGGAATAAATTATCAATATGCTTTTTTACATATTACAAACAAAAAACACTAGGTTATTCTATTTGAACAACCTAGTGTTTAAAAGATTATATTTTTATAGTCTCTCCTACTCAGACAAATGCACCATTTTATCTGCGCTGTCTGTGAATATGCCATCAACGCCCCAGTTTGCTAATTGGTTTGCGCGTGCTGGTTTGTTTACGGTCCAAACGTTTAATTCATAACCCGCTTCTTTGACCATTCTTACTTTTGCTTTTGTGAGTTTGGCATCTTCTGTATTCACTATCTTCGCATTGCAATAGTCTAACAATGTTCTCCAGTCTTCTTTGAATCCTGTTGTATGGAAGATGACGGCTCTTTTATATTCTGGCATGATTTCTTCTGCTAGTTTAACGAGTACAACGTTAAAACTTGATATGAGTACTTCTTGATTTTGATTTAAGTTTGCTAATTTTTCTTTAACTTGTTTTACCATACTTTTAGATAGGGCCAGTCCATTCGGTCCAGTGACGCCTTTTAATTCTACGTTTAAGTTCATGTTATATTCATTCGCTATTTCTATAACATCATCGAATGTTGGTAAGTGTTCATCTTTAAATTTTTCACCATACCATGATCCTGCTGATGCTTCTTTTAATTCTTCATAGTTTAATGCTGTTATTTCCCCGGACATACTTGTTGTACGGTCTAAATAGTCATCATGAATGATGATTAATTGTTCATCTTTTGTAATACCTAC
The DNA here is from genome assembly GCF_022386035.1 of Mammaliicoccus sp. O-M54. NCBI lineage: Bacteria > Bacillati > Bacillota > Bacilli > Caryophanales > Staphylococcaceae > Mammaliicoccus > Mammaliicoccus sp. O-M54. The sequence goes on from NZ_JAJNJE010000002.1 coordinate 120,664, forward strand.
ATCTAATTCTAGCCAATTTACGCCTTCTATTTCTGAAGCCGCTTTAAAAGATGCTATTGTATTTTCTGGAGCTTTACTAGGTAATCCTCTATGTCCATATATTGTTAACATATTACCTCTCCTTGCGTTTTTTATTTTTAATTTGTTAATTTTTTGATTCTTAGGGTATATATTTACAACAAACATCCGTAGAATCAGCATAACTGTATTATCACATTAATGGTCTGTTTATTGCCAACAAAATGTGTAACTTATTTTTAGGAGGGTATGGTTATGGCTAGTGAAACAATTACAATACATACGAAACAGGATATTATCGATTATGTGAACGAACGGAAGACGACAAAGCGTACGTCACTATTATTGATTATCGTATTAGGTACAATATTTTTAGATGCTTATGATTTAACAATATTAGGTACAGCGACTGATCAACTTACGCAAGAATTCAAACTTTCTCCAACTTACTTATCATTTATTATGACAGCAATGCCATTCGGTGCATTATTTGGTGCTGCGATTGGTGGATTTTACGCCGATAAATTAGGTCGTAAATTGATTCTATCTATCTCACTTATCTCTTTAATCATCGGGGCGATTGGTGCCGCGTTATCACCTGCACCAGCTATTTTATTATGTTTCAGATTATTAATGGGCTTTGCGATTGGTATGGATAGCCCAGTTGCTTTTACATTTATAGCAGAAATCAGTAATAAAAAAGATAAAGGCCGTAACGTCAACTATTGGCAAGTTGTTTGGTATATCGCCGTTGTATCTTCGGCACTTATCGTTATTTTGTTATATTCTCTTGGAACTGGTGCTTGGTTATGGCGTTATTCTGTAGCTCTCGGTGCATTGTTCGCAACGATTATACTCGTATTAAGATTATTTTATTTAAGCGAAAGTCCATCATGGTCAATGAAAAATAAAACTTTAACAGAAGCGAGTAAAGAACTCGAGAAGAACTACAACATCAATGTGAATATCGAGCCCAATAAAGGTGAAAATGAATCATTTAGTAAAACAGAAGTTAAAAATCCTTTACGTACGTTATTTAATAAACGCTATCGAAAAAGAACAATATTAGCGACTTCCATTGCGACATTACAAGGTATGCAGTACTACGCAATCGGGCTGTATATTCCTTTAATCGCAATTTATATTATTGGAGAGAACAAAATCGAATCTCTATCAGGTACTGCACTCATTAATATCGCGGGTATCATTGGTGGTTTAACTGGTGCATTACTCACAACAAAATACGGTGCACGTAAGTTAACAATCGCTGGGTTTAGTATTGTCGGTACAGCCATGATTATTATAGGTTTATTTTATGGACATACCTATACATGGTTAATTGCGTTAATGGTGGCATTCTTCTTATTTGGACATTCAGGTGGACCAGGAACTCAAGGGAAAGCAATTGCCGCCCTATCATACCCTACAATCCTACGAGGTAAAGGAACAGGCTTTGTAGAATCCGTAAGTAGATTTGGTAGTATGTTTGGTACATTTATTTTCCCAATTATATTAGCTAATTTAGGATTGAATAAGACAATGCTGCTATTAGCATTAGTACCTATAATTGGACTTATCATTACAACTTATATTAAGTGGGAACCAGTCGGTAAAGATGTCGAACACGAAGATCAATATATTGAAAAAGTTTAATACAAAATTCAAAAGCCTAGGACGTCTTGTCCTAGGCTTCATTCATTATTCTTCTGTTTTATATGTTCTAATGTGATCTGCGATACTGTGTAAGTATACTTTTGAATATGGGTCTTGTCTAAGTTCGCGATCGAAGTCGAATTCTTGGTTATCAAATCTATTAAAGAATGTTTCGTATTCTTCTACAGATAATTGTTCTCTTGATGCAAGCATGTCTAAGTGTTTTTCTTTATCTAGTGCTTTATCATAACCTTCTACGATTGAACCACTAAATATTTCACCTACTGCGCCTGAACCATAACTAAATAGACATACTTTTTGTCCTGCTTGGAATGTATGGTTTTGTAATAAAGAGATTAAACTTAAATACAATGAGCCTGTATAAATATTTCCTACGTCTCTATTCCATAATACAGAATCTTGATATGCATCCATTAATCTGTTTTTAATTGAATCTTCTACGTTTTCGTTTAAAATAGTCTTGAAGGCTTTTTCGCCCATTTTAGTAAATGGAACGTGGAAACAGAATGATTCAAAATCATTTACTTCATGACCTGTACGTTTAGCGTATTCATTCCATACTGTGTTGAATGATTCAATGTATGCATCTTTAGATAAAGCACCATCTACGACAGGATATTTTTCAGATGTTGGTCTCCAGAAATCATATACGTTATTAGTATATGCAACGCTATCGTCATTTAATTCTAAAATTCTAGGATTATGACTTAATAATAAAGCGACTGCTCCTGCACCTTGTGTAGGTTCGCCACCTGAATTTAATCCGTAACGTGCGATATCAGATGCAATTACAAGTACTTTCTTGTTTGGGTTGTTTGATAAGAAATCTTTAGCAAGTTGGATAGCTGCTGTAGCTGAGTAACAAGCTTCTTTCATTTCAATACAACGTGCAAATGGTTGAATATTTAATTGGTTATGAATCTCTATTGATGCTGCTTTAGAGTGATCAACGCCCGATTCAGTCGCTACGATCACCATGTCGATATCTTTTTTATCTTGTTCAGATAAAATATCTTGAGCTGCGTTAATACCCATTGATATAATATCTTGGCTCACTGGATTAACGGCCATTTTATTTTGTCCGATACCAATTTTAAATTTATTTGGATCTACTCCACGAGCATTTGCCAAATCTTCCATACTTACATAAAAACTTGGGATGTAAAAATCTAATTTATCAATACCTATTGCCATAATAATTTCCTCTCAATATGTTATTTTATATATTGAATGATATCAAACTACATTAAATATTGACAATTATTAATAAATAAATTTTTAAGGAGAACATTAAATATGAATAAAGTTGTAATCGTAAGTGCTCAAAGAACACCTGTAGGAAAATTCAGAGGAAGGTTGAGTAACTACTCTGCAGTAGAATTAGGGACTGCTGCTTTAAAATCTGCAATTAATAAAATTCAACTAGATCCTAAAGATATCGAGAATGTTATTTTCGGTAACGTTGTTCAAGCAGGTACGGGACAAAATGCTGCTAGACAAATTGCTGTAAATGCTGGTTTACCATACGAAACACCTGGTATGACAGTAAACGAAGTTTGTGGATCAGGACTTAAATCTATCATCTTAGGGAAACAACTTATTCAACTTGGTGAAGCAAATGTTGTTGCTGTTGGTGGCGTTGAAAGTATGACAAACACACCAGACCTTATTCTTAAAAAAGGCGACGCACCTGTTAAAAGTTTCATGCATGATGGTTTAACAGACGTCTTTCATAATATGGCGATGGGCCTAACTGCAGAAGCAATTGCAACTAAATATGATGTAACACGTGAAGAACAAGATGCGTTTGCTTTAAATTCACACTTAAAATCTGATAAAGCAACTAAAGCTGGTAAATTTAACGAAGAAATCGTTTCATTAGAAGATGTTAATGGTGAAACAATGACTTCAGATGAATTAATTAGACCAGAAAGTACAATGGAAGACCTTGCAACATTAAAAACTATTTTCAAAGAAGATGGTACAGTGACTGCGGGTAACGCTTCAGCTTTAAGTGACGGTGGTTCTGCTTTAATTTTAATGAGCGAATCATATGCGAAAGAACACGGCTACACAATCTTAGCAACTGTCGGACAACACGCTGAAATCGGCTGTGATCCATTATACATGGGTTATGCACCTTTCTATGCTGTAGAATCACTATTAAACAAGACTGGAAAGACAATTCAAGATATCGATTTAGTTGAGATGACAGAAGCATTCTCAGCACAAAGTATTCCTGTTAAAAAGAATCTGAACATTCCAGATGAGAAATTTAACATTTATGGTGGCGCGATTGCTTTAGGTCATCCACTAGGCTCAACTGGCTCAAGATTAGTTACAACGCTTGCACATGCCTTAAAACAAGAAGATAAGCAAACAGGTATCGCGACTGCTTGTATCGGTGGTGGCTTAGGCATAGCATTAATGATAGAAAAAGGAGTAGGACTTTAATGAAACCTTTAACGAAAGACTTCAGACATTTATCACGACCTGAGAAAATTCAACAATTAAAAGATCATGGTTGGATTAAAGAAGAATCTGAGCAAATATTACTCAATAATTCAGAAATAGATAAAGAACTTTTAGAGAATTTAATCGAAAATGTCATTGGTCAAGGTACCCTACCAGTAGGTGTCTTACCTGAAATTATAGTAGAAGATAAAGCATACGCTGTACCTATGATGGTTGAAGAGCCTTCAGTAGTCGCAGCAGCAAGTTTCGGTTCTAAACTTTTCAACAAATCTGGTGGTCTTAAAGTCGTTCAAAGTGACAATATTAAATTAGGTCAAATCGTATTTGATAATGTTACAGATACTGCTCAACTATCTAAGGATATATTAAATTTAGAATCAGATATTCACCAAGTAGCCGATCAAGTCTACCCTTCTATCCTTAAAAGAGGTGGCGGTTACCGTAAAATCGAAACGGATGAATTTCCTGAAGAAGGCATGCTTTCTTTAAAAGTTCATATCGATACTCGAGATGCAATGGGTGCTAATATTATCAATACGATTCTTGAAGGTATTGCGCATTATTTAGAAACGCAATTAAGTGATACAAACGTATTAATGAGTATCCTTTCAAACTATTCAACAACATCTGTGATTCGCATTGAAGGTAAAATTGCCGTTTCAGATTTGGATAAAGGTGATGTAAGTGGTGCAGAAGTCGCACACCGTATGGAAAGAGCATCTGTATTAGCGCACATCGACCCATATAGAGCAGTCACGCATAACAAAGGTGTTATGAATGGTATTAGCTCCGTTGTATTAGCTTCAGGCAATGATACAAGAAGCGTAGAAGCAGGTGCTCATGCTTATGCGAGTAAAGACGGACAATATAGAAGTTTAACAACTTGGAAATATGATAGAGATAACCAATTCTTAATAGGTGCTATAGAATTACCATTAACACTTGGCATTATTGGCGGAAGCATAGACCTCTTACCTATATCTAAAGTTACGTTAGACTTACTAGGCGTTAAAACAGCACAAGAATTAGCACACATTGTAGCAGCAGTCGGACTAGCACAGAACTTTTCAGCATGTCGTGCACTCGTATCAGAAGGCATACAGCAAGGTCATATGAATCTACACTATAAATCATTAGCAATTAAAATCGGTGCAAAAGGTAATGAAATCCAACTTATAACAGAAGCACTAAAAAATATGGATAAGCCAAACCTAGAAGCAGCACAAGGATTACTGTATGAGATGAGAAATAGCTAGAAATTTGGTGAGATTGGGTGGATTTCGGTGGAGTTCGGTGGGCTAACGATCTAGTTTCACTTTCTTGAACGTTAGAATTTCTAACGATCTTGTTTTTGAGTCTTGATCGTTAGATAGCTCATTTAGAGTAAAATCACTATTTCCACCTATGATTCAGTGCGCTAACGATCTTGTTTCACTTTCTTGAACGTTAGAATTTCTAACGATCTTGTTTTCGAGTCTTGATCGTTAGATATCTCATTTAGTGTAAAATCACTATATTTCACCTATGATTCAGTCCGCTAACGATCTTGTTTCACTTTCTTGAACGTTAGAATTTCTAACGATCTTGTTTTTGAGTCTTGATCGTTAGCGCCACAATAAAATCATAAAAGAGCCTAGAACAACATTCATCGTTGTTCTAGGCTCTTTCTTTGTTTATCCCGAATACCCATTTGACATCTTCTTACAATACGCATTAAGATAGTGAAGTTGATTAAAAAAATAGGAGAAATTTATCATCATGAAAAACAAACTGACTTTTAAAGAAAATATATATATTGGATCCTTACTTTTTGGCTTATTTTTTGGAGCGGGTAATTTAATCTTCCCTATTCATTTAGGTCAATTGGCGGGATCGAATGTTTTAACGGCCAATATTGGTTTCTTAATTACTGCGATTGGTTTACCGTTCTTAGGTATTATCGCAATTGGTATTTCTAAAACGAATGGAATTTTCGAGGTAACGACACGTGTGAATCGCAAATACGCTTATATCTTCACAATATTACTTTATCTTGTAATCGGACCGTTCTATGCGTTACCTAGACTTGCGACGACATCGTTTGAAATTGCATTTACACCGTTTATTTCAGATTCATCTGTCACATTATATTTATCGATATTTAGTATTTTATTCTTCTTAGTTGCTTGGTTTTTCTCAAAAAAACCTTCAAAAATTCTAGAATATATCGGTAAATTTTTAAATCCTGTATTTTTAGTCCTTTTAGGCTTATTGATTTTATTAGCGTTTATTAATCCAATTGGACAAGTATCAAATGCTAATATAAGTCCTGATTATGAAAATAGCGCGTTATTAAAAGGTTTCATTGATGGTTATAATACGTTAGATGCTTTAGCTGCACTGGCATTCGGTATTATCATCGTATCAACTATTAAAAAGTTAGGAATTACAAACCCAAATCATATTGCGAAAGAAACATTTAAATCAGGTACGATTAGCATTATTTTAATGGGTATTATTTATAGTTTATTAGCATTTATGGGTACGATGAGTTTAGGTCATTTCAAAGCGAGTGAAAATGGTGGCATAGCTTTAGCTCAAATCGCACGATATTATTTAGGTGATTACGGCATCATATTACTATCTCTAATCATTATCGTAGCTTGTTTAAAGACTGCTATAGGCTTAATCACAGCCTTTTCAGAAACATTTACTGAACTATTTCCAAAGCAAAACTATTTAATGTTTGCAACAGTTGTAAGTATTATTTCATGTATATTTGCTAATGTTGGTTTAACAAAAATCATTGAATACTCTACACCAGTATTAATGTTTTTATATCCATTAGCAATAACAATTATTTTGCTAACATTATTCAGTTCATTCTTTAATCATTCAAAAATTGTTTATCAATTTACGACATACTTTACAATGATTGCTTCATTTGTTGATGGTATTAAAGCAAGTCCTGAATTCATCGCAAATACAAGTTTTGCACATGCAGTTATCACTTTTGGCGAAAAATTCTTACCGTTCTTCACGATTGGAATGGGTTGGGTATTACCAGCCGTTGTCGGATTTATTATAGGTTTCATCGTATATCAATTTAAGAAATCATCATACAAAACAGCATAATATAAATAAAAGCAAGTTACCTCGTTTATGAGATAACTTGCTTTTTTATTTAAATATTTATTTGTTATAAGGTTGTCTGCCCATTACGTATTTAAAAATTTGAAATTCTCTTAATAAAATTCCAATCCCGAGACAACATCCCACAATAAACAGTAAAGATATTGGAATAAAGATGAATGTTTGTTCTTCAAATATACTTGTATATTGGAACATATATTCCAATATAATCGGATGTAGTAAATAAACAAAAAATGAATATCTACTAATCAATTCAACAGAACTAAACATAAATTCATCAAACTGTGTGCTAAAGTTAATTAAAATTAAAAATGCAAAAGTAATATATAATAAAATACGATAGTCCATACTACTAACCATCCAATAATCATGTTCTCCTACAAATACAAAAGCTATGTATGCAGCGATAGCTAAAAATACAATTAAAGCGATGTATTTCGATACGAAAGCTTTAATAGCTTGATAATTATGACCTACGTAAGAACCTAAAAAGTAATAAAATAACCAACCAATTATAAATGTTTCAGGACTAAATGGATAATAGTGACTTATAAATTCTCTAACAGGTCCAACATTTTGGTAGCTATACAAATAGATTGTATTGATCATAAACGAAATGATAAGACTCCATTTTGAAAAAAGTATTTTTGCGTTTATTCGATAGATAATCCAATTTAACAAGAAGAACTGAATAATGATTACAATAAAGTATCCATACCAATTACCTTGAATAACATTTTCTGTGTATTGCGTTAAGAATGAATCATTTAATTTAAGTGATTCAGAATAACTATAGAAAGCACCCATAATTAAGTATGGTAATAATATATATTTTAGCCTTGTTCTTAAATAGCCTGTTTTTAATTTATCATTATAATTTAGTGTCGTTAATAGTTGAGACAATATAATAAATGAAGGTGTCCCGATAATTAAGATCATTCTGATCCAATATAAGACTTGTAATTGTAAATTATCAGGTTCATTTGTATTTGTAAACTCGGTAAAAACATGTGTTAGTACAATTAATAAACATAAAAATGTTCTTAAATATATAAATTCAATATATCTTCCTTTACTCATGATTAAATCCTTCCCATTTCTTAACAAGCTTGTTAAAAGCGTCATCACTTACCATAACTCTTGGAATGTAAAAATTATCACTATCTGGAACAACTGCTTTTTCTTCCAATGTAAATCCATACTTGATTGATGTATCGTGATCAAGTTGTTTAATTAATTTATCGTTTGCTTGACCGTACGGATATGCGATCGCTTGTTCATTTCCATCTAGTTCATCTTTAATATAGTTCGTACTTTTATCGATATCCTGTTTAATGTTCCCCTTTTCAGCATATGATACAAATTTTGATTTTTCTTTTTTCATAGTATGCATATCATGTGTATGCGATGCAAAATCCCATAGACCACTATTCTTCATTTTGAGTAATTCTTTTTTAGGTGACATACGAATATTATGAAAATCAGGGTCCCCTACATGATCCGTTATTACAAAGCCCGTTCCTTGGACATCGTATTTTTTCATTATTGGAAAGGCATTTTCATAAATACTTTGATCCATATCATCAAAATTTAACCACACACAATTTTTAGGGAACTTACCTTTTTCTTTGTAATGAATGAATTCATCTAAAGATAAAAATTGAGCATTCTTTTCTTTTAACCATTTAATATGAGATTCGAATTGCGTGTCAGTGACACTATAAATTTTCAATTCTTTACTATTTGAGAATGCTGATAGCAATTTATCTATCCATGTGTCTTCTCGTACGCGGTGATAGTTTAATGCAAGACATCCATTTTTCTCCCCACCAAGTGTTTTTTGTTTCTTAGCAAGTGCTGCTTGATCACTAGAAATGAACATGAATAATATCAAAGCTATCATCATCGACCACTTAAGACTCATCTTAATAATTCTCATGTGGTACAGCTCTCTTTCTTCTAACGTTGAATAGAAACGTAATCATCAGATATACTGCAATAATGATTGACCCAATCACAAAATAATTAAAAATCGAGACAATATCACCTTTCTCAAGATTCAATATTACTCTTACAATTTGTATAAAATGATTGTCTATCGGTAATAACGAACCTACCATTACAAATAATACTGTTATGCAATATAGCCATAATATTGATGATGCTATAAATACGATTGACTCTCTAAAAATATTTAAATTTGATTCTACTCTTTTATGTTCCCTCTGTCTGGACTTGTCCATGTAGCAAACGCTCCTTTTTTTCTTTTAAGTGCTTTTGGAAATGCAACTACGACGACAATCGCATTGATTAACCAATAAAAAGTTGGATACCAACTTAAAAATATAAGAAATAAATTATTTTTTCTTTCATATCTACTATCAATTAATAAAGAAATAGTAAATTGAATAATGTTAATAAACGTCAGTAAGAATGCTGATATTAAGAAGATATTTAATTGATAATTATAGAAGTAGTAATCCAAGAAGTTTAATCGAAGTAGTGTGTAACATAAGATAACAACTATGCCATATACCCATATTACAGAAAGAATTTGTTCAATAAATAACAACCATAATGAAACGTTTCTTACTTTAAACATGTTCTTAAAATCTCTTAAAATCACTTCATGTCCACCTTGGGACCATCTTACCCTTTGTTTCCATAACCCCTTAAATGTTTCAGGCACAAGCATCCAACATAACGCTCTCGGTTCATATTTTATTTTGTATCCTGATAAATGAAACTTCCATGACACGGCAATATCTTCAGTAATCATGTCCGTATCCCAATATTGATTCTTCTCTAGTGCTTGTTTATTAAATAACGTAAACACACCAGATATCGTATTAACAAATCCGTTAATCGTTTGTGCTCTCTTAATACTGCCTATCATGCTTGCATATTCGATTGTTTGAATTTTCCCTAGTAAAGTAGATTTATTTCTAATACGTGGGTTCCCTGTTACTGCTCCAATTGTTGGATCATCAACCAAACTTTCCACCATATAGTACGGTGCATCATCGTCGATAATCGTATCTGCATCCACACACATCAAATATGGATATTGAGCATATTGAGCTGCAATATTTAACGCATTTGCTTTACCCCTATTTTCCTCTAAATTAATAAACTTAATTTTGTACGCTTGTTTAAGTCTTAATAATTCTGCCTTTGTATTATCCGAGCTCCCATCATTAACAGCAATAATCTCTTTGATCGGATATGAGAGGTCATTTAAATTCTTAATCGTTTCTGCAATGGTACTCGCTTCGTTGTAACAAGCGATAATAAATGAAATCCCTTCTTGTGGTTGATAATTAATATGCTTAGCTTTCAACTTTCTTTCAATAAAAACATAGTAAATCAAAGTCCCGATTATCCAAAAAATCGACATAGCAATTGGATAAACGATAAAAAATAACAATAAAAGTTCCATAATCCCTCTCCCTAACGAACGGTAGTTTGTAAAAATAGTATATCATTTTCAGAGAAAAAGGCAATGCGTAATTTATTGTGTGAAATGTAAACGTTTTTACGAGTGATTTTTAGTGTATTTTCCTGTATAGTTATTCATAGGAAGTAAAGGAGGCAAATGAAGTGAATAATACATCTGAGAAACTCATTCAAATAAGTATGAGAACCTTTTCTGAAATGGGCTATTATGGAACATCACTAAATAATATTGCCAATGAATTAGGTATTAAAAAAGCAAGTTTATATAACTATTTCAAAAGTAAAGATGAATTGTATGAACAATGTATTGAAAGATGTATGAATAAAGGTATGAAATTAATCAAAAGTATTGATACACAACCTCATAATGCTCATGAAGAACTCACAAAGTTTTTTCAAGAATATATTTATGATTCAGAGTACTTAGTAAAATTCTACATTCAATTATCATTTGCACCATCCAACTTTACAGAGATGATTTTAGAGCATAATAAAGAACTTGCAGTCGTATTTAACAGTAAATTAGTAGATATCCATAAAAATAGTGAATTCAATATAAATCGTGAAGATTTTATTCTATTTATTAATATGTTTGTATACGGATGGCTTTATAGAAAATCATTTGTACAAAATAACGTTACACCTGAGAATATCATTAAAGAATTTGATCAACATATTAAAATATTAATGAATCAGTCCAATGCTGATAATTCATAAAAACTTATAATAACGCGCCATATCAATTAGGATATGGTGTGTTTTTTTTATTGGTTAATCATTTACAAAAAGTTCCGCAAAACCAAAAAACACATTAACTTTAATTGATTTTCAAAACCATTCTTTTTGTGTATAATTTGTTTCAGAAAGTAAACAAATTAATTATTATTTTGTATTTCCAATAATTAAATTACTTTTTTTGTTATTATTTTATATTTTCTGGGTATTACATATATAGCTATACTAGAGAAAGAGGTAGAACCATGGTTAACAACAACGGGAAAGGCTATTATGAAGATATTAGTGATGATTTGTTATATGTTTCACAGTCTATTAGCCAAAAAATCTCATCTGAAGAGTTTAATTTATCAGATGAGAAAGAAATTATTAAAGGCATCCTAGAAAAGTTGGAAGCTCAATCTTCAGAATAATTCGCTATATACCGTCATAACGACTGCTCAGACAATCAAGGCAATCGTTATGATTTTATTTTTTATACAGACATATTTTAAGCGGGTACTCTATTGAGTAATCCCGCTTAAAATATATGCTTAATTGTATTTTTCCTACTAGGTGTATTCCCTATTTCTCCGTATATCTCGGGTTATCTTTATTAAGTGCCCAATTACCTGTTGTTAAATATGAGGCATAAGCAGACCAGCAAACATACGGGATTAATAATAATCCTGCTGTCTTATTCACTTTATAAAATTGAACAGTTGTTAATATGACTGCGCTCAATAATACATAACTTTCAATCAGCGCTGTGCCTCTTAATTTATATTTGAAATACAGTATTGACCATAAGTAATTTAAACCTAATTGACTATAATAAGCTGTCTGTGTTGATTTAGCTGCGCGTTCTTTCGTTATAATCGAATGTGCGATACCCATGCTTAAATATAATATCGGCCATACAATTGGGAATATATAACCCGGTGGTGAAAATGGTGGTTTTTTATTTTTAGAATAATCTTTACGTGCATTTTGAACAGCATATTTACCGATTAGTCTACCACCAACTAACGGTGCTGAAATGATACCAACGTATTTTAATATTTTACTTATTTTCATACAGAACCACCTTTTCAAAAGTTTGATGTCTAGTATATATACCCGAAATTGTCTATCATTAAAATAAGAACTTTTTTAAAAGGAGCAATACAAATGAAAATATTAATTTTAGGTGCTACAGGCAGAGTTGGACAAGAAGTATTAACACATGCACTATCGGACGGTCATGACGTAACCGTACTCGTTCGTGATAAAAATAAATTAAATGTCGATCATCAATCTGTGAGACTAATCGAAGGAAATGTATTAAATCCAAATGATATTCAAAAAGCAGCTGAAGGTAATGACATTAGTGTAAGTGCATTAAGTACAGATGGCTCCACTACATTATCAGAAGCTATGCCATTAATTATAGATACAATGTCACAACAAGGCATTAAACGCATCATTACAGTAGGTACTGCTGGTATATTACAAAGCCGAACTGACAAGAATTTATTGCGCTATCAATCAAACGAATCAAAAAGACGAACAACCCGCGCAGCAGAAGAACATCATAAAGTTTATACAATACTTAAAGATTCAGATTTAGATTGGACAATCGTATGTCCAACCTATTTACCAGATGGCGAAAGAATCGGAGAATACAGAGTCGAACGAAACTACTTACCAGAGAATGCTGTAAAAATATCTGTCCCAGACACAGCAGACTTCGTTTACAATCAAATATCGTCTGACGAATATATCCAATCACGCGTTGGAATAGGATATTGAAATAGAGTGTAAAAATGCCCCAAATGTTGCTAGATATCCTCGTCTTGCAATATTCGGAGGTTCTATGTTGCTAGTCATGCCCGTCTTGCAATATTCGGGGCTTCTATGTTGCTAGTCAGTCGTGTCTTGCAATATTCGCAGCTCCTATGTTGCTAGTCATGCTCGTCTTGCAATATTCGCAGCTCCTATGTTGCTAGTCGTGCCCGTCTTGCAATATTCACAGCTTCTATGTTGCTAGTCATACGCGTCTTGCAATATTCACGGCTTCTATGTTGCTAGACATCCTCGTCTTGCAATATTCGCGCCTTCTATGTTGCTAGACATCCTCGTCTTGCAATATTCGGGCCTCCTATGTTGCTAGTCATACGCGTCTTGCAATATTCGGGGGTTCTATGTTGCTAGTTATACCTTTCTTTCACACCTCTCCTACCTTCATTCACAAATTTGTAAAATATTTCTAAAATAATTGAGAATAATAATCATTTCGTATTGCGCTAGCATGGAAATTTTTGTATATTATGGGTATCATCCAAGAAAGGAAGTTTTACATGAATAAAAACTTTATCAACTTTAGAACGGGATTAGTAAAGTTACCTGTTATTATCGCAGGTGTATTTTTCTTATCTCATCCAACTGTCACTCATGCCAGCGAGAACAATGCATCAACTGAGTCAAACGCAGCTGTAGCTCATGAAGAAACACATACTTCAAATGAATCAAATAATATAGAGAATAAAGACAATTCAACAAATACAAATGAAGCGACAAATTCAGTTGAAGCAAACAAAGAAACAGATAGTAATGCTGCTAACGAAGCTAATAGTGAGCCAACAGCATCACCTTCTGAGCATAATGTAACTGAAAATACTACAAGTAATACAACATCAAGTACTAAAGAAGATACAACTCAACCTGCACCTACTTCAACAGAAAATAATGCAACAGCACAACCTACTCCGACAGCACTTACTGCCGAAGAAGAAAAAGAAGATGCATATTTCACAGATCCTAATTTCCGATATGATACTTCAAAAGACCCTCACTTTGATGAGGATGGTGCTTTAATTGATACTCGTAGAAAATTAGAAAACTATGAGGTCCGTAACAGAACTGCTTATATTTATGTGGAAAATGGTAATTATAAAGGTCAAATCGAAAACTTAAAACATGCTAATGGTACTGGATTAGTTATTGGAGAAAATTATATCCTAACAGCAGGTCATGTTATTTATAGTAATAATTACCCAAGAGGATATTTAACTGGTGGGTATGTTTCACCAGGTAGACATGGTGAATTTGAAAAGTTTGGTCGCTACAAAATTAAAGCAATGCATGTTATGCCACAATACATTGAATCTCCATTGCAACGTTATGATATCGGAATTATTGAAGTAGAACCACATAATGATATGCCAGAATCTATAAGTGAAATAAACCCTTATAACATTAAACCATTTAAGAAAGAAATGCTTGGTAAAAAGATAGAATCACAAGGTTATCCAGTTGATTTAAATGAAGAATCAATAGACCAATATTGGGTTGATGGTACTATCATTCAAAAACAACCTAAAGGAACAGTTGAATTATCGATGTACGGATATTCTGGACAATCTGGAAGTCCTATTATTCTTGAAGGTACTGACGATGTTATTGGTGTATTTAGTTATGATACAACAGGCAATGAATATGGAACTTTAATGACTCCTATAACACATGAAATTTATAACTGGATACAGTCTATTATTAATAAAGACGGTAAAGTAGAAGATCCAACTCAACCAGCTGAGCAACCTAAAGCGGATGAACCTACTAAGCCAGCTGAGCAACCTAAAGCGGATGAACCTACTAAACCGGCTGAGCAACATAAAGTCGACGACACTTCTAAACCGGCTGAACAACCTAAAGTAGACGATACTTCTAAACCGGCGGAACAACCTAAAGTAGACGATACTTCTAAACCGGCGGAACAACCTAAAGTAGATGAGCCTACTCAACCTGCTGAGCAACCTAAAGTAGACGAGCCTACTAAATCGGCGGAACAACCTAAAGTAGACGACACTACTAAACCGGCTGAGCAACCTAAAGTAGACGAACCTGCTAAGCCAGCTGAACAACCTAAAGTAGACGACACTAAACAAGCAGTAAAAGCTACTCAAATAAATAATACTGAAAAGAAAGTAACTGCTACTCAAGTATCTACATCTCATGCTCAGAACAAAACTCAATCAAATGCTAAGCATGATAAGAAACAATTACCAAATACAGGTGAAAATGAAGTGATAACTACAACATTATTCGGTACATTATTCGCAGTATTAGGTAGTTTATTATTCTTCAGAAAACGTAAAACTGATAAATAATAAGATATCCCCTAAGAGATGTTTCATATGAAACATCTCTTTTTATGCTTTCACACTTTTTGAAGGAATCGTCGCCCAACATATAAGCAATAATATAAATACAATTGCTGGGACTAGAAACCCAATGTGAAATGCCATTATATGATTGTGTATAGATATTGTTGCGACGACTGTAGCGATCAATGCGGAACCGAAGCTAGATCCAATATTTTCTACAATATTAATCGTAATACCTGCTTGTGGTAATTGTTCGTCTTTTAAATCTGCATAAGTATTTGTCGTAAATGGTAGTAGTATCCCACCAACACTTATACCTCGTAATAAAAGTAGCATACTCAATATAATGATTGATGTGTTGCCGTCTACAAATACAAATGGTATTGAAGCAACAATCGATAATATTAAACTTACCAATATCACTTTTTTAGCACCATAATGATCTGTTAATTTACCAATCAAAGGTCTCGCTAATAACATACCAATTCCTTGAGGCATTAATGCAATAGCCGCTTCAATCGTATTAAAACCTTTAAAATTCTGAAAGAACAGTGGGAAAATAATCATCGGTCCCATAATCGCTAAATTGGCTAGAAATAAGCCGCTACTTGAAGCTGCATAGTTACGATTTTTAAACAAATTAGTTGGTAATACGGTTTGATAATCCTGAACTCGATTGTATATCAAATAAATCATGATAAGTATAATACTCGCCAATAGCACGAGCACAGTTTCAATATTTGTAAATGAAGCTGTTTCAGTAGCATGTGTAATGCCGTAAATTAACGTAATACTGATTAAAGATAAATTAATTATGCCAAACCAATCTAGTTTCTTACCTTTATTAAAAGGTTCATATGATGGTAATCGTTTAATCATAACTGGTGTGATAATGATCATGACAATGATATTCAAATAAAATATCCATTGCCATGAGACATAATGAATAATAAACCCACCAACTACTGGACCTAATATAGGACCAAGTATCATAGGAATACTTACAATAGCCATAACTCTACCAATTTTATCTTGGCCGGTTGTCTTAACAAGCAGTGTAGCCATCAGCGTTGAAATGATACCTGCACTAAATCCTTGAATGAGTCTAAATAGAATAAAGCAAAAGATATTTGGACTTAATCCAGTTAATACTGAAATGATTCCAAACGTAACGACAGCACTAATATATACTCGTTTACCATCAAAATGGTCCATTAACCAACCAGAAAACGGCACAGCAACTGCCATAGCAAGAATATATCCCGTAACACCCCATTGAATAAAATTAAGGGATGTATCAAAGTATTTCGTTAAATCATCAATCGCAATATTAATCATTGTTGAATCGAGCATGGGCATAATAGCACCTAAAGCAATGGCCCATGCCGCTATCATTGTGCTTTTAGGAATGCGTTCTAATTGTTGAGAAGACATAAATTAACTCCTTTATATTTTGTTTCCACAGAAACATTATAAGAGTGTTTTGTTTCCTAGTCAACAAAAATGATATAAGCAGAAATTTTGTTAGAGACAGAATCCCGAATAATGTCCCTTAGAGATGCCATTCAAAAAAGCTGAGACATGGATGTCTCAGCTTTTATCTACATTCTATTCAAGCTTTTTCTTTCTCAATGACTTGATCTAAGTAGTCACTATATTTATCAAAAAATCGATTCAATGTTTCAAATTCTTCTTCTGTTATATCATCAAAGAATGGTTTGTCTCTTTCTAAAAATTGATCATGCAATGCTAAATGACTGTTATATATTCGGTTTCCTTCTGCTGTTAACTCAAAGTATATTTCTTTTTTATTGTCATCTTTTTGATATACCGTAATCGCATTTTTCTTAATGAGTTTTTTCGTTAATTTACTTATTGCGCCTCGTGTCATAAATAAGTCATCTGATATTTTTTTAACATTTGGATTTTCTATATTATGGATAGCTTCTATACAATGAACTTCTGAGGACGTATATCCAGATAAAGCTTTTTCCATTTTAGGTTTATTTAGCCAGACAATTCTATTTTGTACATGACCCATTTTTTGCATTAAAGACTTTACTTTATTCATCGCTAAATCCCCTTATATTCAATCTCATATATGATAATTCACTTTACACATACTTTTCTTCATAGTAACAGAAATGATAAAAAATCAATAGTTCATTCAATTGTCTTTATCATATTCTAATCTTTTTAGACTAACTAAAGTATTAAAATAATAATTTTATATAATTTATCGTGATTTTTTATTATTATGTTCTATCATTGACAAACCGTTCAAACCTCCTATAATTGAGAATGATTCTCACTATATAAATTATTTGAAAAGGAAGTTGATCTTTTTGGAAATCGTATATAACGAACAGATACAAGAAATACGTCAATATTTTCAAGATTTTTCTGAAGAAGAAATAACTACTTTATACGAGAAAGCATACCGTGAAATCACACGACGTATTGATCAATTATCAAATTTTGAAGATATTGATCAAGATGTCATTTATGATGATGAACGCTTAGTACACGAAATTCAAGACTCTATTCGTAATCTCACTTTGAGCTATATTCAATTCGAACGTGATCATCAACAATATGGTCACCGTTATCAAAATATTTTTGAGTTTGTTGAACAAGAGAATATATCGGATGTCTTTTTTGAACAAAGTGTTACTGAGGGACATCCTTTTCATCCCATGACTAAGACAAAATTAGGATTCTCTATTGATGATGTTATTAAGTTTTCACCAGAATTTAGACAAACGGTGAATGTCATTCCTCTATTGTGCAATAAAGATTTTATAGATGAAATTAATATCTATCAATCACCTGCATTAGAAACTTTTAAAGAGAAAGTTGATACATATTGTAAAGCACATGGCATTAAATTTGAAAACTATGCATTACTGTTTATTCATGAATGGCAATTGAAACATTTTCTGTTACCACAGTTTGAAACATGTTTCGAACAACAGTTCATGATTCCGTTATTCGATTTAGCAGTTGAAAGTAATCCATTATTATCTTTTAGAACTTTAGAAGCACAAGAATTAAATTGCATCGTTAAGACTGCTGTCAATGCACAAGCGACAAGTGCAGTAAGAAATGTGTCACCCGCTTCTATACGTAACGGTATTATTCTCAGTGATGTTGTGGAAGGCATTTATCGTTCAAATGGTTATGATAATAGCTATATTCAAAAAGATTTAGCAGGCAGTTATTTAAACATCAATCAGGCACACGCTAATAAATGTAGCTTTATGTTAAGAAGTCGTATACCTGAACAGAAAGGTGCTCACCAATTAGTAAGTGGCAGTCTGATTACTGATAGCTTTGTTTCAAGAAAACCTATACTCATTGAATGTATTGAAACAATTATGCAAACACAAGACATGTCATTTAATTCTGCAACTCAATTATTCTTAACAGAGTATACACATAATTTATTAGAAGCTACTTATAGATTATTGCTTGAAGAAGGTATTAGTTTAGAAGCACATATGCAAAATAGCACTGTCATTATTAAAGACGGCATGCCTATCTCTATTTATATAAGAGACTTTGGTGGCGTGAGATTATACGAAAGAAATATAGATATCGATGATTCAACAGGTTTGATTACTGACTCATTTGAAGATTTGTTATCTGTATTCTCTCATGCAGTCTTATACAATCATCTGTTCCAGCTTATACAAGTGTTGGCTACTTATGGCTATGACAGCACAAAAGGTTATCAAATCATTCGAAATATGATAGCCGATCATCACGTTCATAGTGCACCTGACATCAATATTTTAAAACAACCAACCTTTAACATTAAATCATTGTTAAAAATGAGAATCTTCGCTGAAGGTTACGATTATCAATATACAAATATCAATAACCCGTTATATATGGAGGCCAAATAAAATGAGTTGGACTAAAGAGGTATATCAACATACAGATAAATATGAACATCACTATATCGAGCAATGTATTCAAGACAGTATTCAAACAACATTTAAGAAATTATTAACATGCTTATATGAAGAAGTAACACCTCCTATACATCATGTAGAATCCATTAAAACAATCACTACTTTATATATTACCGATTCTATATTTATCACTTATGATAAAGCGAACCATCGCGTACAAATTACAGATGATACAACAACTCGCTTTGTTCAAGATCCACTTGAATTAATAGATTGGCTTAATCATTTTAGCGATGAACATCACGATTACCACAAATTGCGTGTTGAAATTGAAAATCATCTCATCAACCAAGCCATTAGCTTTATTCATTGTTCTTATACATCTAAAAGTGACCACCCATTATTACATAGTGAGCAATATGTGATTACAGGACATAACATTCATCCATGCGCTAAGACAAAGTTAGGATTGTCTTTCAAAGAAGTTATGCAATATTCACCTGAATATAATCATGCATTCAAATTAAACTGGTTATTCGTGAAAAAAGGCTTTCTCTATAATAATTTAGAAGCTTCTGAGATAAAAACATTGGCTAACTTTAGTGGTTATTTAGGAGAAATTCCTGAAGATTATGATTTGATACCCGTTCATCCGTTTCAATTCGAACATGTTATACCACAAGTTTATGCAGAAGAGATTCAATCTCAAAATATTATACCGCTTCAACATACTGGTGGACTCGTAAAAAGTACTTCATCATTTAGAACCGTTTGTCCTTTAGATACGATAACACCGATTATCAAATTGCCCGTCAATTCACAAATGACGTCAACAATACGTTCTATTAGTAACAACAGTATTATTAACTCTAAAAATATTGGTGAATATTTCAAATATATTTATAAGACTGACGACCGTCTTAATGAAATCAGCTTACCTGTTTTAGAATATGGCGGAATGACTTACATTCATGAC
Source organism: Mammaliicoccus sp. O-M54 (assembly GCF_022386035.1). Taxonomy (NCBI): domain Bacteria; kingdom Bacillati; phylum Bacillota; class Bacilli; order Caryophanales; family Staphylococcaceae; genus Mammaliicoccus; species Mammaliicoccus sp. O-M54. The sequence goes on from NZ_JAJNJE010000002.1 coordinate 141,174, forward strand.
GAAGTAGATAAACAGCGTAACCTGTCATTCATATAGCGAGAAAATAATACACAATATAAACCTGCTCATGCATCACTTTATACAGCGACATGTTTGTTTGAGTTAAATGAACATCACCAAAAAATTTACGTCGATATGATTGAAACAGCTCGAGCAACAGCAACGCCGATTGCTTGGTTTGACCAATATGTTTCATTACTCGTTGAAACCGTGTTAACACTTATGACGAAATACGGTGTCGGCTTAGAAGCACATCTACAAAATATGTCATTTGAATTTATGAACGGTATGCCTACACGACTGCACGTACGTGACTTTGGCGGATTACGAATTGATGCTTCTCGCGTTCCTGAATGGTTAGAACTTAGCAACGCTTTAACAAATGCAACGACTGAAGGTATGTATGAGAAAGTACAAAACACATTAATGAGTAATCACCTCAATACACTTGTGCATCATTTTAGCGAAGATTATGCATATGATCCAAACATGCTATGGCTACGTATTAACCGTACATTTAAAGCCGTATTCGAAGATTTATTATCACAAGACATAGAACATACAGAGGCAGATATTAAAGCCTTTTACAAAGAGACTATAAACGAGAAAGCGTTATTAACGATGCGCGTATCTAATAAAGATCAAGATATTTATATCCAAAAAGCCAACCCACTTCTCATTAATGATGAAGTTAAAGTTTAATCCTTATCATCGTTTTGTCAGTTCTCAGTTTATAGCTCGAACAATCGATTGGGTAGATATTATCGCATTAAATTGGATAACGTTACAAATGACCGGCAGTACTGTTTATATTGCATATATTAATTTTGCACGGTTAATGCCGCAGTTAGCTTTTGCTTTTGTAATCGGTAAAATCATCGATACAGTCAGCTCTACCAAACTCATGTACATCATCCATTGTGCAAATATGTTATGCACAGTATGTGTCGTCTATGCTTTTTGGCAAAAATGGAATATCTACCTCATCCTTTCAATTATTATGGTGCGTTCATTTTTCCAAGCAATCGATACAATTCAAAGAAATGCACTTATACAAAGTTTTGTAACACCAGACAAGCTACATAAAGCAATCAGTTTAAATGCTTTAATTTTAAATATAGCTAGATTAACTGGACCATTTATAGGTGGGATATTATTAGCTCAACTGAATTCTAATATCGTATTATCCCTACCTATTATAGGGAGTTTGATGGTTATGTTATTCAATCAAACTTTGCCAGAGGTCCATCATGAGAAGAAGACACGTCATAAAATATGGTCTTACTTAAGACAACAACCTGTTATTGTCATGCTCATGTTGTCTAGTGTCTTATCGATGCTTTTTGGATTTTCGTATACGATTATTTTGCCAAGCATTGTAGATGAACAATTTGGCAGCCGTACGATGATTTATTCACTCTTTACTGCCATGATTGCAGCTGGTTCTATTATGATTTTAGTCATGTTTATGCGCACTAAAAATATGAACACGATGAAAAGTTTGAAACGATGGGCAATGATATTTACGTTAACCATCATATTATTAATGTTTATTCATGATACATATTTATATGCAGCTGTCTTATTAATAATGGGATTGGCATCACAAGCGTTTAGAACGACCAATCGAATACTTGTTCAACAGCTTGTTGAAGCTAAATATAGAGGGTCTGTATTATCCATTTCAATGATGGACAAAGGTTTCATTCCACTTGGTGGTATATTACTAAGCTTTATCTTTGAACAGTTCAATTTACAAATTGTATATATAACAATGGTTGTTGGACTGCTCATCATGGTCATCTGTGTCATGTTTATGATAAATAAGGAGAATCAATATGGAAAGAATTAAAGAAGTGTTAACAGACAGTAATCACGATTATTATATATATGATTTAACCGAACTAAAACAGCGCATCAATTGGATTAGATCTGTCACGAAACACGATATTTTCTATGCAGTGAAAGCCAACTCTAATATAAAAATTTTAGAAACACTCGCACCTTTTGTTTCTGGATTTGAAGTTGCTTCTACTGGAGAAATTGAAAAGGTTCGATCTATTTCAAAAGAAATTCCAATCATTTACGGCGGACCTGTAAAGACGAAACAACATTTAGAATATGCTTTAGATGAACAAGTGAAATCTATTCAAGTAGAGAGCCTCTTTGAGTTAGATGCATTGCAAGCATTGCTTCAAGACAAACAACAAACAATCGAAGTGATGATTCGCATTAATTTAAGTAACATTCAATCAACAGCTAAATTAAAAATGGCTGGTGTCGCGACACAATTTGGTATGCCCTACAACGATCTAGATGAAGCCATTCAAATCTGTCACGACACAGAAGAAATTACTTTAACAGGTTTCCACTTTCATGCTATGAGCAATAATTTAGATGAGGATGCGCATGTCACATTCATAGAAAGTGCCCTTAAATTTACGCAACAATATCAATCACATTTACCGGAAGACTATGCGATTAATGTTGGTGGCGGTATAGGGATCGACTACGATGATCAAACATGTTTTGATTTTGATTATTTTGCAACACGTATCCATCACCTACCACGCTTAACTTTTGAACTTGGTCGTTTTATTACAGGTCCAATAGGTTATTATGCCGCTCATGTTTACGATATTAAATCTATGCATGATCAAACATTCGTCTTATTAAACGGTGGCACAAATCATTTTAGATTTCCAAAAGCGTGGCAACATCATCAACCTTTTGAAGTCATTCATTCGCATTCAACATCTAACAGAATAAAGTCCATTAATAATGATACGGTCGTATTAGCCGGAAAATTATGTACACCTAATGATGTATTTGGTCTCCCCTATGATATTGAAAGCATACAAACGGGTGACTGGGTCGTCTTTAAATATGCCGGAAGTTACGGATATGACATTAGCCATTTACAATTTTTATCTCATGAACTGCCAGTTATTGAGTATATTTAAATATATTTTATTTAAACTGAAAGTATATTCCAAAAATATATTGACAAAAAAAGGTAATATTTTATAATTGAAAATGAAAATCATTATCATAATTCAACTTGAGAAAGAGGTTAAAGAAATGAGAAAGCTTTTATCAGTTATAGTAGTACTTGTTGTAATGCTTGCAGCTTGTGGTAATAAACAAGAGGCGTCTTCAGACAAAGATACGCATGAAGTGAAACATGCGATGGGAACGACTAAAGTACCTAACAATCCTAAACGTGTTGTTGTATTAACTAATGAAGGTACAGAAGCACTCGTTTCAATGGGCGTTAAACCTGTTGGTGCTGCTAATTCATATGCTGGTGATCCGTGGTATAAGCATTTAGAGAAAAAGTATAAAAACATTGAACCTGTTGGTGGAGAAAGTGAAATCAACTTAGAAAAAATTGCGAAACTTAAACCAGATTTAATTATCGGTAATAAATTCAGACAAGAAGCACAATACAAGAAACTTTCTGAAATCGCACCTACTGTATTCTCTAAAGAACTACGTGGTGACTGGAAAAACAACTTTAAATTATACGCGAAAGCTGTAAATAAAGAAGATAAAGGGAATGAAGTCTTAAAGAATTACGATAATCATGTTAAAAAAGCAAAAGAAGAAATTGGAGATAAAGCAAACTCAGAAGTATCAATGGTTCGCTTTATGCCAGGTGATGTAAGAATTTATCATAAAGATACATTCTCAGGTGTTATCTTAGACGAACTTGGTATTAAACGTCCTAAAGGTCAAGATAAGAATGACTTTGCAGAAAAAGGTGTTACAAAAGAACGTATTGATGCGATGGACGGAGATTACATCTTCTACTTTACTTTCCAAGAAGATGATAAGAAAGTTTCAGCATTAGAAAAAGAATGGGTAAATGATCCAGCCTTTAAAGAATTAAATGCATCTAAAAAAGGTCATGTTTATAAAGTAGATGATGCTGTTTGGAACACTTCAGGTGGTGTATTATCTGCCAATATGATGATTGATGATTTAAAGGAAAAATTGAATGAAAAATAAATATCTTTGGTTATTCCTCCTATTTTCAGGTATGTTTGTCGTGCTATTCATATTAAGTATGATGCTTGGTTATAAACATTTTACCTTTTCAGATATATGGCAACATTATATCCATGGAGAAACAATTAAAGATCAACGTGTACTGACACAATTAAGACTACCTCGCGCAATTTTGGGCGGGGTTGTCGGTGTTTTAATGGGTATTAGTGGTGTAATGATCCAAACCATTACACGAAACCCCTTCGCAAGTCCTGGTATTATGGGTGTTAATAGTGGTGCTAGTTTAATGGTTGTAATTGCGACTGTTGGATTTGGTATGAACGGTGCATTTCAACAAACCGTTATGGCTTTTATCGGTACCATCATCATTGCAACTTTAATTATATTAGCCACAACATTACCATTTAAGCCATTCAATGCGATGGAATTAACTTTATTCGGAGCAAGTATTAGTGCTTTTTGTATGGCTATCACTCAAGGTCTACTTATTTATAATGAATCAGCTATAGAAGAATTAATATATTGGTTAAATGGTTCGGTAGCGAATAAACATATTAATATTTTAATGTACATATGGCCATTTATTATCGTTGGTTTAATCATATCTATTTACATGGCCAAGCCGCTTAATCTTTATATGCTAAGTGATGACGCATTAAAAGGACTTGGAGCTAAAATATTATCCATTAAAGTATTCACGATGATTGCTGTTGTTCTATTAAGTGGATCTGCCGTGGCATTAGCTGGTCCCATCGCCTTTATAGGACTGATTACACCTCATGTTGCGAAATTGTTATGTAAATCTCATAACCATTTTATCGTCATACCTTTATCAGGTGTTCTAGGTGGTTGTCTTCTATTATTAAGCGACATTTTAAGCAGATATTTATTAATGCCGAGAGAATTGCCAGTCGGTATTACAACAGCTCTTATTGGTGCACCAATATTCATTTATTTAATTCTTAATCGTAAGGAGTTAACAGAATGAAGAAATTTATCATACTTATTATCATGCTCATGTTAACGACTTTACTCACACTCATGTTAGGTGATAGCTTTATCGCACCTCAAAATGTATTAAGTGGCTTATTTAAACTTGGTGATCCTTATACAAACTTAGTCATTAATACTTTAAGACTGCCGAGAGTCTTATTAGCAATTGTAACGGGTGCAGCACTTGGCATTGCAGGATGTGTCTTACAATTTATTACGAAGAATCCACTAGCTTCTCCTGATGTGATTGGTATATCACAAGGTGCTAATGTTGGTTCATTAGTATTTCTCATTGTCTTAACAACAAGTACCGAAGCTTTATTATTACCAATAGCTTATCAGCCAATCTTTTCAATGCTTGGCGCGATAATTGTTACGGCATTATTATATTTTTTAGCAATGCGAAAAAGTTACAAACGAGATCGTCTCATATTAATTGGTATAAGCTTTAATATACTTTGCCAAGCAATTGTAATGTTCCTAATATTAACTTCAAATAAACGAAGTGCTCAAGCTCAAATTTGGATTACAGGATCTGTTCATCAAGCAGAATATCAACAAGTCATGATAGTAGGAAGCATCTTACTTATCGTTATGTTTGTTCTGACATATTATGCACGTTCATTTGATATTCATTACTTAGGTAGAAATTTATCATTAGCATTAGGAAATCCTTATCAACACATATCTGTCATTGCATTAATATCAATGAGTATCCTAATTGGGATATCTATGAGTTATGTAGGTGGCATACAATTTGTAGGGTTAATCGCACCACACATCGCACTTAAACTCGGTGCACATCAATTTAGAAATCGAATATTTTATAGTGCCATAATCGGCGCCATCATACTATTATTAAGTGATTTAATCGGTAGAACACTCTTCTTGCCAAAAGAAATCCCAGCAGGAATCTTTACCGCACTCATCGGCTCACCATTCTTTATGTATTTATTAATCAAGAGTAGGAAATGATATATTAATAACACAAAAAGGACTAGAAAATTTTCTAGTCCTTTTTGTTATCTATCTTGATATGACGATTCGTTGTCTCTTGGCTTTACTTAGGTCTTAAGCCATGACTTTTGCGATCTCTTGGCTTTACTTATGTCTTAAGCCATGACTTTTGCGATCTCTTGGCTTTACTCATCACTTAAGCCATGACTTTTGCGATCTCTTGGCTTTACTCAGCACTTAAGCCATGACTTGGGCGATCTCTTGGCTTTATTCAGTACTTAAGCCATGACTTGGGCGATCTCTTGGCTTTACTCATCACTTAAGCCATGACTTGGGCGATCTCTTGGCTTTACTCATCACTTAAGCCATGACTTGGGCAATCTCTTGGCTTTACTCATCACTTAAGCCATGACTTCGACGATCTCTTGGCTTTATTCAGTACTTAAGCCACGACTTTCGCAATCTCTTGGCTTTATTCATCACTTAAGCCATGACTTCGACGATCTCTTGGCTTTACTCAGGTCTTAAGCCACGACTTGGGCGATCTCTTGGCTTTACTCAGGTCTTAAGCCATGACTTGGGCGATCTCTTGGCTTTACTCACACATTAAGCCACGACTTCAGCGATCTCTTGGCTTTACTAAATCCTCAAATCAAACAATACTCATCTTGCCATGATATCTTTTGCTATATGGATTTGTTTATTTCTTTCTTCAGTCACTAACTTTAAATCATTGTTAGATATTACATTCATCACTTTAACAGCATAATCTGATGATACAATTGCATGTCCTCTCATATGTCCTGTTGCGATTGCTTGTGCGTATACACGTGCTGCAAATTTACTTTGTTCTGTTAGTGATCTTTGTGATAATTGATTCGCTAAAAATCCAGCTTGTCTGAGTTCATAAGCACTAATTTGCCCTTCTTTTCTAAGTTTTAATTTGTGTTCAGTTTCTGAAATAATTGTATATTTTTCTTCGTCATTGCCTATATCTATATCATCAATAAATCTTTTCGCATTTGTAATCGCCCACTCGACAAGTTCTTTCTGTGTCATTTCTTCTAACAATGTCTCTAAAGTTATTCGTTTTTCAATATCATCTTTAATTTTCACTTTATATTTAGAAGGTATTTCAACTTTATGCGCTTTCTTAAGCTCTCTTTCATGCTCATTCCATGCATATTCCTCTAGATCCATAACATGTCCTCCTTAGTATGACGAATGTTTATATGCTTTCAATTAAATTTATAAAAACACCAGCTACATCATCATAGCTGGCATTATATTATCTTTGTATTTGATCGGCATTTTCTATGGCTGTTATTTTACCATTCTTTGTCGTTATCAATATTGAGAAGGAATTGTTTGGGTTATCATCATATACTAACCCATCGTTATTTTCTATAGTTGGTGTTCCGTGAACGGATTTAAATGCTTCTACTGTTACATTTGTTGGTGCTACGTATATATGTTCTGCTTTATCTTTACTATTATATTTTACAGCTACGTTGCCATATTTTTCAGCGTGAGATTGTCCAGCTTCTATACGGCCATCTGACTTCCCGAATTTCTTTTCAACGGCATCTCGCGACAATCCAATACCTACTCCATAAAATCCGCTTCTTACATCAGAATTCATAAAGCCTTGGCTAAATTGAGTCGTTTGGACATCGATGCTTGGTGGATCGCCTTCTGGTTCCTCAGAATCATCACTGGATTCTTTGTCATGACTTTCCTCACTACTCGGTTCTTTATCAGCTGTTTGTTGATTACTAGAAAATTCAATACGATTATCACCAGCAATAAATTGATACGCAATGAAACCAAATACACCAACGATTAAAAGTAGTAATACTAATATCATTCCCGAAAATATCTGTTTCAAATTCCTTCCTCCGAACTGTAATTTTCATAAAAAAGTTTATAAATGTATTGTAATTCATATCAAAATGACTTTCTATAGTAACCTAAATAAAAAAAGAATAGATTTCTCTATTCTTTTTGAACTATTTCTAAATATACCTTATACCAACACTTCTGTTTTATTTTCTACGCATTGTTGGACTGATGCTGCTACTTGATCGACGACTCTTTTTTCTAATGAATTTGGTATGACATAATTCGCATTGAGTTCGTCTTTATGAATGGTTGCTGCTATGGCTTTTGCTGCTGCTATTTTCATTTCAGTTGTGATATGTTGTGTCTTGGCATCTAATACACCTCTAAATATACCCGGGAATGCTAACAGATTATTAATTTGATTTGGATAGTCTGAACGACCTGTTCCAACGATTGCTGCACCCGCTTCATACGCTTCTTCCGGATAAATTTCTGGTGTTGGATTCGCTAATGCAAAGATAATTGGATCGTTGTTCATTGATTGTACATGTTCTTTTGATAATGCTTTTGGACCTGATACGCCGATAAACACATCTGCATCTTTAATGACATCTTCTAAAGTTCCTTGGATATTATCAAGGTTTGTATATTCAGCAATTTCTCTTTGTGCATCATTCAACCATTCTTCTGATTTATTTAAGACACCTTCTAGACTGACGAGCGTAATGTTTTGATAACCCGCTTCTAACAATAATTTCGCAATCGCAATACCTGCTGAACCTGCACCATTTATAATGATTTTGGCATCTTTATCCGCTTTATCTACAACTTTAAGTGCATTGATAAGTGCTGCAAGTACGACAATCGCTGTTCCGTGTTGATCGTCATGAAATACAGGTATATCTAATTCTTCTATTAAACGCTTCTCTATTTCAAAGCAACGAGGTGCTGAAATATCTTCTAAATTGATACCTGAAAAATTAGGTTGTAACGCTTTAATGATTGAGATAATTTCTTCAGTATCTTTCGTGTCTAATGAAATTGGAAAAGCATCAACATTCGCAAGTTTTTTAAAGAGAATACTCTTACCTTCCATAACAGGAATGGCTGCTTTTGGACCGATATCACCTAAACCTAGTACTGCTGTCCCATCTGTAATAACTGCAATCATGTTACCTCTTGCAGTTAATGTATTTACTTTTGTTTCATCTTCAGCAATTGCTCTACATACTGCCGAAACACCTGGTGTATAGACAACACTTAAGTCTTCTTCTGAAGTCACATCTACTTTGCTCGTAATTTCAATTTTACCTGCGCGTTCTTGATGTAAATTTATAGATTCACCGTATTCATTACTTTCTGTCATTTTTAATTTCTCCTTATTTATTTATATTTAGCTTAATAATTTTAATAAAAGTGATGCTAAGATTACGGTAGATACACCACCGATTCTAGTAGCCACTTGTGCAAACGGCATTAATGCCATACGTTTAGATGCTGATAATATCGCAACATCTCCTGTACCACCTAAACCACTATGACAACCTGTTACGATTGCTGCATCAACAGGATACATCTTCATTAATTTTCCTACGAAATATCCAGATAACATCATGACAAATACAACTGACGCACATACGATAACGTATGCTGGAGTTACAATCTTCACAACATCTTCTAACGGAATATAAAGCATACCGAGACCGACCATTAGCGGCCAAGTTAAACTTGTTGAAATAAATTTGTATAAATTATGTGCACCATCTTCCATTTTGTGTGGCATCACTTTAAGACACTTAATTAATGTTGCAAATAAAATCATAATAACCGGTCCTGGGACACCAATGAATTTCTGACCAAGCGTACCAACAATAAAGAATGTACAAGCAATAAGTAAACCTGCACCCATTAGTGAGAAATCAATGACTTTCTCTTTCTCTTCATGAACTTCATTACCATCTTCAGATTTTACTAACTTCCCATTTCCTGAAAGATGCTTTTTCTTTTCACCTAAACGCATCATAAGTCCCGCACTAACAACTGCAAAAATATTCCCAATAACAGCTGCTGGAATCATTTGAGATACAAATGATTCTGCTGATCCACCTAAAATAGATGAATATGCAATAGATAATGGAAGTATCCCTTCACCAATACCGCCACCGATAATTGGAACAACGATATAGAAGAAAGTATGTTGTAAATCATATCCAAACAATAATCCAACTAACATACCTGCTACGACAGCTAATACTGTACCCACTATTAAAGGCACAAACATGCGTGTGAAACCTTGAATTAACATTTTTCTATTCATGCCTAAAATACTACCGACTACTAAACAAGAAATATAGAAATACAAGAAATTAGACGTCTTCATCAAAGTCGTAACGGCTTCCATTGAAGATGTATTAATCACATTTAAAAATACTAAAATAGAAGGTACAAGCAATGCTAATATAGCTGGTCCACCTATTTCTTTTAATATAGGAATTCTCTGCCCTAAATCGCCGAGCAATATTCCTAAAATCATAATGACAGCAAATCCACCAATCATATCTGCTGGTAAAGTATTATATACAGATGCTGTTAATATAATTGCAGCTAAGACAATGTATAACGGTAATGGTAATACACCAATTTTAGCTTTCATTAATTTTTCCCATAAGCTTTTTATATTATTTTGGATAGGTAACTCACTCTCGGTAACCGCTTCCAAATTGGTCTTCGTATTCATTTTTATCCCCCTTAATTGATATAAACTCATTTTATGAAAACGCAACCAAAAATTATAGCTTATGAAATTTTAATTATCTTTTTGTAATTAAAAAAACCAAACGAACCGAATCGTTTGGTTTTAAATTTAGATATATCATGACATATATCCTTGTAAATATTTTAAGTTGTCTTTGTTTAACTTGTAGAAGTATATCGGTCGGCCAATACCATATGTTAAAGACTCTTCCAGCACTTCAATATCGGTTAAGAATTTTAAATACTTTCTGACTGATACTCTTGAAATATTAACTGCTTTAGAAATATCATCTGTTGAAAATGCATGATCTTCAAAGTCATTCATCTTCTCAATGATGCTTTGTAACGTTTCTTTTGTGACACCTTTTGGCAATTTCAGTTCTGAATCATCTGTAACAACTTGTTTATTCAAGAACTCTGCATCAATATCTGCTTGTTTAATTTGCTGATTGCCTTTAAAGAAAGTCTGTCCTTGTTTGTATTTAAGTAAAGACTGCTTAAATCGTTCAAATTCAAATGGTTTAATTAAATAATCTACCGCGCCATATCTGAACGCTGTCTTAATATCTTCAGCATCAGTAGCAGCTGTTATCAGTATCGCATCTACTTGATAACCTTGCTCTCTTACATATTTCAAAAAAGTTAAGCCATTTTCTTCTGGCATGTATATATCTAACAATAATAAATCGATTGTCTTTGACTGAATGACTTCCATTGCTTCTGTTACATTCTGTGCAAAATCAACTAACGCTTCAGGATCTACTTTTTCTATAAATTGACGATTGATTTGCGCAACCATTGGGTCATCTTCAACTATAAGTATATTTAACATTTATCTTCGTCCTTTTTCGGATAGTTTATAACAACTGAGAACTGTACATTTCCTGCTTCATGCGCATCTATTGATATTTGACCATCAAGCTTTTCAACACTTTGTTGAACAAGGTGTAAACCATACCCTCTATTCTCTCCTTTAGAAGAAAAGCCTTTTTCAAATATATGTTCATCTAGTTCATGATTGAGCCCTACGCCTGAATCTATTACATCTATCATTAACTGATCTTGTTTATAGTTTAAGTGTACATCAATTGTTTTCTTTTTAAGTGATGATGATACTAATGAGTCTATACTATTATCTATTAAATTACCGATAATGGTAATCACTTCATGTGTAATATGTGAATCTTTCGGTTCTGGTATCGTAGCATGATTCACAATAGAAAGCTTGATTTGTTGTTCGCGTGCCAGACTGAGTTTACCAATTAAGAAACCAGCTAGTGCAGCATCTTTAACTTTCGATGTGATATCTCCACTTTCTTGACTACCTAGTTCTACAATTTCACGTATGTACTGTTTTAAATCATCGTAATGTTCCATCTGCAACATACCAGAAATCACATGCAATCTATTACTAAATTCATGCGATTGAGCTCTTAACGTATCTGCATACGTCCGAACACCTACCAACTGCTCTGATAATTTATGCACTTCTGTCTTATCTCTAAACGTTGATATCGCACCTACTATGTCATGATTCACAATCAATGGTACTCTATTCACCAATATCTTCACGCCATTAATATCTTGCTCTTTATCAAGTTCAGGCTTTCCAAACTCAACAATCTTAGGCAATTGTGTCGAAGCCATATAATCATTAATTGGCATACCTATAGGATCACCTTTAAGACCTGCTTTTTTAAAAATATCCATCGCGGACTTATTAACCAGATTAATTTTACCTTCTTTATCCACTGCCACAATCCCTTCATGAACAGACTGTAACATCGTATTACGTTCACCTAGAATTTTCGCGATGTGAGAAGGTTCAAGTCCTAACAAAATACGTTTAATATAAATCGATAATAAATACGCACCGATAGCACCTACAATTAAACCAATCACAGATCCAATAATAATTTTCTTATTGCCATCTGCCAAAGCTTCATACACCGTCTGCATAGGCACACCAACCGATACCGCACCAACTTGCTTACCATCAGCATATATAGGTGTAAAAGCTCGCATCGTTAAACCAAGCGTACCTCTTGCAATAGACGTACCAGGTTTACCATGTAAGACGTCCCCTTCATCGCCACCTTTAAAATGCTTACCAATCAACTTCTCATTAGGATGAGACTTTCTAATGCCATTCATATCCATCACAACAATAAAACTCACGTCCGTTGTTTTTTGAATCTTAGACGTATAATCTTGGATTTTATGATCATCGCTATCCTCAGCCAAAGACTTCTGCACAACCTCAGAACCCGCAATCGCCTTACCAATAACCTCCGCCTTCTCCTTTGTCGTACTATGAATCGTATCCTTAATCGTATTACTGATCAATAAACACGTAATTAATAAAGAAAATAACACCACAATACAAACCACAATAATCACAAGCGTACTCAACTTCAATCTTTGCTTCTTCAAAACATAACCGCCTTTAGTAAACATTACAAATGTTATTAATTATTAAGAATATATCATATTCTTAGTTTTCATATAATAAATCATTGGAAATTATCTAAAGTTGAATTTTTATGGATCGTAATTTTACATTTTATTAACCTTGAGAACAATTTTTGATAAAATATAGACAAATATCATAATTTTTGGAGGTAATATTTTGAAAAAACAAATCGAAGTTGTAGGTGCAATTATCTTTAATGATGATAAGGTACTTTGTGCACAAAGAAATGAAAATATGAGTTTACCTCTTATGTGGGAATTCCCTGGTGGTAAAATAGAAAAAGGTGAATCTGAAATAGAAGCTTTAAAACGTGAGATCAGTGAAGAGATGTTATGTGATCTTGAAGTTGGTGATAAAGTTACTTCTACTTCTTATGAATATGACTTTGGAATTGTTAACCTTCATACATATAAATGTAAATTGAAAGAAAAAATGCCTACACTTACTGAACATAAAAGTATTCAATGGCTTGATGTTAAAGATCTTGAAACTTTAGAATGGGCCCCAGCCGATATACCTGCTGTCAAAATCATTGTAGATGAGGTATAAATATGAACAATTTATTAGAAGACTTTAATCAGTCGCTACACAAAGGGTTTATAGATCGTACAATTTCACATAAAGGTAATTTCATGCCTAAATTATTGGTCAATAATAATGAAGAAAATGTACTTTCAACTATTATTAATGAACTACATAAATGTAAGACATTCACGATTTCAGTCGCTTTTATCACAGAAGGTGGATTAGCAAGTTTAAAATCGCATCTATATGATTTAGACAAAAAAGGTGTTCGAGGTAAAATTATTACTTCGAATTATTTAGGGTTCAACACGCCTAAAATGTATAAAGAACTATTAAAGCTTAAAAATGTAGATGTAAAATTAACTGGTGTTAGTGGATTTCACGCAAAAGGATATGTATTTGACCATGAACATTATTCGTCCATGATTGTCGGAAGTTCTAATTTAACTTCTAATGCTTTAAAAGTTAACTACGAACATAATATCTTGCTTTCTACTCAAAAGAATGGCGATCTCGTTTATAATGTTAAAGCTCAATTTGATGAACTATGGCATAATAGTACACCTCTTTCTGATAAATGGATTCAAGATTATGAGAAGACATATGATGCGCGTAATTTAAAAGAAGCCTATCGTATCACCGAGCAACAAAATGAAATCCAAAGAAATATTGATGAAGCAGTTAGAATCGAACCTAACATTATGCAAAAAGAAGCATTACATTCATTAGCTGAACTCAGAAAAGAGCATAAAGATAAAGCACTGATTATTTCAGCTACTGGTACAGGAAAAACAATTCTCTCTGCATTAGATGTGAGAAGTTACAATCCTAATCAATTTCTTTTTATCGTTCATAATGAAGGCATTCTAAAAAGAGCTATTCAAGAATTTAAAAAAGTACTGCCATTCGCACAAGATGAAGACTTTGGCTTACTAACAGGGAAACAAAAGAATACTAATGCTAAATATTTATTTGCAACGATTCAAACATTATCTAAAGAAGATGTTTTTAGGCAGTTTGATGAAAAATACTTTGATTATATCGTTTACGATGAAGCACATCGATCTGCTGCCTCATCATATCAAAAGGTATTCAATTACTTTACACCTGATTTTGTACTCGGGATGACCGCAACACCTGAAAGAACCGATAATTTAAATATATTTGAAATGTTCGATTACAACATTGCTTATGAAATTAGATTACAAAAAGCGCTAGAAAGTGAAATACTCTGTCCCTTCCATTATTTCGGTGTCACAGATTATGTGCTTAATGGTCAATCTACAGATGATTACAGTAGTTTAGCAGATTTAACTTCTGATGAAAGAGTTAAACATATTCTAGAAAAAACTCAATACTATGGTTATTCTGGTGATACGCTTAAAGGACTTATTTTCGTAAGTAGAAAAGACGAAGCATGGGAACTCGCTAAAAAATTAACAGCTCTTAACGTACCTTCGCTTGCATTAACTGGTGAAGATAATATGGATAAACGACAAGAAGCAATCGAACAACTAAAATCAGGAGAAATCAATTACATTATTACCGTTAACTTATTTAACGAAGGTATTGATATCGCACCTGTAAATCAGATTGTCATGTTAAGGGAGACAGAATCAAGTATTATCTTTATTCAACAGCTTGGTAGAGGTTTAAGAAAAGCGGAAAACAAAGAATATTTAACGGTTATTGATTTCATAGGTAACTATAAGAAAAACTACCTCATTCCAGTCGCATTATCTGGTGATCAATCACAAAACAAAGATAATTATAGAAGATTTATAGCGGATAATACTGCATTAACAGGTGTTTCTACTATCAACTTTGAAGAAGTAGCTAAGAAACAAATATATGATTCACTGAAACAAGTCAATTTAAGTTCAGCAGCTCACATTAAACAGGCTTTTAATGAAGTTGAACAAAGAATTGGTCGAACGCCATTATTAATGGATTTCATTAGACAGAACTCTATAGATCCTAGCGTGATATATTCTAGTGACAGTACTTATAATAACTATCATGAATTCCTAGTCAGATTCAAGAAAATTGAAGACACATTAACTAAAAATGAAAGTCTCAACTTAACGTTCTTGTCACGAGAAATTGCACCAGGCTTAAAAAATGTTGATTATACAATTTTAGAAACTATTATGAGAAGACCTCATAAAATACATGAGCTACTACCAATCGCACAACAAATTGATTCAAACGTTACAAACGATGACATTCAGACAACCTTGAAAATTTTAGACCATCGTTTCTTTAGCGTTACAATAAACAAAACGTATGGTAGCCCTATTATCAACATAATCGATGATGAGGTTAGACTGACTGATACATTTTCAGAAGCACTAGAAAAAACAGTGTTCAAAACATACGTTGATGACATTATCGAATTAGCTAAATACAATAATATGGTTCATCACGGTAACCAAAACGGCCTACTACTGTATAACAAATATACAAGAAAAGACTTCGTTAAATTACTAAACTGGAAATCTGATGAGTCTGGAACAATTAACGGCTATAAATTCGGAAATAATACTTTACCAATTTTCATTACATATCATAAACAAGATGATATTAGTGATAATACAAAGTACGAAGATGAATTCCTAAGCCCTGACGAACTCAAATGGTTTACAAGAAGTAATCGTACATTAGAATCAAAAGAAGTCCAAAAAATCTTAGCACATCAAGAAAATAAGGTAGATATGTATATCTTTGTAAAGAAAGAAGATGTGGCAGACGGGAAAGAATTTTATTACCTGGGAAAAGCCCACTATATTAAAGATTCAGCAGAACAAACAATCATGCCAAACGCTAAACAACAAAATATCGTCACAATGACATTATCTATGGAATCACCTGTAAAAGACGAAATATATAGATATATCATAGAGGCGTAGGATATGAAAAAAAGTGCAAACTCATCATGAGAATGCACTTTTTTCGTTTCAATAACATATCTAGTTAAAATTTATATGGATTTTCAAGATCTTAATAATTTCAGTATAGAGTATTTAGTAGTACATCCATTTAAATTATTCTAAATAAAACATTTTTTCAATAATAGCTGTTCTCCAGCCACTTTTTATTCTAGTTGGTTCTTTTTCAAGATTATTATTTATTATTTCTATAATCTGTTCTGCAGAAACAGAATTGTTCATTAATGAAATTAACTCTGCAATGGTAATTGGAAATATGTTTATACCTTCTATACATCCTTTATGTATAGTACCAAATAAATCAACATGTTTAAGTGCTCTAAAAATATTTGATACATTATTGTCAATTTCATTTGCGATGAGTAAAGTTTGAATAATATTATAATTATTTTCTATTGCAAAGTTTGTTGAATGTCTTATAACTGGTTCAAGTTCCCCTCTTTTTTGTGAATTAGTATCCATCAATGTAGCTTCCATAAGAATTGCTTTATCATTATATTTTATTTCTAAATCACCCATACCTCCTGGTGCATGTCGCAAAGGCAAAAAGTTACCATCTAATGTTAAATTATATGATTTTAATAAAGAAAAACTCTCATTTGAAATATGGTACCACGCAATAACAAGTAACCATTCTAAAATTGTAGGTATAGTTGCTTCCTCAGTTACTTGAGATTGAACATAATCGTCATTTCTTTTAACTATTTCTTCAAGTAGATTAATAACCTTCTGCTTAGTAAATTTATTATTAACCATTTTTTTAAAATCTCTCTCATTATTACTCTGAATAATCTCTTGCAAGTTGCTAATGTCTTCTATTTCATACTTTTTAGATACACTGGTCATTAATTCAATTAATTCATCTTTGTTTAATCCTAATATTTCTATAGTGCTTATATCTTTAAAGAATATACTATTATTATCTTTTTCATACTCACTATAATTATCTTCACCGAATAAAGAATACTTTTTACTGCCTTCTAAAATACTTAACAGTGGTGTAATTAACCAAGGATTAGCCAAATTAACCAAATTATTATCAAAATTAAACATACCTGATACATTAAATACTCTTTTACACATATCTTGATATTCCCGTATTAAGTCATATTTTTTACTTAACAAAAATGTTCTGTAAATTTCAAAAAAATCACCACTTAATAACAGGTTGTCAATGTTATTATCAATAAAATCAGAAACAGTTTCATCCTTTATGAATTTAAAAGGAGTTTTATTAAAACCAAATGCTTTTTTTATTTTCTTATGCATTGATAATTTTCTTATATCATTGAATGATTCTTCAGATGAATTTTTTGTTAAATCCAGTAATGCAATGACAAACTTATTATATAGTGGAAATGAAGCTTCTTTACTCTTACCATTACTAAAGAGCTTTTTCATGATTTCTTTAGATATCTCATTATTTTTGGCAACTTGTTTAGCTAACTCTTCTTCTTCTTCATTAATAAGATCGTCTTTAAAAACATTATAATAAAATTCATCAAATAAAACTTCACCATTTTGTACACCATTATAATCGTTGAGAATATTCTTAATTCTTTCACCTGCTACATCTGGTTTAATAGATTCAATAATCTTAAAAAAATCATTAGAAGGAACATTATTATATTTAGACAAAAACTTTAAAGCAAATCTAAAATTATAAAAATATTTATTAGATTTGTGGGAATAAATTCTTAGTTTAAGTAACTGCCTTAGATAAACAATATTATCTTGATTAATATTTAATAACTTCTCTAGTTCATCACACTTTTTATTTTCATTTAATCTATATAATTCTCCAACTTCAGTAAGATCTCTTTTATAGTTAATGAAACCAATTTTTACTATATGATTAGTATTCGTTCTACCTCTAAATCCTTTTTTAGAGCTTTCTTTGTAATCTTCTATTCTCGAGAATTTATCAAATAATTTAATATTTTCAATTTTTTCAATTTCTACTACCTTACTTATAAACATTTTATAGTAGAGCTCTTGTCCATCTAAATTCTTTTCCCAAATATTACCTTGAACCTTAAATTCATGCAATACATCTAGAATTAATTTGTTTATATCCAATACTCTCTTAACTCTGAGACTCGTGTCACCCATATTAAACAAACTCTTTGAACTACTTAATTTCATAGTATCCCAACCCAATTGTTATTTTAAAGAAAATACTAGTTTAATACCATAATAATCATATGATTATATTAATTCAATATTTTTAATATAGTTTTATAACTCAATATATTTATAATTAAAGAAATTATCATGTTACATTAGAACAAAATAAAAAAACTAACTAAATTAATAGTTAGTTATTAGTACTTCATGAGTTATTTTATTTTTGGCACTAGATTGGTAATTCGAATTATTATAATTATGATTTAAATAATGAATATTATATTTGTCTGCCCATTTTAAAAGATGTTCATTAACTATTCCTTTATGCTGAATTACATTAGATAATGCAAACTTAATTCCATTTTTATCGCATTGATCCAAATAGGTAAATAATTCTTCATCATCATTTTTACTCCACCCATTGTTTTCAGTATAAGTTGCTGTTGTTATAGAATAAGGTGGATCAGCATAAATAAATGTATTTTCAGAAAATGGAATAACATCCCTAAAATCATCAGAAGAAAAAATTATATCTTTTTCATGTAGTACCTTCATAAATTTTTTCAATTTTAAAACCATATTATCGTTAAAGTCTCTTTTACCAACAGGAAGATTAAATTCTCCTTTTTTATTAAACCTAATCTGATTATTGAATCCAAAAACACTTAATAAATATAATGCTATATTTTCAAGATGACTCCCATTAAATTCATTGGCATTATAATCAGCTCTTAATTTTGTATATCCAGGCCTATTATAATCCCCTAGCCCTTTTGAAGAATTCATTTCATAAAAATCATATCCAAAATCACTAGATTTAGATAAATGATATTTATCTATTAATTCATTTATATTCTTTAGTACATCATCAATTTCAGAAATTGATAAATATCTATACAAATTAATTAAAGGTTTCATACTATCATTAATAAGTATTTTGTTTTTGGGGTTACTATTTATGGCAACACAAGAACCACCAGCAAATAAATCTATGAAATCGTCATATGTTTCAGGGAATAAAGGAATTATTTGATTTAACAATTTATATTTCGAACCGGTATAGTTAATAGCAGAAGTAGTATATTCAATTTTCTTTTTTTTTATTTTACTATTAACTTCGCATAAATACAGTATTTCCTTATGATCTTCAATTTTGCTTTTTCCAGTTGTATAAGATTGAAATTTAGTTTCAAAAATTTTAACTTTCCCTTTTCTTTTAAGTATATTAATAATTTCTTCGTTAGATATTTTAGCATTTGATCTACCATTTCCCTTATTAGCCATGTTATTATACGAAACCAATATATACTTAGCATTAATATTTTGAATTAAATCTTCGAATGCTAGAGGTGCTTTATTTGTAGAATAATCAGATTTAGTTTTAGATCTATCTATCATTTTTCTAGCTACACCTGTAACTTCTGGTTTTTCCCATTCTACGATATTTTCCAATAGATGGTAAGCGTCACCATATTGTCTAGAATTATATGGTGTATCGATATAGACAAGTGAGGCATGAATGTTTTTTACTAACTCATTGGCGTCTGTACAATAAATTTCATTATCTCTGTTTAAATTAACTTTAGGCATCTTCAAATATATTTTATTAGTCATATCTATATTTTTTCGATATGCATCATAATGACCTACTGTATTAGCTACTTTGTCCATTGCATATATAAGTGATGTAATTAAAAAAGCTTTTTCCCTATCATTCAAACCACTCATTTTTTCTATGGCTTCACGAATAGATCCAATTTTACGAGCATTTTCCATACTGAAATATTTATCCCCAAATTCTTTAGAAACATAATTGTCTGTTCCTTCAATTTCATTTAAGTAATTTAGGCATTTCTGTACTTTAGTTTTATTTATTTTTTCATTTCCAAACCATGTTTTATATGTTACATAATTAGATTGTAAAATGTCATTAATGATAATTTTATGACCTTTATTTCTAAATAGTTCAGATACTACCCCGGTTCCTCCAAAGATATCAGCAACTGTATTTACATTCTTTGTATTATTTGACACTACCTCTTCTATAAAAGATAATAATCTTCTTTTGGACCCTAAATATCTTCTATTATATATATTTAAATCTTCTTCATTACTTTCGTTTACTTCTTGTACAGCTTTCCTTTTCTTTTCAGCAATTAATTTTTCAATTTCTAATATATTACTTTCGCTCCATATATACCATCCACGCCAGTCTTTATTTGGCATTGATATAGATTTAGTGTTAATCCAATTCATTAATGTTTGTCTTGATACATTATATCTTTCCATAATTTGTTTTGTATTTATCATATTCATTCACCTCAAACTCACCCTTAATGCATCTAATGCATCTAATTACTTTTACAATAAACCAGATGTACATCTAATTCAATAATATGTGTAAAAATAACCTTAATTTATTTAAACATTATTCCCTTTTTTAAATAGTTTTTCTTTTATAATCTTTAAAAAAGCAGTTATTCATAAAAATGAATAACTGTTTTTTTCACATTGTTATAGTCAGAAAATCTGATATCATTTCTGTAAATTCATACTTTACATCCCCATTATTATTTGTATATTTCTCCATTTCTTTAATCTGTTCAAATGTCATTTTTGGCCAAAATTTTTCTAATACTTTTGATGCTGCTACTCCAGTAATTTGGTTAATAATTTTTTTTGCATCATCAGTTTCACTAAAACTAACGCTTTGTTCAAAACAATCTTTATGTATATAATTTTCAGGCTCTCTTCTTCTAGTCAAATACGCTTTTATTCCTTCAGATTTCAACTTATTTATAATTTTTACATTTCTATTTTCATCTTGAGTTTCTTTATCTGAATCTAATAGCACACACCATGGAAGTTGAAATTGTTCAACTACTTTTATAGTTCTCCAAGCTTTTAAATTTGTACAACCTCCTGTTGGTAAAATTGCAAAACCTTTTTCTTGTAATGTATAGTCTATTGAGCCACCTTCTTTTAGCTTATTGCATAAGTGATTTATAAATATTACATCTCCTTTTCCCTCCACTAATAAAATTGCTTTGGTGTTATTAGTAAAAGGTTCCGGTAATAAACCTAATGTTTCTGCAATCTCTTCATATACTTCTTCATTGTTTGATTTTACTATTCTATGTTTCCCTTCCTTAGTTACGAATCTTAAACTTTCCAAAGGCAATAGTCCAGCTAACGAAGGTGTATGAGTTGTCAATATAACTTGAGAATTTGTATTATTTGCCAAATCCAAAAATGACTTTATCAACATTTCTTGATGTTTAGGATGTTGAGAAGTTTCTGGTTCTTCAAATGCATAAATTACATTCTGCGATGTTTCATCAATTAATTTTCTTTCGACCTCTGCTCTAAAGAAGTTTAGTAATATAAGTCTTCTGACACCGCTACCACGTTTATTAACAGAGATACCATCGTCTGCTTGAATCGTTAACTTAAATTGAGACTCAAATTTAGGATCTGTTTTAAATTCTGGAGTTAATGCAGTAGCTAGTTCACTGTCCATTTCTTGTAACTTTTCTAATGTCCTATTTGCAGTCTCTAGAGCTTTGTCTTTTACTGCTATTTTTATTTTCTCAATTTCTGACTCTAATTCTTTTAATGCTTCCTTAATAGCTATTGACATTGGGTCTACTACTTCTTTATCATTGTCCCTGCTTGATCTATCTGATTGAAATAGTGAAAAAATGGGCAAATATTTTTCTAATACTTCATAAACTTTTTTTGAATCTTCATAGTCTACTGCTACGTCTTGTGTATCTAAATCAAGGTTATCTGCTTCATTAAAAATTGCACCTCTTATACTTACATTACTATTTGCATTATATAATTCTTCTGGAACCTTCAATTCCTTAGCAGTAGTTCTAAGTTCAGACCTTTTCATATTTATTAATTTATTATATGGTGAAACAGTTGGATAATTACAAACAATATAAATCTTTGATTTAGGTTTTCCAACACTGGCTTTAAATACTTTTTTTATTTCTAAATCTCCATCAGTATTTAACAAAAATTCTTTTTTTAATGTAGTCTTTGATGTACTATCTAAAGTTATTTCATCAGGTAAATCTTCGAAAACGCATGATATTTCTATATTTTCACTATCTGCATTGATACTTAAATCTTCTTTTTCACAAACTACTAATGAATTATTAAAGAATATTTCTAATGCTTCTAGAATAGTTGATTTACCAGCATCATTTTTACCAATAAATGCTGTTATATCATTAAAATTTATTTCGGTTAAGTTTTTATATCCTCTAAAATTTCTAATTTTCATATATTTTAATTTCATAATTCCCATTCCCTCCCAAAAATTTTATATATAAATTTAATTTTCTCCATACTATGTTTGGAAAATATTTATTTTATTCAATTATACAAAATTAACTTAATCAAAACCATATATAATTATAAAAAGATTTTTGAGAAACATATATTTTGTAATTATTATGTATATTTAGTAATTGAAGATTTCTAATTCATCCTATAACTACAAAAAAGTAAGCAACTCGGTCTTTGAGTTACTTACTTGAAATTACAATATTATTTTTGATTTAAACATTATGTTTTACTATCTAGAAAAATCATTATCTCTGAAATATCTGCCGGAGTAAAAATTCCCACCAGATCTTCTTTTGATCTAAATATTTTATTACCTGATTTACTGATAAGAATATACTTGTTAATCGATTCTACATCTGCGAAACAATCAATTACTTGATATAATTCATCCTCTATATAGAGTATTTCATAGGATTTTTTATTTTCTTCTAAGTCCAAATTACTTTCTATTAAATCCGAAATTTTTTCTTCTTCGAATAAAATACCACCTGTTTCATTTTTATTAGCTATAAAATTGGTAATACCATTATCAGATATCATTCCCATAAGTTCATTACTGTTAAAAACCGGAAACTGAGATATTCTATATTTGGATATGTAATTTAACATTTCACTTAACCTAGTTTCGGGATATAAGATAATTGGTTGTATTGCTTTCTTTTCATTAATATAATTTTTTATGCTTATTGGTTTCACAAATCTTTTAAATAAAACATCCATAATTTTCATAGTATTGTCAGATGGTTCAGCAATATCGTAAAACTTATTTGTAGAATCATGAATAATTGTATTCCTTAAATTGTTAACTAGATATAATTCATCAATATATCTAGAAAGATCTCTGTATTTTTTATTTTTATATGCCTTTATTGTTTTTATGCAATCATTAAAAGTTAAGTCGTAGGTAGGTTTTCTATCTTTTCCAATATCAGCCGATAGAAAATCGCTTTTCAGCTTTTCATTTAAGACTTTATGTAATTCATTAAATGTATTTATAAATGCTTCTTGTTTCTGAGTCATTTTATTAATCATTATCCAAGCTCCTTTATATCTTTAATTTAAACATTATGTTAATTTTACACTTTTTTATTATAGTTTTAAACAATTCTACTATATTGAAAATATTATAAAATTCGTTCAAAAAGCCACCTTTAAAATCATTAAAGGTGGCTTTCCAAGTTTTCTCTACAAATATTTCTCCAACACTATCTCATCTCGAATTGGAATCCCGTTTTCTGCAAATAGTGGGATAGATGGCTTTTGCTTTCTTGCTTTTTCTACTGCATTTGGAATAACTTTTGCGATGCTATATCCTCTTTTTTGATAGAACTTCAAAGCATTTAAGTTATCATTTGTTGTTATGACTGAAATGTTTGTTATCTCCTTTTCCTCAGATATTTCTTCTAACTTTTTCAACAATTGACTTCCTATTCCTACATTCTCTCTAAAACTATCTAATGAAATAATTTCTATTTGATCATTTCTTATTATATATGTAATCACACCAATTATTTCCGCTTCATCGAATGCAACAAATCCTGGTAAATCTGATAATTGATAAGTTCCTGAAGAGACAACCATTTCATCATCACCCCAGTTATCAATAAACAAATCGATGAGTACTTGTTTATTGATGTCCTTAGTATGAATCATTTTCATTGTTTATCACCCGCTTCTTGTACTTTAACTAAATTCTATTAAATACTCTTTAATTTGTGCTATGAGCATTAAATTATTACAAAAAAATAACCATTCCCAACTATTAATCAAGTTTACGGAATGATTGATATTATCTTTATATTAATATAAGCAAGTTCAAGTGATAGTGATTAACTCTTAGTATTAAATAACTTAACGCTTATGAAAGTATCTACAAAATCTTTAGAAAGGAGCAGCCTTTTGTGATTCCAATTGTCGATGCAATTAGGCTGATAATGGATTTCGGTACTTTTATCGTTGTTATCTTAATCGGCTTAGTCATTACAATTGTGAAGTTAAACACTAAAAAATAACCACCTCTAACTTTGACCTGTTAAATGGTTACTTTTTTAATCAACAAACTAACCACCATCTCTCGAACCTGCTCAATGGCCAACGTGTTCGCGCACGTTGTTATTTTATAGTTATATTATACAATAATACATAATATTATGTCTATAACAACCAAAAAATATGTTACAAATACTGGTAATTTGGTATAATATAACAGAGCAAGTTGGATTGATGGTGGCTAATCTCTATTTAAGGGGTGATGCCTATGATGTTGGTTTTTGCTCCTGGAAAGGAGTAGAATGACTGATTATGAAATTCTAATGGTTGTCATATCAATCATTGGTTTAATATTAATTAGCAACAATCAAAAAAAGTAACCATTCCAACTTTTGACGGAGTTCTGGAATGATTACTTATTATTGTTCTAAAAACTTCAGTCACCGTCTTTCGAACGGGCTCATTGGGCAACGTGTTCGCGCACGTTGTCCTTTTTCATTTACATAATATCATAATTTGGTATATTTTGTCTATTTTCTATGTTCTTTTAGTTCTTAACACCTATCTCTCTTTAAATCGCATTATTGCTAAATTTAAAAAGACACTTGCTGCTTTTGAGATATCATAATGTTTATTATATGCAATTGCTACTGTGTTCTTATAAACGAACTCATTTAATTTGAAGTACTTTACGTTTTGATGTGATGATTTCATTTTCACACTTGCTGGCACGACTGTTATACCTAATCCTTCGTTTACTAAGTAAAGTGCATTATCTACATTAATAGTTTCTACTATTGTTTGTGGTTTCAAATCATGATCTTCAAAAAATGTATCTGTCACTCTGCGTAATGTCATATTGTTCTTAAGCAGTATAAATTTTTCTCGATTCAATTTGTTAATCGCAAATGGTAATTTATGCTCTGAAGATTGTACATATTTTGCTAATGGATTCTGGTCTGGGATGGCTAAGTACAATGCTTCTGTATATAACGTCTCGTAGTCTATTTCTTCATTATTGATTGGTAATATGGTAATGCAAATATCTATTTTATGTTCTGCAAGTAACACTTCTATTTGATTCGCGCTGTCTTCTATTAATTCAACTTCGATACCTGGATAGTTCTTTATAAATTCAGGCAAAATATTATATAAAGTATGTGATGCTAGAAATGGGTTCACCCCTATTTTTAAGCGTCCTTTTTCTAAATTGGCGATTTCTTGTAATTCATAAGCCATTTTTTGAGAGATGTTCTCCATTTCTTCTGCATAAGCTAAATAACGTTCTCCTGCGTAAGTTAATGTTAAAGGATTACTTTCTCTATCAATGAGTTTAACCCCTACTTCTGATTCTATATCTTTCAAAAATTTACTTAAATAAGGCTGTGAAACGTATAAATGTTTAGCTGCATGAGAAATGTTTCCAAATCTCACAATAGCCTCTAAATATGATTTAGCATGTAATTTGTTCATAGGTTCATGTCCCCTTTATGTCTATCTTTATAAGCGTAACCCCTTATGATACTTGCTTTCATACACCTCTATAACTAATTAGTTATCACGCTAATAACTAAACAAGTCTTTTACTTCAGGCGATTTCAGGCGAATAATAGTATATGTAATCACATAAATCGTAATTGTTATAGGGGGATTTTATGGAAACAATAGGTACGATTGGCATCATTATAGGTATCCTCTTCATTATTTATTTATCAATGAAAGGTTATTCTATTTTGGTTATAGGGCCAATAGCTTCAATCATTGTTATTCTAACAAATGGCTTACCGTTCTTTAATTCTTTAGTCGGTACCGAAGAATCGTATATGACTGGTCTCGCCGGTTTTATTATTAGTTTCTTTGGTGTATTCATTCTAGGTTCACTACTTGCGAAGTATATGGACCAAAGTGGTGCAGCACAATCTATCGCTGAAAAAATCATTAGCAAAGTTGGTACAAACAATCCATATTCTATATTAGTAGCAATCTTCTTAATTACTGCTATTTTAACATATGGTGGCATTAGCCTGTTTGTTGTTGTCTTTGTTATTGTGCCTTTAGCTAAACCATTATTCAAGCAATTAAATATCGCTTGGAACTTAATTGGGATTCCAATCATGTTAGGTTTAGGTACATTCACGATGACGATGCTCCCTGGTACACCGTCAGTACAAAACGTTGTCCCTACTAAATATTTAGGTACAACTTTAACAGCGGCACCTTTACTAGGTATTATCGGGGCAGTTGTCGCAATAGTATTTGGGTTATGGTATATGAAATATGCATTAAATAAAAGTCTTAAAAAAGGTGAAACATTCGATGACTTTAATGTCGAACAAGACGATTCTGATCAATCTAAAAATAAAACACCGAACTTTTATTTGAGTATTTTACCAATTATCGTGTTAATAGTAATCAATATTGTGGGTAGTATATTAAGAGTAGAAAATGTTATTCTGATTGGTTTAGCAGTGTCCATTATCTTATCAGCTATACTATTTTATCAATATATACCTAAACAAAAAGCAATTATTAATGATGGTGCAGTAAGTTCTATCTTACCAATGTTCTTAACCGCTTCAGCTATCGCATTTGGTACTGTTGTCACATTAGCACCAGGATTTGATGGTATTAAGACTTTCATCTTAAATATACCAGGTAATCCATTAATCAGTTTATCAATCGCATCTGCATTATTCGGTGTGATAACTGGATCTGCATCTGGTTCACTAGGTATCGTGATGCAAGCATTCGGTAAACAATATGTTGATATGGGACTCGATCCAGATGCTATTCACAGAGTAGCTACAATGTCTTCATCAATATTCACAGTTATGCCTCACACAGGCGTTGTATTAACATTCTTCGCTTTAACAGGCTTAACACACAAAAACGGCTTTAAATATTTATTCATTACAAACACAGGTGCAAACTTACTCGCACTTATCGTTGTTATTTTAGCATCAATTATTCTATAAAATTCAGGAGGTTTTACATTATGAGAAACGTAATCGTAACAGGATCAGGACAAGGTATTGGATATGCAATCGCACAAGCTTTTGATAAAGAAGGTGACCGTGTATTTATTTTTGATATGAGTAAAGAAGTAGCGGATAAAGCAGCACAATCTTTAAACAACGGTGTCGCTTATCAAGTAGACGTAACAGATGAACCAACTATTGAAAAATCAATTAAAGAAATCACTGAACAATATGGTCCAATAGATGTACTTGTTAACAATGCAGGTATTCAATTTATTTCTAAAGTAGAAGACTTCCCATTAGAAAAATGGAACCAAGTTATCGGTGTTATTCAAACAGGTACATTCTTAATGACTAAACACGTATTACCAAGCATGAAACAACAGAAAAAAGGTCGTATCGTTACAATTTCATCAGCACATGGTGAAATGGCAGACCCATTCAAATCAGCTTACGTTGCTTCTAAATTCGCTCAAATTGGATTTGCTAAAACAGTAGCACTTGAAGTTGTAGCAGATGGTATTACTTCAAACGCTGTATTACCAGGACCAGTTCGTACTGCTTTAATTGAAAATCAACTTGCACACTTAGCAGAACAAGACAATTCTACTGAACAAGAAGCAATGGAAAAATACATTACAGGTAAAATGCCAATGAACCGTTTATTAGAACCATCAGAAATTGCAGATACTGTCATATTCTTAGCATCAGACGGTGCTTCAGCAATTACTGGTGAAACAATCAGTGTATCAGGCGGTTCTAACGCATAATTTATAAATAAACAAATTATCTAAGGAAGTGTTCAAATGGCTAATTTAAAAGATCAATTAATTGGAACTTGGAAATTAGTAAGATATCAAGATGAAACTGAAAACGGAGAAATCTTTTTCCCATTAGGTAAAGATGCAACAGGATTTATCATGTATAACCCAGACGGCTATATGTCAGCACAATTAATGCAACAAGGCCGTCCAGCATATGAATCAGGAGATTTACACACAGGTACACAAGATGAAATGGCTACAGCAGCACACGGATACGTAGCATACTCAGGTAAATTTGAATTAGATGAAGAAAATTCAACAGTGTACCACACAATGGAAGTAAGTATGAACCCAACATGGTTAGGAGAAACACAACCAAGAATCTTCACATTAGAAGGCGATACACTAAGTATCATAAACGGTAACGTTCCCAACCAAAAACTCGTTTGGGAACGTGTGAAATAATTAAATAATAATGATGAGAAAACCGGGACTAGCATGCAAGTCCCGGTTTTTTTCTGTTTTGAGATGGGGGATTGGGGATGGAAGGTGGAGTGCCTGGTGGTTCTTTTTTTGGGGTGGCTGATGGATCTGGGGAGGATTGGCGGGTTGGCGGATGGAATTAGGAAAAGTGAGCGCTATGTTGCTAGATTGGGGTGTCTTGCAACATACGGAGGTTCTATGTTGCTTGTTTAGGGTGTCTTGCAACATACAGGCGTTCTATGTTGCTTGTTTGTGGTGTCTTGCAATATACGGATGTTCTATGTTGCTTGTTTAGGGTGTCTTGCAACATACGGAGCGCTTATTTATCTTGTTTGGGCAGTCTTGATAAATACAAGCCCGCTATTTATCTTGTTTCGCCAGTCTTGATAAATATAAGGTCCTGAACATTGCCAGTCACACTCCACTTGCAATATTCACACCTCCAACATTGCTAGTCAGACCTCACTTGCAATATTCAGACCTCCAACATTGCTAGTCACACTCCACTTGCAATATTCAGACCTCCAACATTGCTAGTCACACTCCACTTGCAATATTCAGACCTCCAACACCCCCATTCCGCCCTGCCCACCTTACATTCTCGTTAGACCTTCCATACATTTCTATTGTATAATTATGGTATTAATTTTCGCTCGGAGGTAATTTTCATCTGTGTCTAAAATGTATTTTTATGTAAAAGTTAAGCGCTTGGATGGACGTGTTCTGAACTATCAATTGCCTAATGATTTACAGGAAGCGATGCGTATATATCGACAAGAAAATCCGAAGACTTGGACTAAGATGTTCAAACATGCTTTAATCAACATTCCTTTAGAACCATATAGCGCAAAGAATCATTATCGACCATTAATTGGTGTCGGCTTAATTAAAAATGTATTCTATCTCAATAAACCAAAAGCACTGCGAACAAGAGGTCAGTTTCTAACATTTGATAATTGGTCAAAGAAAGGTTGGAAACACTTTTGGAGAAGCTCTGCTTTTTTAAGACACGATCATAAATTGAAGTCTAAGATTAATATCATGTATCAATACTACCAATGGAAAAAATGGTATAAGAATAAGGCTAGGACATAATGTAATGTCCCAGCCTTATTCTGTTGATCAATCCACTATCTCCTATCATTTCACCGACTGTTCTAAGCTATTCGTAATAACATTTCCTTGTTGTTCTATATTTAATTCTTCTTTGAGTTGTTTATTGTACTGCTGCTTTAAGGTTGATTCATATTTATGTGACCATTGTTTTAGACTGACGTAATACAGAACGCCCACTACTATGACGAGCGCTACGACCACTGGCCAAAACAATGGTGAAACGATATTCTCCTGTGAGGCTAATCCTATCGGCGAGAACAATACGAATGTAAAGATCATTGACCCAAATAAGACTACTGTCACTGGAATGGTATATTTCCATGGTGTCATATCTACTTTAGGATTTGGTTTGAATTGATAAGGTGTACTTAATGGCTTAATTGCTCCAATCATAATCATTAAAAGTACTTCAATGACAAACAATAATCCTTGTATGTAAATAAAGTTTATCGTCATCTCATAATGGAAAAACATCGGCAATCCCCATATGAGTAAATAGTAAACAATGACATGTGAAATAATCACGATTTTAGGTCCGATAGCTGGAATTCTTTTTGAAAATATCCCTACCAGTACGATTGCGATGATAGGTATATTGAAGAATCCTGTAAACTGACGAATGATTGTCCATAAGCCTTGTGGTGCATTCATTAACATGGGTGAAATAAAGAATGTAATAAGCGCCAAGATGACGCCGAACCATTGACTCACTCTGATCATTTGTCTATCAGTCGCTTCTTTATTGATGAGTACTTTATAAATATCGTAAACAAACAATGTTGATGCACTATTGAGCAACGCATTAAAGCTTGAGAATACTGCACCTAATAGTACAGCTAAAAAGAAACCATTTAAAAATGTCGGAAAGACATCTTTAGTTAAAGTTGGATAAGCTAAATCCATATTCTTTAATCCTGAACCGTATAAATGATATGCGATAACGCCTGGTATCATCATTAAAAATGGTACAAGAATCTTAAGAAAGCCTGTAAATAACGCACCTTTTTGACCTTCTGCTAAACTTTTCGCTCCGAGTGTTCTTTGAATCACATATTGATTCGTACCCCAGTAGAATAAATTAGCAAAAATCATACCTGTAAAAATCGAACCAAAGGGCACGTCATCTTGTTGTGATCCGATTGAATTAAGCTTTTCTGGATGTTCTGTAGCAATTGTCTTCATGCCAGCTAACATACTGCCATCACCAAGTGCAATAAATCCAAGTATCGGTACTAGTATTCCAACAATCAACAATCCGATACCATTTAATGTATCTGAAATTGCAATTGCTTTTAATCCACCAAGAACTGCATACAGCATTCCGATAATGCCGATCACCCAAACGATGATCCAGATTGATTGTTCGTACGTAATGCCAAACATATTTGGTATATCAAAAATTTGTATCACAGCTAATGAGCCTGAATACAGTACTGAAGGAATGGTAATGAAACCATAACCCACCATAAATAACACGACAATTAATAGTCTCGTTTGATGGTCAAAACGCGTATTTATAAATTCAGGAAGCGTCGTAAAGGCGCCTCCTAAATATTTGGGTAATAGAATGGTTGCTAATATAATGACTGAAAATCCAGCAGTTACTTCCCATCCCATACTTGATAAGTTATTCTGATAACCTTGTCCGTTTAATCCTATTAATTGCTCGGCAGATAAATTAGTAAGAATTAAAGCACCTGCGATAAATCCGCCGGTTAACCCTCTGCCACCTAAGAAAAATCCGCCAGAACTATTTACTGTACTCTTCGTCTTATAGTAAGAATACCAAGCGACAATACCGATAAAGAATGCACATGAAACAAGTGTAAAAGCTACATACATATTGATGACCACCTCTTCAGAAGAATAACAGCTTTAACTGTTTTAATCGTTCTTAACTATGTTGCTTTGCATAACTTAATCCAATTTTTTCTCGCAATGTTCCTTCGTTATAATCTTCTTGTACTAATCCTCTATCTTTTAATATTGGAACCACTTTATCTACAAATAATTGGAATTGTGTAGGATTGAGTGGTGCCATAATATTAAAGCCATCTGCAGCACCTTTCGTAAACCATTCTTCCATTCTATCTGCAACATCTTCAGTCGTCCCAACGATAATATGATGACCTCTTGCACCAGCTACATGTTTCATAACATCTTCAAGTGTAGAATGATGTTTCTTAGCTGTTTCTTTAATCAAATCAACACGACTTTGAATATTGTTTCCTTGATCGATTTCAACATCCTCAAATGGTGTATCTAATTCATATCCACTTAAATCTGTATCACCTAAATAAGAAGATAGTAATTCTAATCCCATTTCTTTCGGAATCAAATCTTGCAACTCATTATAATTCTTTTCCGCCGCTTCTTTCGTTTCACCAATAAACGGGAATATTCCAGGCATAATCACAACATCTTGGTGATCGCCTCTTTTTTCTTTAACTTTACGTTTTAAATTTTCAGCAAAACGCACAGCTGCATCCACATCATTTTGAGCAGTAAATACAACTTCTGCATACTTAGCCGCAAAATCAATGCCTTTCTTAGAAGAGCCAGCTTGCACAAGTAAAGGATGACCTTGAGGAGGTTGTTCAATATTTAACGGCCCTTTAACGCTGTAAAATCGTCCTTTATAATCAATTGTCTTAGGTTGATAATCAGGCAATAATCTACCTTCATCGTGTAACTTTTCAGGATTCACATCTTCCCATGAATGCCATAACTGTTTAGAAACTTCTACAAATTCATCCGCTTGCTCATACCTTAAATCATGATCCACATTATTTGTTCCATTAAAATTCGATGCAGTCGCATTAATTCCAGAAGTAACAATGTTCCAACCAGCTCTACCATTACTATAATGATCTAAAGAAGCAAAGATTCTTGCTAGATTGAACGGTTCAGAATATGTCGTTGAACCCGTTACAATTAGACCCAAATGCTTCGTTTCTCTAGCTACAATAGACATGAGTGATAAAGGTTCGAAAAATGAAAACATATCAGGATGTGTCTTCTTATCTACATACAAACTGTCTGATACAAACAAGAAATCAAACTTAGCCTTTTCCAAAATCTTTGCCTGTTCAATCGTCTTCTCTAAATTCATACCACCCTTTTTGATAGACTCAGGATGTCTACTACTCGCAACATGATGTCCAAAACCTGTTAAAAAATATCCTAATTTCATTCTTTTCATCTTTGTTCCCCCTCCATTATTTATTATTCCGATTGGATTAATAAGAAATATCTTACCATTGTCTATTTATCGAGTCAATTTACAATTTTCAAAAAATTTATTTTAGAATTAAAAAAACCTACCAACATCAAATATTGGTAGGTCTAGATAAATTCAATTTATATAAAAAGTCGAAAACTTATTTTTTCTTCTTTTTCTCTTCCATAATAGCAAGAATAATAAAGCCAACAATGAATACAGGAATGAATGCAGCAATAAACATCATTTGAAACACCTCTTATCTTAATATTCTTTATATCATGCTTATCATACCAAGAAATAAGATAAGGTCATAGTAAACAAGTGTGGTGGGATGGTAAATTAATATTTACTAAGACGCAAACATTCTAGATAAGGTGTTAAGTATGTTATCTAAATCTTTTTCATTGATTTCAATGTCTTCGGCTACGTAATTTTCTAATATAGAGAGTACTGAAGCGACATATGCTGCGATGATAATATCAATATGTGATGAATCATATATATGCCCTGATTCTTTAATATGTTGTTTGATACCTTCTGACATATTCTTTTTTAATATATTTTGTATAGATGCTTTCTTATTAGATATCACTTGAGAAAATGCATCTTTATATTTATCTACAATTTTTATCAATTCTTTTAAACATTTCTCTGGCGAGAGTGTTATATCTGTAAAAACTGCTTCATGTTCTATGATGTAATCTAAGCATGAGGACAACAAATGATATTTGTCTTCAAAATGGGCATAAAATGTTGTTCTGTGTACCATTGCTTCATCACAAATTGCCTGTACTGTTATTTCATCGAAACTTTGTTTTTCTAACAATGTGATAAGTGATGTGTGCAATAGTTTGTATGTCTTTTGTACTCTTAAATCCCATTTATTATATGATTTCATTTGTAAATCCTCCTTTTTATTCGTTCTGGCATTTATGATTTTTTAATGAGTTCTGCCAAAATTTTATTAATGCTTTCAATATTTTTACTTTGTTGTTTCAATATATCCAAAATTTCTTCTTTATTTTGTTCATCCACTTCAATATGCTGATCTATTAATGGACTATTGATATGCATATTTGTTTCGGATGTAGGTTGATGATATGTTTGATTTTGCTTAGCTGTATGTTCTAAATCACGACCTTCGATATCAATATGAGGAATCAGTTTGCTTAACCACGCTGGAACAAACCATGTTGCTTTTCCTAATAAAGTTGTAAGTGCCGGAATTAATGTTAATCGTACTATAAATGCATCAAACAATACACCTAAAGCTAATGACAGACCCATTGATTTAATAATTGGATCTTCTTGGAATACAAATGCGATAAATACTGAGAACATAATCAATGCTGCTGCAACGATAACTGGACCACTCTTTTTAATACCTAATTTTACTGCTAGTTTATTATCTTTAGTCTTATTATATTCTTCATGTATTCTCGACATTAAAAATACTTCGTAGTCCATTGCTAGTCCAAATAATAAACTGATGAGAATAACAGGTAACATCGCAAATAATGGACCTGGTGTATCAATACCAAATAGTTCTGACATGACACCATCTTGCATGATAAGTGTTGTGACACCCATACTTGCTAATAACGATAGTATAAATCCTAATACAGCTTTTAGAGGTACAAGTATAGATCTAAATACAACCATTAATAAAATGAATGCTAGTGCGACTATGACGCTCGCAAATAGTGGAATACTTTTATTGATTTTCTCTGCCATATCAATGTTGATTACACTTTGACTTGATACTTCCGTTTTGAAGTTATAATCTTTTTTAGCATCATCATTATAGTCTCTTAAATCATGTACTAATTGATTCGTCGTTTCGTCATTTGGTCCTTTTTCTGGAACGATAATTACTAAAGCATAATCTTTATTCTCGCTCATCATAGGCGGTAAGACAGTATCAACATTTTTGATGTCTTTTACATCTTTCGTTAAACTTTGTAAATCTTGTTGAAGTGCCTGCATATCATCTTTTTTATTTTTGACATTAACAAGCATCGCGATTTGACCGTTATAACCTTCACCGAATTTATCAGAAATAATGTTGTATGCTTTATGTTGTGTCGTATGGCTAGGATTCATGCCATCATCAGGAATACCTAAACGCATATCTTTTACTGGAATAATCGCTAATACAATGATGATTAAACCTACAAGAATAGCCAATAACGGCTTATTAACAACGAATTTTGACCAGAATGAATCTGCATCATTTTTATTTTGAACGTTCTGTTTATTAGGTTTAATATGCTTATGGAATATACCCACTAATACAGGTACTAACGTAATCGCTGTTAACATAGCAAATATGACGCTAATAGCTGCAACTAAACCTGTAGTCGTTAAGAAATCGATGCCTAACACTGATAAACCTAATACAGCAATTAAGACTGTAACACCTGCAAATACGACTGCACTACCAGCAGTTCCCGTTGCTAAACCGATTGCTTTTATTGTGTCAGGTTCATCTCGTTTAATTTCTTTATACCTCGAAAGAATAAACAATGCATAATCAATGCTTAAAGCTAAGCCAATCATAACAGCAAGCGTTAACGTTACATTTGGGATATCGAATGCTAATGTAAATAGCGATATAATGCTCACACTTGTACCTAATCCTATAATTGCACTGAGAATTGGTAAACCTGCAGCGATTAATGACCCAAATGTTATTAATAGCACGATAAACGCTACTGCTACACCTACTATTTCAGAAGTAGCACCTACATCTGTAGTCTTCATACCTGTTCCAGTATATTCAACTTGAACATTATATTTATCTTCTAAATCATTAAATTTATCTTGTACTTTATCTCTTGAATCATCTGATAATGCCGTTGCAGATACATCATAATAAACTTCTGCTATAGCTGTTGTCTTATCAGAACTAATTTGTTTCATTTCATATGGATCAGATATTCTATCAACTTTTTTGTCATCATCTTTAATACTCTTCAATAAATCTTGAATATCCTTTGAAATATCAGGCTTAACAATGCCCTCTTTATCCTCTGATTTTATAACGACACGAATTTGTGCCTTATCACTATCTTGATTAAAATGATCTTTAATTTTATTATTCGTATCGACTGATTTTAAATCATTCATCGTTAAATCATTATCAAACTTAGGGTTCGTAAGTAACATTGGTACTAATACTGATAAAAGTATAACCAACCAAATAGTAGCCCCCCAACCTTTATGTTTAGCCATAAAAGTCCCTATTTTATACAATACATTTGCCATAATCTTCCTCCTAATTTCGATTGTAGTTTAAACTATATTGACATAACTACAAGATAATGGAGTACTCATTTAAATAGTAGAGATAATTAAGGGCAAAATGTAAGATAAACTACATTAGAGCATGTAATGTAGTTTTAAATTTAAAAAAACAGCCAAAGCATGTGGTATGCCTTGGCTGTTACTCTCTATTCTTTATTTACACATTTATTATTCAAACAGTGCTTCAAATTCTTGCGCTTGTATTGAACTTGCATGCTTCAATTGATTTTCTCGTTTAGTATCAGCTAATGAAGGGTCCGCTTCTATCTCTTTTAACGCATTGATTAATTGATCTTTATGTTCTAACGAGAATTGATTTTCTTTCGCAATATAATCTGCATTATGCACTGTTTCTTTATATCCTAAAATCAATAACTGGTGCTCAAATGCTACTTTAATAGCATCCAGAATCTCATTACCTTTGTTAATATCTAAATAAATGTCGCATGTTTCATACAAAGTATGAATTTTCTCTTTAGTTGCTACAGGATATAGCGTGACATTATGATATTTATTAAGTTGTAGTAACTTTTGAGACATCTCAGTAATAGCAACAATATGAAATTGATATTGCGGGTGAGCTTTAACGATATCTTCAATATGTGGAATCTGATCAGAGTTCGTTAATGTGAGTACATTGCGCGCTTCTTTATGATTATTTTTAAACTCGTATACATAACCTGCTTTCGCAATTCTACTTTGATGTTCAGATTCTACAAGTTCACGTACTTTATTGTATTCCTCGTTACTTGGTACTAAAATTTTACTACCTCTTGTCTTATCAGCTAACATAAGCTTCATATTTCCCGGTAAATCATCTTTCATTTGTTCTTGCCAATACAAATAGTCGTGTCCTTCTTCTTTTAAATCATGAAGGACTGCATAAGGTATAGCTAAAGAATTGATTAAAAAGCTTTCTAAAGGCATTTCACTCATTTTCAAATAAAATATGACAAACTGTACTTTTGATTGAAAGATATACTCTTTATCGTTCCATTTCAACATAATATCATTCGTTACAAAATTCTCGCTTATAATTTCTTCATTTCGATCATTAAACCATCGTTTAACAATGCGTTTTTGATTATCATCAACCATTAATTGCGCATACTTTAACCCTTTATTATTATAATAATCAATGACTTGCGTCCTACCTTGTTTGTTCAACCATTCAATTCGCTCAACTATTCTAAAACCGTAGTTCTTCTTATAAATAATTCTACCTTTTACTTCGCCCATATTTTTAATTTCTGCTGAATTATTATTACCTTCAATTTCCCAAAATCTTGGCAATGGCACTTGGTTAAAGAATAAAGGTTTTGAAGCATGATCATCATTATTTGCGAAAAACTGATAAGGTGTTATGACATTTGAAGGTAAGAAACCATCTTCTTCAATGACAATGGTCTGTACATTCACCTTTGCGTTCTCAAATGTTTTATAAAGTCTTTGTGTTCGTATATCGAAAGATTCAAATAGATTAATCATGTAGCACCTCTTCAATTAAGTGAAACCACTTTTGTTTAATATTGTCAGTCTTGTATTGTTCAGCAAGTTCATAAGATTTCTCATGAAATGATGAAGTATCATTTTTGAAAAATTGAACAACTGCATTGGCTAAATTATCGACGATTTCTTGTTCTGATTGGTGACTTTTATCGAATGGAATTAAATAACCATTTTCATGATGACTGATAAATGTTGTGTTTCCATAATCGACATCAAATCCTATCATCCCTAAACCAGAGCCGACAGCTTCCATCAATGTTAACCCGAAACCTTCACTTGTTGAACCTGCGAAAAACAATTCATAATTCGCATATACATCTTGTAACTTCACATGTCCTAAAAGTTTGATATAGTCATTTGCTTCATTTTCATCGATTAATTTTTGAAGCATGCTTCTTTCAGCGCCTTCTCCGTATATATCAAATATCAAATCTGGAATAGATTGTTTTGCTTTGACAACGGCTTTTACTAACCAATCTATATGTTTTTCACTGGCTAATCTTGATGCCGTTATGACTGAATAAGGCTTTCTACTATCCGGTATAATCACATCATGAATACTACCAACAGGCACTGTATATATCTTTGGAAGGTTTCCGTAATATTGATTAAATTGATGACTCAGAACTGTTTTTTGTCGGTCTGTTGCTGCAATATAAAAATCAATTTCTCTTGAATGAGAAAATACATATTCATAATAATTATTCCATAGAATATAATCATCAGTTGTTGAATTTTCACTATAATGTTCAGCATGAATGACAACACCTAATTGAGCCTCGCCTTTATTTTGAATAACAGGTTGAGCCATTCCTTTAGACCGGTCAATAAGCACAATATCCCTTGATGTTAAATGCAGACATTTCATGAAATAAGCTACAAATTCCTCTTTAGAATAGAAAATTTGATCCTTAAACATATATAACTTACCGTTATTATTTAAATACTCGTTATAAGCAATAGAACCATCTTCATTATAGAATTGTCTCATATAAACTTTCGCTCTATTTTCATGTGGCGCGTAATATTCCGAGAATGTTCTAGTGTAAGTATAGAAATCTTTCCTGATTAACTTCCCTCGAGAAACAAACTCTGCTCTATCCACATATGGCTTACCTTGTTCCTTTAGAAAGCATGTCACGTATGTTTGATTCGTTTCACTAAACAACTTTACTATTTTTTTATTTTCTTCTCGACGTGTTATTTTCATATCAAGCGTATCAATTAAATTATTTATGGTATAAGTAGTAGGTGCAATTTTAATATCTGTAAAATATTGATATATCCAAATAATTTCATGATCATAATATCCCATATGACTTGTTAAAGTTTGAATGTTCTCACGTGTCATAAAGTCTAAAAATACAAATTTCAAACTTTCCTTTTGTTCACGTAGCATCTTAGCTCTATAAAATTGGGCATATTCGATGCCGCTACTTGCCCAACCAATACTATAATTAATATTATATATTGTCATAATAAGTCCCGTCCTTACAAATTATCATAATTATAAAAATTACAAACAAACTAACCTTCCGCAATTCTCTTTTTAAATAATTATATAATATTTGCATTTAATAAAACAAGCTAAGAGTGCATTCTCTTAGCTTGTTTTTAAAATTACTGATTATCATGATTATTTTTACGGCGACTTCTAAATAACAAAGCACCACCAAAGACTGCAAGTAAGCCACTCATCAAACCAGAATTCTGTTTAGTTTCACCTGTATCAGGTAACTTTTCATCATCAGAAGACTGATCACCATTATGATCCTTAATTTCATTAGAATCTGCATCTTCTTCAATATGATTATTTAAAGTATTTACTTCATAATTATCATCTTGAACAACATTGTTCATATTAGTATCAACTTTATTTGAAGTCTCATCTATATTCATAGCGTCGCTTTCATTTCCGCTCATTGAGTCACTCATGCTTTCTGATGTACTTTCACTTGTTGATTCACTTGTACTTTCTGAATCGCTCTCACTTGTTGACTCACTCATACTTTCTGATTCACTCTCACTTGTTGATTCACTTGTACTTTCTGAACCGCTGTCACTCATTGAGTCACTCATACTTTCAGAACTGCTGTCGCTTGTTGACTCACTCGTGCTCTCTGAGTCACTTTCGCTTGTTGACTCACTTGTACTTTCTGAATCACTTTCACTTGTTGATTCACTTGTGCTTTCTGAATCACTTTCACTTGTTGACTCGCTCGTGCTCTCTGAATCACTTTCACTTGTTGAATCACTTGTACTTTCTGAGTCACTTTCGCTTGTTGATTCACTAGATGATTCTGAAGTTATTTCTTCATATACATAAACTACAGTTTGCGGATCTCTAGTATAAACACCTGATTCACTACCATTAACTTCTTTGAGTTTATAATTACCAATTTGCTCTGGATGTGTCGAACTATAGTCTTCTCCTACTTTGCCATTCAATACTGTATCTGGTTGTATTGAATTACCTTCTTCATCCACATACCTTACCGTTACATGACCGTCTGCTTTTTGATACACGTACGTCACTGTTTGATTATCTCTTGAATATTCTCCCTCTGGGTTGCCTTCTGTTTCTAGATAATTGTATTCATTGATTCGTTCTGGATGTGTTGAAGTGTAGTCTTCTCCTACTTTGCCATTCAATACTGTATCTGGTTGTACCGAATTACCATTCTCATCTACATATCTTACCGTTACATGACCGTCTGCTTTTTGATACACGTACGTCACTGTTTGATTGTCTCTCGAATATTTACCCTCTGGGGTACCTTCTGTTTCTAGATAATTGTATTCATTAATCTGAGTTGGATGTGTCGAACTATAGTCTTCTCCTACTTTTCCATTTAAAGTTGTTGGATTTTGAATTTCAGTGCCTTCTTCATCCACATATCTTACTGTTACATGACCGTCTGCTTTTTGATACACATATGTCACTGTTTGATTATCTCTTGAATATTTACCCTCTGGGGTACCTTCTGTTTCTAGATAATTGTATTCATTGATTTGCTCTGGATGTGTTGAACTATAATCTTCTCCCACTTTGCCATTCAAAGTTGTTGGTTCTTGAATTTTGTTTCCATTCTCATCCACATATCTTACCGTTACATGACCGTCTGCTTTTTGATACACATACGTCACTGTTTGATTATCTCTTGAATATTCTCCCGTTGGGTTGCCTTCTGTTTCTAGATAATTGTATTCATTGATTTGCTCTGGATGTGTTGAACTATAATCTTCTCCCACTTTGCCATTCAATACTGTATCTGGTTGTACCGAATTACCATTCTCATCTACATATCTCACTGTTACATGACCGTCTGCTTTTTGATACACATATGTCACTGTTTGGTTGTCTCTTGAATATTCTCCCGTCGGGTTACCTTCTGTTCCTAGATAATTGTATTCATTGATTTGTTCTGGATGTGTCGAACTATAATCTTCTCCTACTTTGCCTTTTAAGATTGTTGGATCTTGAATTTTGTTTCCATTCTCATCCACATATCTCACTGTTACATGACCGTCTGCTTTTTTATACACATATGTCACTGTTTGATTATCTCTTGAATATTTACCCTCTGGGGTACCTTCTGTTTCTAGATAATTGTATTCATTGATTCGCTCTGGATGTGTTGAAGTGTAGTCTTCTCCTACTTTGCCATTTAAAGTTGTTGGATTTTGAATTTCAGTGCCTTCTTCATCCACATATCTTACTGTTACATGACCGTCTGCTTTTTGATATACATATGTCACTGTTTGGTTATCTCTTAAATATTCTCCCGTTGGGTTACCTTCTGTACCTAGATAATTGTATTCATTGATTCGTTCTGGATGTGTCGAACTATAGTCTTCTCCTACTTTGCCTTTTAAAGTTGTTGGTTCTTGAATTTTGTTTCCATTCTCATCCACATATCTTACCGTTACATGACCGTCTGCTTTTTGATACACGTACGTCACTGTTTGATTGTCTCTCGAATATTTACCCTCTGGGTTACCTTCTGTTTCTAGATAATTGTATTCATTAATCTGAGTTGGATGTGTCGAACTATAGTCTTCTCCTACTTTGCCATTCAAAGTTGTTGGTTCTTGAATTTTGTTTCCATTCTCATCTACATACTTAGAAATAACTTGTCCGTTTGCTTTAACAAAGTAATAT
The DNA here is from genome assembly GCF_022386035.1 of Mammaliicoccus sp. O-M54. Classification (NCBI taxonomy): domain Bacteria; kingdom Bacillati; phylum Bacillota; class Bacilli; order Caryophanales; family Staphylococcaceae; genus Mammaliicoccus; species Mammaliicoccus sp. O-M54. The sequence continues at coordinate 183,693 of NZ_JAJNJE010000002.1, forward strand.
ACAATATTTTGACCACTTGTTGTAAACGTTACTGTATCTGTTTGTCTATCAAATTGAGTTTCATACGATGCTGTCACATTTACAAAATCATACCCCTGATTATATAAAGCATTCTTTTTATTATCTATTGTTGCTTTCCCTTTAATATCACCTTCATACTCAATCGCAGGTGCTATTTCTTTTCCTGTATCTTTATCTACATATTTCACATTAGCAACACCTCTTGCTACATATGTAAATTCGGTAATTTGGAATTCTTGTCTGTTTGTGTATGCACCTGTAGACCCTGATAAAGCTAGCGTATAACTTTGATTAGGATCGATATATTCAGTCATATCTTTAATGAAATCGTAAGATTTATTTTGAGTATCTGTATACGTAATTTTCATTATTTTTGTTTTACCGTCATATTCAACTAATATATCAGTAAATTTATTTTGAATTGGTCCACCAACAAATTGCATTGTATCTTCATCTGTAACTGCCATGTTGTTTTTATCTGTAGATACGAATGCTCCCATTGTTTTTGTACGATTTTCACCAAATGCTGCAGGGTCTGGTACAAATGTAGCTTCTCCCGATCCGTTATACCAAGTATCTAACTTAAATCCAAATGCTTTAGGCAGTCCGCCGATACCAAGTCCTCCACCATATGAACCAATATCGTTAATCGAATTTGGATGGAATACGATACCGATTCCATCTGCGCCTTTATTAGCTGCATTCTTATTCCCTAAATTTACTTTCCCTTTTAATTTAAAGCTTTGGGACATATCAATTTTACTATTTAAAGAAAAACTACCTTTTTTACTTGGTTCATCTGTAGTTAGAGTTACTATGCCAGTATTTTTATCGTACTTTGCATCCCCGTTTAACTTGAAATAATCTGTGAAATTATCTTTTGTTACTGTTGATGTGTTAGATTTATCTGCGTTTGTAGCAGCTACATTAGCTACTTTCATACTTTGCGTATTCGCTTTAACACTTGCGACCTTTTTAGTAGTCTTCGTTTCTGTCACTTCAGGTTGAGTTGTATTGCTTACTTGAGTGTTTGTTTCTGATTTTGTTGGTTTTGTTGTTTCAGAAACTTTTTGTTCTTTACTTACTGTTGTTTCTGATTGCTTTTGTTTAGGTTCTTGTACTTCTTGTTTATTACTTACTTGAGATGAATTTTGTTGTTCTGTTCCCTGTTTTGTATCTGTAATTATTTCTTTTATTTCAGTTCCCTTTGGTTCTGACACTTCTGTTTCTTCATTAAGCGTCTCTTTTGGTTCTTGTTCTTTTGGTGCTTCTTGTTTTTCATTAACATCTGTCGTTTCTATTTCTTTAGTAGCAGCCGTTTCAACTTGCTGTGATTCTTCTGTTTCTTGCGACTCTTCTGCTACCGGTTCTTGAAATTCAGATTCTTGCACTTCTGGTACTTCTTTTGTTTCTGCTTGTTCTGTATCTTGTAACGTTTGTTCATTTCCCTGTTTTGTTCCCGTTACTTCTTCTTGTTTACTTTCTTGTTGCTCTGTACCCTTAATTGTCGTTTGGCTTTCGTTCGTAAGTTTAGCTGCTTCTACTTCTCCATTACTAGAGATTAAAAATATCGCCCCGATTGCAACTGAACCAATACCTACTTTGAACTTTCTAATAGAAAATTTAAGATCCCGTTTTATTTTTCTCATCTTTCTTTTTCCCTTCACTATTTATAAATATTCTGTTGTTTATTATGTTTCACTCAAGTTTACATATTATACTATTTATACCTAACTAATGGTAGTTATTTTTGAAAAAATTTTAAAATATTTTTTAAAATGTTATCATTACTAGTTTTGTCAAACTTATTTTATAAACGTTTTTATTTACAAATTAACTTCTTTAATGATTTTATATTTTAAAAACAACAATTGTGATGTTTTTCTATAACGTTTCCAAATAACCTATCATAATGAATTGATATTATTTAACTTGTTTCTCGTATAGTATAGTGATTTTAAAAGGGGGAATTTTTGATGAAAATTTTTGATGCACATTTTCATATTATTGATTTTAATTATGAAGTAAAAGAGAATAACGGCTATATGCCACCGAGTTATCTAACTGAGGATTATCAAGAAGAAACACAAAATATGAATATTGCTGGTGGTGCAATTGTATCCGGTTCTTTTCAAGGGTTTGATCAACAATATTTACTTAAAGCACTAAGTGACTTAGGACCTGAATTCTGTGGTGTGACCCAATTGCCTTATAACGTTTCAGATGAAGAAATTGTTTCTTTGAATGACAAAGGCGTTCGTGCTTTAAGATTTAATGTTAAACGTGGTGGATCAGAGGACTTAGCACATTTGAGTGATTTTGCGAAGCGTGTTCACGACTTAGTAGGATGGCACAGTGAATTGTATATTGATTCAAAGAATTTACCAGATATTGAAGAAACGATATTATCTTTACCAGCCGTATCCATTGATCACCTCGGTCTGTCTAAGGAAGGTCTTCCAAATCTGTTAAGATTAGTCGACAAAGGCGTTCATGTAAAAGCAACTGGTTTCAGTAGAGTTGATTTAAATGTACAAGATACATTGAAAGAAATTTATCAGGCAAATCCAGATGCACTTATGTTTGGTACAGATTTACCATCAACACGTGCACCTAAACGCTTTACTTCTGAAGATATCCAACTCGTTCAAGATACTTTTGACGAAGCCGCAGCTCATAAAATATTTTATCAAAATGCTAAAGAATGGTATCGAAAGTAAGATGATGCTGATAGTAATGTAATAATTCAGTTTGTCTAGAAGTTTATATTTGGGAAAGATGTGAGTTTGTTCAGTCTTTAACTCACATCTTCTTCAATCTCTTGGCTTTACTCACACATTAAGCCACGACTTCACTCATCTCTTGGCTTTACTCACACATTAAGCCATGACTTTCACTATCTCTTGGCTTTACTCTGCACTTAAGCCACGACTTCAGCCATCTCTTGGCTTTACTCACACATTAAGCCACGACTTCACTCATCTCTTGGCTTTACTCAACCATTAAGCCATGACTTCAGCTTTCTCTTGGCTTTATTCAATATTTAAGCCATGACTTTCGCTATCTCTTGGCTTTACTCAACCATTAAGCCACGACTTCGCCTATCTCTTGGCTTTACTCACACATTAAGCCACAACTTCAGCCATCTTTTGGCTTTACTCAATACTTAAGCCATGACTTTCGCTATCTCTTGGCTTTATTCAATATTTAAGCCATGACTTTCGCTATCTCTTGGCTTTACTCTGCACTTAAGCCACGACTTTCATCAAATCCTTCACTCACATATCTCCATCTCCTCAATGTGTTTAATTTCAAAGTACAAGATTTCAGCTATATAATAGTAATTGAGATAAAAACTATATAGAAATGGAGTTTTGGTTATGAGTATATTTACTGATCAAGAGAAAGTAGACATTTTAGGAGATATAGTAAGTATTCGATCTGTTAATGAAAATGAAATTGAAGTATGTGAGTACTTGCAGAAATTATTAGCAGACCATAACATCGAGTCCGAAATCATTAAAATTAGTGAAACGCGTGCAAATCTAGTTGCTGAAATTGGTGAAGATGGTCCAATTTTAGGTGTTTCTGGTCATATGGATGTCGTTTCTGCTGGTGATGAAAGTAAATGGACATATGATCCGTTTAAACTGACTGAAGTAGATGGTCAGTTATTTGGTCGTGGCTCTGCTGATATGAAGTCTGGATTAGCTGCGCTTGTTATCAGCATGATAGACATACATGATCAAGGTTTATTAAAGCATGGTAGAATCCGTCTACTTGCAACGGCTGGTGAAGAAATTGCTGGTGAAGGTGCCAAAGCATTTCACGACAAAGGTTATATGGATGATGTTGAAGCACTCGTTATCGCTGAACCTTCCCAAGATAGAATTATTTATGCACATAAAGGCTCAATGGATATTCGCATCACTTCTCGAGGAAAAGCATCACACAGTTCAATGCCACATCTTGGATTTAATGCCATTTCACCGCTTGTAAAATTTATTTATAAAGCAGATGAAGGCTTTACGAAATTCAATCAAACAAATAAACTACTTGGCGAACCAATTATGAATGCGACTATTTTCAATGGTGGTAACCAAGTTAACTCTATCCCTGAACACGCAGAGTCGGAATTCAATATTCGTACGATTCCTGAACATGATAATGATCAGTTCATTTCATATTTCAATGAAATTTTAAAACAAATAGAAACCGATAAGACAGATATTGAAATTGATACGTATATGTCTAGACCACCCGTTTACACAACAGGTCAAAATTCTTTAATCGAGTTAGCTGTGAAAATGGGCGAAAAACATTTAAACACAACGCTTCCAACTGAAGCATCACCAGGTGTTACAGACGCATCTGATTTATTAGTTTCTAAAGATGAGAACTTCTCATTTATAATATATGGACCTGGTACAGTAGACCAAGCGCATCAAGTAGATGAACATGTATCTAAAGATGCCTATCTTAAATTTATTGATTTATATACAGAATTCTTCCCTAAATACTTAGAAAAGTAATTCATTATAACCGGAGTGATAAACGTGAATACACAAATTCAACAACTTAAAAACATCATTGATTCATCTCAAGACATTACATTTTTTACGGGAGCAGGTATTTCGGTTGCTAGTGGTATACCTGACTTCCGCTCACTCGGTGGATTATATGATCAAATCTCAGAAAATGGCTATTCCCCAGAATATTTATTAAGCACTGATTATTTACAAAGTGACCCAGAAGGATTCATGGACTTTTGTTTTCAATATTTACTCTTCACCGATAAACAACCGAATATCGTACATCAATGGATAGCCCAACTCGAAAAAGACCATCGTTCACTCGGTGTCATCACACAGAATATAGATGGTCTTCATAGCAATGCCGGCAGTCTAAAAACAGATGAATTACACGGCACTTTAAATCGATTTTATTGTACAAAATGCCATCAAACATATACTAAATCTTATGTTATTGATAACCACTTACACCATTGCGAATCATGTGGTCATACCATTAGACCAGACATCGTTTTATACGGTGAAATGCTCGATCAAGACACAATATTCAAAGCATTAAACAAAATAAGAGAAGCAGACACACTCGTAGTACTCGGTTCATCCCTACTCGTACAACCCGCAGCAGGACTGATCTCAAACTTCGAAGGACAAAATCTCGTCATTATAAACAAAGACGAAACACCTTATGATGCTACAGCAAACATCGTTATACATGATGACATGGTAGCTGTTGTACAGGAGTTGTTGGGGTAAGCGAAACAAATAATATGACATCTAAGTGTCACCTTTTATTCTTGATAACAAAATACACTCATGATATTATTTAAGTATTAAAAAACACTCAGCAACTTTGGACGGGTCACTGAGTGTAAAAATTAAGGCGTATAGTCAATGCTATATTTCACCATGGCTTATTGAATTTAGTCGTTTGTGTTGTAGCACAAGCGACTATTTTTTACTGTCTTTTTTAAGCAATAAATAAATGGTAATAGGAAGTATTACCGTGTAAGTAATCTTGAATGTTAAATATATCTCTAGTTGCATACTTACATCTAAGCCCATATAATCACCTTCTTTCACCACGATCTAATAAGGCACGGTGAACATATAGGCAATCAATAAGCACGTTAATTTTTATGTACTAATTATAGCATGGTATCAAGGCTCTCAACATTTCAATACCTTATTTTTTGAGTAATAACATAAAAAGAGTCACAAGAATCTGGCAATCAAGTTCTTGTGACTCTTTTCCTAATATATATTGATATCTAACTAAATGGCCAAACTAATGGAATGAGTACTAAACATATAATCAATTGAATGATTAAAAATGGTAGTCCACATTTTACGTAATCCATAAATTTATAATTTCCTGGGATATAAATCATCGTATTTGGTGGTGTTCCTATTGGTGTCGCATATGCTGCTGATGCACCTACTGCTACTGTCATAAGTACAGCTTTTGGATCGATGCCCATATTATTCGATATGACGAGTGCTATAGGCGCCATCAAGGCTGCTGCAGCGGTATTAGACATTACTGAAGTTAAGATTGTGGTAATACTGAAAATGATACCTACTAAAATATATGGACCACTATTAGTACTTACAAAACCTACAACATAATCAGCTATCATTTTTGCTGCTCCTGTTTTTTCTAAAGCTGTAGCCATTGGCATCATTGAAGCTACAAGAATAATAGTAGATAAATCTAGAGATTTGTATGCTTGTTTTTCTGTTAAAGTTCTTGTTACGACAAGTATCAATGCTCCAATTATCGATACTATATGTAATGGAACACCAATTTGTTCTTCAAAGACCATGAATATAATGGCACCTAACAATACTAATACAGCTATAATCTGCTTGATAGAAGTTTGATTATCTTTATTTTCTTCATTATCTGTATATTCATCGTCACCTACTACTAAACCTCTATCTGGAATGAGTTTGTATCCTATTGTTAACATATATAAAATACCTACGATTGTTAAAGGTATACCAATCCAAGCAAATTCAAAAAAACCAAACTCTTTAACACCCGCATTGTTCATAACACTTTGCACCGCTAAATTCCCATTAGTTCCAACCAGTGTGATCATGCCACCTAGTGATGTTGCATATGCTAATGGCATAAGCAACTTAGATCTTGAAAAGTTCCCTTTATCCGCTAGCATTATAACAACTGGCAACAAGACTGCTGTCGTACTTGTATTAGATAAAAATGCTGAAAGTCCAGCAGCAATAAGCATGACAACTAATAACAATTGACGCTCAGTTTTTGCATATTTCGAAATATAGTTACCCACCTTCTTAGCAACACCTGTTTCAAACAAAGCGCCACCAATCACAAACATACCTGTGATTAATATAACAACTTCATTTGTATATCCTGAGAATAGCGTCTTACTATCGATAATCCCCGTTACAAAAAGCAATATAGATGTTAAAAGTGCTGTAATCGCTATTGGTAATTTTTCAGTTATAAATAATACTATTGCTACTACTAATATAATAATTGTCAAAACTGCAGATGACATATTTGACACCTCTCATTTTTAGAATGTAATATCAGTCCATCTTTCTTGTACTTTTTTAATAAATGGTTCACTTAAACCAATATATGAATATGGTTCTAAATGTTTCGTAACTTCATCTTCTGACATATGTTGCGTAATTGTATTATTTTTCAAAGCAATATTTAATAACTTTTCATCTTTTTCAAAAGCTTCCATCGAGATATCATAAATGACATCATGTGCTTTTTGTCTACCTATATATTTACCGAGCTCTAACATTAAGTTTTCAGATACGATGAGTCCTTTTAGTAAATATAGATTTCGTTCCATTTTATCTTCATGAACAATCATGTTGGAAAGTATTTTATGCATTTTATCAACTTGACTGCTTGTATAAATGCAAATTTGTGGGATATAGCTCCATTCAGTCGTCCAGAATGTCATATCTCTTTCATGTTCTTGTACCATTGCATCAAGACCTAAAGTTGCATTTCTTTGGACCAATCTTGTAAGACCAACCACATATTCACAAATCATAGGATTACGTTTATGTGGCATTGTACTACTCCCAATTTGACCATCTACATGTCCTTCTTCAATTTCACCAATTTCAGATCTTTGTAAATTAATAATTTCGTTCGCAATTTTACCTAAAGTACTAGAAATCATCGCGACGATATTAGAGAATTCAGCAAAGCCACTTCTTTGTACATGCCATGTTACAAGTGGTTCATATAATCCTAGATTTTCACAATATTTACGACGAACATCAAAACCAATTTCTCCTAATGATGCTAATGTACCAGCAGCACCACCAAATGAACCTAGTAAATATCGTTTCTTACCTTCATTTAACCTTGTTAGATGTTCACCAATTTCATCAGCCCAGATTGCGATTTTATATCCTAACGTCACGGGTAAGGCATGCTGGCCATGTGTTCTACCAGGCATTACAACATCTTTATATTTTTCAGCTAACTTTAGAAGTAATCTAAGAAAATCATGTATTTGTTTTTCTAATATGTCTTGGGCACTTTTAATTTGTAGAACTACAGCTGTGTCCATAATATCTTGAGTTGTCGCACCCCAATGAATATATCCACCCGCTTCAGGTGATAACAATTTCTCAAACTCTCTTATTTGAACAATTAAAGGATGTGTTGTATCAATAATGCCATTACTAATTACATCCATATCAAATAAAGAATAATCTGCTTTTTCTTTAATTTGTTTAGAAATGCCTTCAGGTATAACTTTTAATGATTCCTCTGCTTCTGCTAATGAAACCCAAGAATCCAACCATTTTTGAAGAAGCGATTCATCAGAAAATACCTCTTTCATTTCATCCGTTGTATATAATTGACCGTATAATTTTGAATCTATAGGATTTGATGCCATAAATTTATCCCCCTTTTAATTAAAACGTTTTTCTTTTATAAAGCTTATATAACTATATTTAATAAGGAAAACGTTTTCCTTAAGTTACATATTATAATTGTAAGCGTTTTTAGTCAAGTAAATTTTAATATCTACAAAAAATCATATATAATATAATTACTAAATAAAGCTAGGTGAAATGATGGCAACTTTAAAGGAAATTTCTCAAATAGTCGGTGTTCACCCGTCCGTTATATCACGGGTGTTAAATGATGATCAGACTTTAAAAATTAAAGATTCAACTAGAAAGAAAATATTGCAAACGGTTAAAGAACTCAATTATCAACCTAATAGAATGGCTAGAAATTTAAAAATGAATAAGACAAATATGTTAGGAATCGTTATACCTGACATTGGTAATCCAGTGTATTCAGACATTATTAAAGGTGCTGAATCAGAAGCAAATGCTAATGGGTATAGTTTGTTAATTTATAGTGAGCATAATAAGAAGAAAAATGAATTTTTGAAATTAATTAAAGATAATCATGTAGATGGTCTACTAATTGCATCACATGAACTTGAACACGAGATTATTTTAGAACTAGAATCATCAAAAAAACCATTCGTAATCGTTAATGGAAAACACTCTAGTTCCGATAACTATGTTGTATTAGATGATAAAGCAGCTGGAAAATTAGCCACAGAACATCTTATTGAACTTGGGCATAAACATATCACTCATATATCTGGTCCTATTTATGCTGATAGTGCAATTCAGCGATTGCAAGGATATCGAGAAGCACTGCATCAAAACAATTATGACTTCAAATCTGCAAATGTAATTGAGAGTCAATATACAATTGATTCAGGTTATGAAGCAATGAAAGAAATCATTAAAAATCATACTTTGCCAACAGCAATTTTTGCAGCAAATATACTTATCGCACTTGGTGCATTAAAGGCAATGAAAGAACATGAAATAAAAGTACCTGACGATATTTCAATAATTGGATTACACGATACTTACTTTACATCAATACTCTCACCAAGCCTAACAACTATCCAAATGCCATTATTTGAATTAGGCGTAAACTCAGTTAAAAGTATTCTCCAAAACATCGAAGATAAACAAGCATCACCAGGTAAAATAATCCATGGCGCATCATTAATTAAGCGTGAAAGTACAGCAGAATTTAAAATTTAATTATATTAGTAAAGTCATATGATAAATTAACCAAATTATCTCTGCACGTAATTCCACTTCAACACTAAAAAAGACTACTTATCCCTCTATTTTCTGGGAAATAAGTAGTCTTTTTTTATGTTATTTTCTTATGTGTTTCTGCTAATATTCTCCACAATAATAGGATAATTGCAGCGATAATTGTGATTGTTATGATTAGGATTAATGAATATGCATGATCAAATGCATTTGTACCCAATTCTAGTAATTTACTTTTTAAAAGACCATTTGAATTTTCTGCTACGATCATTGTTTCTTCAAAACTGCCTTTTGCTTTTGCTGGTATTTCTGCTATCGACATTGAGCGTTCCATTAAGTAAGTATAAGTAAATGAAAATATGCCACCAAGTGCGGCTATTCCTATTGAGCCACCGAGTTCATATGACACTTCTTCTACTGATGCTGCCATACCTGCTTTATCATCATCAACGTTTGTCATGATTGCATTTGATGCTACAGTCATTGCACCGCCTAACCCTAATCCTGCAATGCTAAGGAACAGTATTTGAATCCATAAATCATTGTGTAGAAATGCTGTGAATCCTACAATACCGATTAAAGAAATGATTAAATTATAAATAAGTATTTTGATGCTATCAAATCGTGTTAAGATGCTTCCCTGTACAATTGCCCCTATAAAAGCAGCTGCTGCCATCGACATTAAGACTAACCCTGCTTTTAAAGGTGTTAGATTTAAAATTAATTGTAATCTTTGAGATAAAATCATTTCAAAGCCAATTAATATGGATGCTGATGTAAATGCAGCTATCACACCTGATAAAAAGTATTTATTTTTAAATATATCTAAACTAATTAAAGGATTTAATAGACGTTTTTGTCGACTAATAAATAATTTCAACGACCATAATCCAATCACTAATGTCAGTATAATCAGTACAATTGAAGGATTTTCTTTTGTGATTTCTTTTATAGCGTAGACAGTACCTATAAGCCCTATCATAATCAGAATTGAACTTGTGATGTCCCATTTTTTATCTTTGTTTCCTTTAATATTAGGAATTTGTATAAAAGCAACGACAATCACAAGTATCGTAATAGGAACATTAATTAAGAATACTGATCCCCACCAAAATTTAGTTAATAATAAACCACCTATTAAAGGTCCTAAACCAGCACCTGCTGATGCAATAGAAGACCAGATACCTAGCGCAAGTGCTCTATCTTTTTTGTCATCAAAGACTTGTTTAATAATAGCAAGTGTTGACGGCATCATTGTTGCTGCACCAATAGCTAATATAACTCTAGCCATAATTAAAGTGCCTGATGTTGGAGAAAAAGCTGCGATAACTGATGCTAAAGTAAAGATTACTAAACCAGATAAAAACATATTCTTATGCCCTACTTTATCACCCAACGTACCTAAACCAGGTAAGAGCCCTGCAACAACTAACGGATACGCATTTACAATCCATAATTTTTGAAACGCAGTCGCTTCTAATTCATACGTTATCGTAGGTAAAGCAGTATATAAAACTGTCATATCTATAACAATCAAAAATAACGCACTAGAAACCAATATTAACGAGAACCATTTATTAAATTTCATGATAAATCCTCCTTACTCAAATAATGGTAAGGTGTATAGTTACTATATAGTCAAACACAAACTTTTTAATTGGCTATTTAAGAGTTTACGAGCGAATTATCGGTACAGAAATACGAAATATGGACCGATAAATTTTTTTTATCGGTACAGAAACGCGAAATATGGACCGTTAAATTTTTTTATCGGTACAGAAACACCAAATATGGACCGATAATTATTTTTATCGGTACAGAAACGCGAAATATGGACCGTTAATCTTTTTTATCGGTACAGAAATACGAAATATGGACCGATAATTATTTTTTATCGGTACAGAAACGCTAAATGAGTCTGGGACATAATGTAATGTCTCAGACTTTTCTAGTATCTTGGCAGTAGATGCCTGAATTGAAAATGCGCTTGTACCAAGCTTTTTTCAACTCTAGTCATCCTTGCCGGGGCGGGACTACGAAATCTTTTTTATACAAATTAGATTTCTGTCCCGCTCCCATTTCTACATCCTAACTATATTCGACGTCTTTTGTTACTAGGAATACGACATATTGATATAACACATAGCATACGATGATTGCTGCCCATGTGATTTCAATTACAGAAAATATTGTTCCGAATGTAATGATGCTACTACTTGCGTGACTGTGTTGAGTGACATTATAAAGTGATGCGGCTGTTGTTACCCATGGGAATGTCATTGCTGAAAAGGATACTTTGAAATCTCTTTGTAGTATTTTCGGTAAGAATATTAATGTAAATACAAATAACACTTGGGAAAGTATTAATAAGACGATGACATATACATTTGAATAACTTGTATTGTTTAAGATATAACCATTTAAACAAAGTGCTGCTGGTGCACTCATAATAATCACCATCGGAAATTGTTCTTGGTTATATGTTTGCCATGACTTGCTGATTAGTACATACGCTAAAATCAACACTAGGCATACCGTTCCAAAAATTGTTGATACATGTCCGAGTGTTTCATTAAATGCCGATGATGTTTCACTTATAACCCCTGTTCCGACAAACATTACAAACCAACTTGTGTTTGGCCATGATTTAAAATTTCTAAATGCATAGCGACTTATAAAAATAATAATCAAACTTATATGTAATAAAATGGCTGCATACCATAGCACGTTTAACAACTGAGATTGTAAGGCAAATTCCTGTTTTATAATGGATGCAAATATCATCAAAGTCATAGGAAATGTTGGTGATATCGCAAATGTATGGATATTTTTAAGTTCTTTCAGAAACATACTAGGATAAATGATCCATTTCATAATAAATAATAAAATGATTGCACAGGAAATAATAAAGCTACATAGGCCGAGCGTCTTAAAATTAATATGATAAAATACATTACTCAATGCCATGATGCCTAATGCCAATCCGCTTATTGCGATTGGCGTTCTTTTTAAAGCTATTTTTAACATTTTCAAAAGCCCTTCTATCTATGTAATATTCGTTCATTAATCATACCATTGTTTTTGATTTAATTTAATATTGTCTTACAAGTGTATACTAAATACATAGCGTTTTTTTGTAATATTCTGACAAAAAGTAATAAAATAATCAGCATTTTTGACGAATAATTGTATGAAAATCTAAGATATAATGTATAATGACAAAATTTATAGAAAAAGAGGTTAGCAATGTGGATACTTTAAAAGTGAACAAACGATTAATTATGACACCTGGACCTGTAAGTGTAGATCCACGTGTTTCTCAAGCAATGTCGAATTCTATACTCGGTCAATTCGATTATGAATTTGTAAATATCATGAATGAAACAATGTCATTAATTCGTCAGTCATTCTTAACAGAAAATAAATGGGCTTTTCCAATTGATGGAACGAGCCGTGCTGGCTTAGAAGCCGTTATATCAAATATCGTGAAACCTGGTGATGAAGTACTCGTACCTGTAATTGGTCGATTTGGTTATTTATTTACTGAACTCGTAACACGTGCAGGAGGTATCGTCCACAATATACATAAACCGATGGGCGAAGTGTTTGATCAAGCAGAAATTATTGAAGCTTTAGATGAATATAAACCTAAAGTACTTGCGATTGTACATGGTGAAACATCAACAGGAAGATTGCAACCTATCGATCAATTAGGACGTGCTTGTAAAGAAAGAGGCATCTTTTCAGTAGTAGATGCGGTCGCAACTTATCAAGGTATGGTTATTCCTGTAGATGAATGGGAACTAGATGCAGTCGTTGGTGGCGCTCAAAAATGTCTATCTATTCCTTCAGGTATTACACCGATTACGTTTAACGAGCGTTTCAGTGAAGAAATTAATAAACGCAAACGTGTAGAATTAGGGATTCGCTCAAATGAATCTACCGAAAAAGAACACTTCATTAGCAGTAACTATTTAGATTTAACACAGTTACAAGACTACTGGAGCCCTAAACGTCTCAATCATCACACAGAATCTACAACATCTGTTTATGCATTATATACTGGATTAAAATTAGCACTATCAGAAGGCATTGAAGCACGTGCTAAAAGACATAGCTATCATCAAGAAGCTTTAAAAACAGCTTTAAAAGCACTTGGTTTAGAAATTTATGGTGACGAATCTAACGAGATGAAAATGGTCATTTGCGTTAAAATTCCAGAAGGCATCGATGATAATGCATTTAGAAATGGCTTATTACAAAATTACGGTGTAGAAATTGCCGGATCATTTGGAGACTTACAAGGACAAATATGGAGAATTGGTATTATGGGTTACGGCGTTCAAAAACAAAACATTCTAACATTCTTATCAATATTCTCAACATATTTAGTATCACATGACAGCCAGCAACACCTTAATGTCGCAGAGTCTATCAAGACATTATTAGACTATTATGAACAAAATGAAATCTAGTATTTCTTGAATGATATATTAGTACAAAGACTAAAAAAGTCTGAGACAGCAACTTTGTCTCAGACTTTTTTGTAATTATTATATCGTTTCATCTTCTACGACTCTATTTTTAGATGCTGGATAGCCTACTATAAAGAACAAAATAGACATAACGATTAAGGCGATGATGCCAGATATCCAACTGTCTGTCGCATCGTGTAAATAACCAATAAAGAATGGTCCGATGGCAGCTATTAAATAGCCAATAGATTGCCCGAATCCTGATAATGCGATACTTCCGTCACTTGTACGTGCACGTATAGAGAAGAATGTCATACATAAGCTAAAGCATGCACCCATACCTAAACCTGCAATAATAATACCGATTACGAGTAATACTAATGATTGCGTAAAGAATAACCCAAATCCAACTAAGAATAGCATTGTGATGATCACAACTAATATACGTTGGTCTTTTAATTTAGACGCAATAATCGGGAATGTAAATGTCATTGGCACTTGTGAAAATTGGTTAAGCATGAGTAAATAACCTGCAGTTGACGGGTCTAGACCTCTATCTACTAATATAGAAGGCACCCAAGCAACAACTGTATAGAATACCATTGATTGGAATCCCATCGTTAAGGCTACTAACCATGCTAATTTAGACTTCGTAATGTTCAATTTTGTATGTTGATTCTGTGCTTCTGATAGTTTATCTTGGCGTTCTAGTTTAGCACCTTTACTTGCTTTTGGAATCCATAAAATTAATGCGATAATTCCTAGTACAATCCAAAAAGCAAGGGACAGTCTGAATCCTAATGGAGATTGAGACATTGGGAAACTTAGTCCCCCACCTAATCCAGCAGTAAAGTTCATTGTCCCACTATAAATACCTGTTGCTAATCCAATTTGTAATGGAAAATACCATTTCACATAACTCGGTAATACAACATTACCAAATGCGATCGCAATACCTAGTAGAACTGTACCAATAATAAATAAATTAAAACCACCAGCAACACGTATGTACAAAGCAATAATTACTAATATCGTTGATAGTACAATTGTATTAGACATCGTCAAACGTTTAGTTACTTTAGATACTAATGGCGAAACGACTGCAAATATAATGAGTGGTATTGTTGTTAAAAAACCAGCAAGGCTGTTATTAATTTGCATAACATCTTTAATTTCATCAACTACCGGACCTACTGATGTTAGTGGTGCACGTAGCGTAGATGCGATAAATACAATCGCAATTATGATACCCCAATTTCTTTGAATTCTATGTGTATTATAGGGTTCAATCATCTTATACCACCTTATTTCTAAAAATTTTCTTATAAAACATCAACGCAACATTAGTATAGTTCATTCATATTGAAGTGTATATAACACGATAGTCTGGAACAACACTTTGTCCCAGACTTTTTTAATAGTATATCAGAGATATGATTGAGTGCAATGCTGCTAAAATGAGTGACTTGATCGTTATGAGGTGCTGTATTTATCTTGTTTAGTCAGTCTTGCAACATTCGAGGCTTCAACATTGCTTGTCACGCCTCTCTTGCAACATTCGAGGCTCCAACATTGCTTGTCGCGTCTCACTTGCAACATTCGAGCTCTCAACATTGCTTGTCACGCCTCACTTGCAACATTCAAGGCACCAACATTGCTTGTCACACTCCACTTGCAACATTCGAGGCACTATATATGTTTAATTTCAATAAGAAAAAAGTTATTCATACAAATTAGAAAATAAAAACATTTCATTCTGTTATGACAAAAAATGATCGAATTACCTTTTATGAAGACAATTCGATCATTTACTATATTAAATCATATATTTTAATAATGCTTTTCGTAATTTGCCTCTTAATTCAGCCATTGTATTTAAGTTGTATTTCTTGTAGTCTCCTGAATTGATTCTAAATGCATGCACACCGATGACTTCATTTTTACTATTTAATACTGCACCGCCTGAGGAACCTGGTTCAGCCATCATTTGATAATAACCTATTGGATTTACATTTCGTGCCATTAGTGAATACTTCCCTTTTGAATGATACATTGTGCCCATTGGATCTTTTTTATATTTTCCTGTAGGCAAACCATAATGGTACATATGAATAGGTGTACGAGCTTTCATATTGGTGATAGATTTTTCAGAAGCAATTTTACGTATTTTCATATACTTAGAAATATCTTCATTTGTATATAATAAAGCCACGTCACCTTGCTGCAACATTCTTACACCAATTACTCTAAGTGTTCTTAAATTTTTAGAGCCATTTTGTAATAAGCTTATTCTTAAATTTTCAACCTTTGAAGGTGTCAATGGCTTATGCGCTTGTTGATTATTGACGACATGATTTGCAGTCATAATTGTATACTTACCAATTGCAGTACCTGTGCCATAAGTTAATGCTTTCGCTGTTGGGTTCCAATTAAATACCATCGCAATATTAGCAGCTTTTCCACTAGTATGATTAATTGACACACCTTTATTACCAGAAGCTTTCATAATTTTTAAAGCATCATTAATACCTGATGCTTTAGTCGTTTGACCAAAGTCACGGACATTGTCACTTCCAGGTATTTTTGAAGACCAAGCTTTTGGTGCTTGGTTATAATAATTGCTTTTTGTTGGTTGTTTCTTACTCGTCTTTACAACAGCTTTCACCTTTTTAGGTGTGCTCTTTTTAGGTGCTACTTTCTTTGTCGCCACTTTAGTATTCTTCTTTACAATCGGCTTCGTTGTTTTAGTATTCTTCTTTGCAACTGGTTTAACTGTTTTTGCTTTAGGTGTGATCTTTGTTACTTTTTTAGGAGGTGTTGTGACAACCTTTACTGGTTTCTTAGGTGGTGTCACAACTTTCACCGTTTGTTTAACTTCTTTTGTACCTGCCACTTTTGGTAAAGTTTGTACTTTTGGCACAGTGTTTACGTTATCTTTCACTGTTACATTAGGCGTTGATTGAACTGTTTCTTCCTTTGCTATTTGATTTACTTGTATGTTAGTATCTTGAACTATATGAGTAGTTGCTTTCGTTTCTTGTTGAATATGTGTTTGACTATTGGCTGCAACCGTTTCTGCTGCTTCCACTTTACTCATTTGAAAAATTAAAGAAATACATATGACTATGATCATACTTGTTATAAATTTATCCATCCTTAACCCTTTGTTCACTTAATTCGTCCCCTTCTTTCCCCATGTAAAAAGTAATCATTACATTATTTCTTCAATATTATATACTTGTAAAACGATTTAGTGCAATACATTTTTAGTTTTATTGTTTTAATTATTTTCATTAATTTGCTTGAATCATGTACCATTGATTATTATATAGGGAATTCCCTATTTTTCTTCTTTTTGAGAAAAAATTCACAAACTTTCGTTATATTGTTTTAGAATAAAGATGTAGGAGGGATTGTCATGCGAAAGACGATTTTAGTTGTTCATGGTATGAGAAAGGGAAAGTTAAATGAAACGTTATTAAATTTTATTCATCAAACTTTTAATAGTGATGAGATTGATTATGAGGTGGCCTTTTTAGAAAGTGAAGAAATCTTATTAGATGAAGTGATTCAACAAACGGTCGATGCTGGTTATTCACGTATTCATCTTGTGCCGTTATTATTGTTTACCGCTTCTCATTATTACGAAGATATCGAAGCTTTATATGAAACATTTCAAGAAAATAACCCGAACGTGCAGTTTATATTAAGTAAACCTTTAGGCACACACCCGATTATGACAAACTGGGTTGCTTCTCAACTTGAAGCTTACAAAGACGACATTGATGATGAAACTGGCATTGTCATACTTGCTCACGGTAATGCACGCTTTGATGAACCGGATGTTGCACTTACACGCATTTGTCGCGAACTCTCAACAGATCAAAATCCATGTTACCCAAGTATGGTCTATGGTGAACTTCGCTTTAAAGAAACGTTACCGAAAATTGCTAAAAAGCATCGTAAATTATTAATTATTCCATTTTTCTTCTATGATGGTTTCCTTGTAAACAAGTCGAAACGTCAAATAGAATCACTCGGTTTACCGAATCCTATCACATATACGACGGCTATTAATTTTCATCCTTTATTAAAAGACATCGTACATTTAAGAATTGCTGAATGTGAGGCGGTGCCGGATGTATCCAGTTCAACTTAACCTTAAAGGTAAACATGTCGTAATCATTGGTGGCGGCAAAATTGCATGGAGAAAGTTCTCTAAACTGAAATCAGAGCCTTGCTCAATCGATGTTATCGCACGTGAATTTCATGAGCACTTTGATACGATTCAACCAACGAAACATATTCGCCTTATACAAGCGGACTATCAACGAGAACATATTGCCCATGCAGATTTAATTATTATCGCAACGAACCATCCCGAAACGAATGACCAAGTTGCTCAAGACGCCCTACCCTCTCAATGGGTCAATCATACCGGGGATCGCAAACAATCCGACTTTTATAACACCTTAGATATTGAACATAATGGCCTAACAATCAGCATTAGCTCACACGGCCAAGATATTCAACGAACACAACACTATGCAGCGAAAATTAAAGCATGGTTAGATTCAACGAAGGAGGATATGCATGAGTAAAACAAAACTTTTAATGATCGGTAATGGTATGGCTGGTGTCCGTACAATTGAAGAAATTCTAGAACGTGATCCAGACCGCTTTGAAATCACAATCATCGGTAAAGAACCTTATCCAAACTATAACCGCATCATGTTATCAAACATTCTTCAAAATAAAATGACAAAAGAAGAAACAATTATGAACCCTTATGAATGGTATGAAGAACATAACATTCGATTAATAACAGGAGATAAAGTTGTAAAAATTGATCGTGAACTGAAACAAGTCGAAACAGAACATGGCGTGAAAGTATCATATGACCAAATGATTATTGCGACTGGTTCTGATTCATTCATACTACCAATTGATGGTTCTCGTCTAGAAGGTGTTGTCGGTTTCAGAACCATCGATGACACTGAAAAGATGTTAGAAACAGCTAAGACTAAAAAACGTGCCATCGTTATAGGTGGCGGTTTACTCGGACTAGAATGCGCACGTGGTCTTGTAGATCAAGGTATGGACGTCACAGTCGTACATTTAGCAGAATGGTTGATGGAAGTTCAACTGGATCGTAAAGCAGGAGAACTTTTAAAAGCAGACCTTGAAAAGCAAGGTATTAAATTTGAATTACAAGCCAATACACAAGAAATCATTGGTGAACATCATGTTGAAGGTATCCGTTTATCAGATGGACGTGTCATCGCAACAGACATGGTCGTGATGGCAGTTGGTATTCGCCCAGTAACGAAAGAAGCACGTGCAGCTGGATTAGAAATTGGACGCGGTATCGTAGTAGACGATTTCATGCGTACGAGTGACCCAGATATTTACGCAGTTGGAGAATGTGCAGAACACCGTTCAAAAGTATACGGTCTTGTTGCCCCACTATATGACCAAGGTAAAGTCCTGGCAGATCATATTACGGGCATTCCAACTGAAGGTTACAAAGGTTCAACGACCTTTACTTCTTTAAAAGTATCAGGCTGTGATTTATTTAGTGCTGGTTGGATTACTGAAAGTGAAGGTGTCCGTGGTATTGAAACTTTTAACGGTGTCGATAACATTTATAAGAAAATTTTCATCAAAGATAAGACGATTGTCGGCGCAGTGCTTTATGGTGATACAGAAGAAGGCAATCGCTTTTATAATATGATGAAAAAAGGCGATACAATTGATGAATATACACTCGTTTCAATTCTTCATAAAGCAGGAGAAGTTGATGCGATTAGCGTTGCTGAAATGGATAACGATGAAACAATTTGTGGATGTAACGGTATTTCTAAAGGTGTCATCGTAGAAGCGATTAAAGACCAAGGTTTAACGTCTGTAGCTGATGTCACACGTGTGACGAAAGCTGGTAACTCATGTGGTAAGTGTAAAGGTCAAATCGCCGAGCTTTTAGAATATACACTTGGTGACGACTTTGTTGCTGCAGCGCCAACAGGTATTTGTGCATGTACGAGCCTTACGAGAGACCAAATCGTTACTCAAATTCGAGCGAAAGGTTTAAAAACATCTAAAGAAGTTCGACACGTATTGGACTTTAAAGATAAAGGTGGATGTCCAAAATGTCGCCCTGCTATTAACTACTATTTAAACATGGTATACCCTCATGACCACGAAGATGAAAAAGCTTCACGCTTTGCGAACGAACGTTACCATGCCAATATCCAAAAAGACGGCACATTCTCTGTCATCCCTCAAATGCGCGGCGGTGTAACAGATGCCGATCAACTGATTCGACTTGGTGAAGTAGCGAAGAAATACAACATCCCATTAGTCAAAATCACGGGTGCTCAGCGTATCGGTTTATACGGTGTTAAAAAAGAAGAATTACCGCAAATTTGGAAAGATTTAGATATGCGTTCAGCATCTGCTTATGGTAAGAAGACACGTTCAGTTAAAAGTTGTGTCGGTAAAGAATTCTGTCGATTCGGTACACAATTCACAACTAAATTAGGTATCCGCTTAGAGAAAACATTTGAATATATCGACACACCACATAAATTCAAAATGGGTGTTTCAGGTTGTCCACGTAGCTGTGTAGAATCAGGTGTTAAAGACTTCGGAGTCATCGGTGTAGAAAATGGCTTCCAAATTTATATTGGAGGTAATGGTGGTACAGATGTTGTCGCAGGTGAATTACTAACAACTGTTGAAACTGAAGATGACGTTGTCAAACTATGTGGTGCATACATGCAATACTATCGTGAAACAGGCATTTATGCAGAACGTACAGCACCATGGCTCAAAAGACTTGGCTTTGATCAAGTGAAATCAGTTGTACTTGATCCTGAAAAACAAGATGAACTATACGCACGCATAATGGATGCGAAACGCGCCTATGATACAGAGCCATGGCATGAAGTTGTGCTCAATAAAGATAAACGTCACATTTTTGAAGTGGAGAAGGTGTAACTATGACATTAACAAATGAAAAAGTAAGAGTCGCGCATATTTCAGACCTTGAACCATTAATCGGTAAGAAAGTTATCGTTGGAGATACGCAAATTGGTTTATTTTTAACTGAAGAAGGTAACATTCGTGCAATTAATAATGTTTGTCCTCATAAACAAGGTCCATTATCAGAAGGTACAGTGAGTGGAGATTATGTATATTGTCCGCTTCATGATCAAAAAATCGACTTATCAACTGGCCAAGTTCAAGAACCAGATGAAGGATGTGTCGCAACTTATCCTGTAGAAGTGGTCGATGGAGACATATACGTATGTCTATAATCGAACAACCTCAAGTTTATTTAGTCGGTGCAGGTCCAGGAAATCCTTTATTACTATCTAAAAAAGCAGAGCGATGTATCAAGCGGGCAGATGTTATTTTATACGATCAACTCGTAAATCCGTTTGTATTACAATTTTCATCTCCAGAAACGGAATGGATTCATGTTGGTAAACGACCTTATCACAAATCTATGAAACAAGAAGATATTAACCAATTACTTGTCGAAAAATCACGCACAAATAAGACGGTCGTTCGTCTAAAAGGCGGTGATCCTGCAATATTTGGACGCCTTGCAGAAGAAGTTTCTACATTAAAATCACACAATATTACATTTGAAGTCATACCTGGTATAACAGCCGCTTCAGCTGCTATGAGCGAACTCAATCGAGGGTTAACAGAACGCTATGTTTCAACTAATATTACTTTTACAACAGGCCACTTCAAAGATAATGAAGAACAATCCATTGATATCACAACACTCAAAAATGGTGGCACCCTCGCCATTTATATGGGTGTTAAGAGATTACCAACTTTAGTTAAAGAAATTAAAGCAGAAATAATAGACGATATACCAGTAGCCGTTATCTTCAGTGCAACACGACCAGAACAAACAGTCATCGCAGGTAATGTATCTAATATCGTCGATAAAGTACAATCACTCTCACAAATACCAGGACCCGGCATCACAATCGTAGGTCATGTTGTTAGAGAATTATTTGAAGATATATCAAGTAAAGAAGAAGTCGAGTACGTAAAGTTTATAGGTGATCGACAGAATATAATAGATGATGCATTAGAAGTGTATGAAACAGGCGGATGGGCAATCATAGATGACCGCAATCACCCCAACCTACACCCAACACAACATACCATCCTCACCGAGCTCATCAATCAAACAACATTCACAAAAGTTGTAGATACAGAAGTCGTGAATGTGTAGGATGGTAGAGTTTGGTGAGTGAACACGGTGAAGTGAAGGCGCACGAAGACTACAAGATATCGTGCGTTAGGCCCTGAAATAATGCCCTGGCGCACGAAGACTGCGAGATATCGTGCGTTATGCCCTAAAATAATGCCCTGGCGCACGAAGACTTCGAGATATCGTGCGTTATGCCCTGAAATAGTGCACTGGCGCACGAAGACTTTGAGATATCGTGCATTCCCAAATTAAAACCAGTAGCATTCCACATATGGGATGCTACTGGTTTTTCTTATTTATTAAGCTTTTACTTAAGTTGTACTTCTATAAGCAAATTATTGATTATATTTAGTACAAGGTAGTACAAAATCTACTAATTGAAATATCATTTCCATATCATGTGTCACTATAAAAATAATATTATCTGGCGAAGATAGTGACTTTATCTCATTACAAAATTGATCTAATGAGTTTCTATCGAGCCCTGAAGTTGGTTCATCAAATACGATGATTTTTTTATCAGATAGCAATGCAGATGCTACGGCTGTACGTTGTTTTTCTCCTCCCGAGAGAGAAGCAGGATGCCGCGTCTCTAAATGAGACAAACCTAATTGCTTTAAGATTTGTTGTACTTGTTCTTCTGTTGCATCTGTACCTAAACGAACTTCATTTAAAAGTGTATTTGAGAACAATTGTTGATTTACGTCCTGCATGACCATAAATCCTTGTTTATTCAACATTTTCTTCTTTAATATCTGTTTATTTTCTTTGATAGCACCTTTATACTTGGTAAATCCTAATAATGTATTTATAAATGTCGTTTTTCCTGCACCATTCTCTCCAATAACACCGATAATACTGCCACCTGAAAATTGAAGGTGAGGAATACAAAACACAGTCTTATCGTGATAAGATACTTCTACTTCTTCAAGTTCAATAGATAGTGAGGAATCTTCGTCAACATTTCTTTGAATTTGACATAATTCCCATGATTTTTCATTTGTTAGTTGGTTCAATTTTTTAGATAAAGAATCAACATTCATACTTCTGAGACCCATTGTAGACAACTCTTGTTCACTTTTAACATATAGTTCATCAAATGTATAAGTTGCTTGATGTTGTCCGGATTTCAAATATATAAATCTATCTGCTAAGTCTTTTAACCAATAAAGGCGATGCTCAGATAATAGAATCGTATAGCCAAGTTTCTTCAAACTAGTCAGTAATATCTTTAATAATTCAATTGATTCATAATCTAAATTAGCAGTAGGTTCATCAAGAAGTAGTATTTTGGGCTTCATAGAAATAATAGAGCCACAAGCAACACGTTGTTTTTCTCCACCAGAAAGTTCAAATATGCTTCGATTAATTAGATTTTTTAAGTTTAAATCAGTTATTGTCTCTTCTGTTCTCTCTAGAATTTCTTTTCGTGTTAAATTTAAATTTTCACATCCGAAAATCAATTCATTAGAAGTATCTAAATTGAAAAATTGAGATTTTGGATTTTGAAATACAGAACCAACATTTTTAGCTATATCACTAATAGTCTGGCCGTTAATTGATGCACCAAAGTGCTTTACTTCACCTTCCAAACTTAAGGTATCGTAAAATTCAGGTATTAACCCATTTATTACCCGGGTAATCGTTGTTTTGCCACAACCACTTTCTCCGCATAAAACGACACACTCACCTTGTGCTACTTGTAATGAAAACTCATCAATAATTTTAGTAGTATCAGATGTTGTCACGCTAATCTTTTGAAGATCTATCGCATTCATACGTTCATCCCCCTTTAAAAATAATGACGAGTGCAATAGCTATAAATATCACAAGATAATCTACAATATTTAGTCGGAATTTGATGATGGTCGTACGCTTTCTTCCGACATCTAATCCACGTGTCATTGCAGCTGCCGAGAGTTCTTCCATCACTTTACCGGATGAAATCAACATCGGAACTACCAATCGTTCTATGGATAAGATTGGATGTTTCAAAAAGTAAATTGGACCGATATTAATATTTCTAAAAACCAATGCTTGTCGTATATTCTTTAAATGCTCTAATAATGTTGGAATAAAACGTAACATTACTACAAAAGCGACTGCAAAAGCATCTGGAATATGTAAGATTTTAAACATTGCCAAATATTCACTAGTAGTTGTTTTTTCTGCTAAAATATAAAACATTGCAATCGCTGGTAAAAATACTCTAACAACATTAAATATTATAAAAATAAAAGAAAAGTTTTGACTTAAATGAACTAATTCAGCAATTCCTTCTAAAGCAATCGTCCCAAAGAATATCACGACAAACAGATAACACTTCATCATTTCTTTAGTATTCAATAAAAATAATGATGTTAGTCCTCCTACAATACATTCTCCCAGTATCGATCCACTTCGCATCATTATTATAGATGAAATAATAAAAACGATAATTTTTGTAATAGGTGAAATATCTACGAAAGCATCTTTTTTAAAATGCAATGGCACGTTTACAGTGTTCATCATGTTCATACAATGCCGGCCTTCACAAAATGTTTTTTATTTAATTTATTACCTATAATTGCTCCAATGATACCGCCAATAATAGCAAGAGCTACTATTACGAGGATAATCCAATTTGGTGTGAGTGCAGAAAATTGTTCAACATAATCTTTTCCATAATAATATTCCGAAGACTTCATAAATTGATCCCGAGCAAATATTAGCATTGTAAAAGGACCAACTACAATAATATTAAAGATGCTATAAGCAACTATATTTTTGAGCTTAGTATATTTACTTCTGTCTTTTAATACAATTTCAGCTAATATACCTGCGACAATAGCAATAAATAAAGGTGCAATAGTAGAAGATGACAATGTTAATCCAGATAATATAGCCAAAATAAACACCGCACCTCTCTTCGGAACTTTAGAAATATAAAGTATAAATACTGGTCCTAAAATAATTCCAGCTATTAAAGGTGTTAATAAGAACGTAACCGGATTAAGACCAAAAAGCATGCCAGTGGCCACTAAGATGACAATATATATTGCAGCAAAAGCACCGGCAAAAATATAATCTTTCGTATTCATTTTTTTCTTCATTTTACTCACTCTTTTCGTTTCAACTAGTCGTTATTTGACTCAGTTTTATTGTTATAAAAATTAATTAATTTTATGTTTATACTTCATTTACTTGCCAATCACCACTTTTACGTTGAAGGGATACAAGATGATGGTATAAATGCTCATTTGCCATCAATTGTTCATGTTTACCTTTTTCTTCTATTCTTCCTTCTTTAAGTACTACAATTTGATCACAGTGTTCAATCGTTTTAAGACGATGTGCAATTACCATGACGGTTTTATCTTTAATTAATTCACTTATAGCATTTTGAATCAATATTTCATTTTCAGGATCGAGTGATGCAGTCGCTTCATCCAACAACACGATTGGTGCTTGTTTTAAGAAAGCTCTCGCAATCGATAAACGTTGACGCTCACCTCCAGATAGAGTTTGTCCATTCTCTCCAATTACGGTTTCAAATCCATCTGGTAAACGTGTAATAAAGTCCGTACAATTTGCCATTGCGGCAGCTTGATAAACTTCCTCATCCGTTGCATTACTATTACCAACCTTTATGTTATTAAATACTGTATCGTTAAAAAGGATGACATCTTGGAATACAATGGAATAGTAAGATAATAATTTTTCTGGATGAATTTCATTAATATTATGACCATCAATTAAAATTTCTCCACTATGGGTATCCCAAAAGCGTGCTGACAATTTAGCCAATGTACTCTTACCACAACCAGATGGACCGACTAAAGCCGTGATTTCACCTTGCTTTGCAGTAAAAGAAACGCCATGGATAACTTCTTTATCGTTATAACCAAAAGCAACATTTCGGAACTCGATATCAAATTTTGTTAATTCAACATTTGAAGAACCACCTTGTTCTTCAATCTCAAAGATATTTTTAATGCGCCTTGCACTAACAAGTGAATAAATAAATTCACCAATTTTGTATAACGAATTCGTTAAGGGGTCATAAATACGTACTGCTACAAAGATAAATAGTATAAATCCAAGTACCGTCAACTGTTGTTGTACTAATAGATAAGTTCCAAGTAGAACAACGATACCTAAACCAACTCTTAAAATGTTATAAGAGATAGAGATAAAGATCCCTACTAGAACTTCATATAGGACTGCCCATGGAATTACAGATTTAATTGTATGTGTTAATTTTTGAATATATTGTTCTTTTTGACTGGAAGATTTAATCACTTTGATATTCTCAAAGAACTCTTGCAAACTTTCAGAAATATTTAGTTTGAGTTGTCTATTTTTCTTATTAGTTGGTGTTGTAACAAATTTCGAAAGTATAATAAAAAGTAAAGAAACAGGCATACATAGGAAGAGTGCTAAAGCCATCTGCCAATTATAAAATGCCAATATCACTGTAATAAAACCACTAGATAGAATACCAGACACTAAGTTTGCAAAATCACTTGTTAACTGTTTCTCTATAACAGAAACATCATCCATCAATGTACTTGTAAAATCACTTAAATCTTTTTCTCCTAAATATGATAGTGGCAATTTACGAAACTTCTCGGCCATTCTCAATCGCATTTTCGCTGATTCTGTCCCAGAATTAATATACATTTGTTGGTACGTTACTAAATAAATAACAAAGATTATGGCTAATAGGATAATACAAGCAATTAAATAGCCCCAAAGTAGAATGGGTTCTTCTTGTGACTCTTGAATGTGTTTAATCATATCCTCAGCCAACATGACTAATAAAATAACGGGCAACACAACTGAGATTTGATGTAATGTTGTTAAGAACGTCGTTTTATATAAGTCTTTCTTACCTTGTTGAGTTAATGAAAATAATTGCTGAATATTCATCCTGTCACTCCTATCTTCCAGCTCACACTTTCTTGATAATTTCGATACATCTTGGCATAGACGCCATCTAGTGCAATCAGCTCATCATGTTTTCCTCTTTCGACAAGAGATCCAGCATCCATTACTAATATTTGATCCGCATGAGTTATTGTGGATAGTCGATGCGCAATCATTAATACCGTCTTACCTTTCATTACTGAATTTAATGCTTTTTGTATTTTGTATTCATTTTCTGCATCACTAAAAGCGGTAGCTTCATCTAATAGTACAATTGGAGCATCTTTTAATATTGCACGAGCAATTGCAATACGTTGAATTTCTCCTCCTGAAAGGTATACACCTTTCGTTCCAAATACTGTCTCTAAACCTTGAGGCATTTTGTTTATAATTTCACGACACTGTGCTTGATCTACTGCACGTTCTACCTCTTCAATACTTGCATCAGGTCGATAAAATCTAATGTTTTCAAGCAAACTCATCTTAAATAATTTTGTTTCTTGAAATACATAACTAATATTTGACATTAAATCATCATATTCTAAATCACGTACATCAATACCACCAATGGTTACGTTGCCTTCGTCTATATCATAAAATCGTGTAATCAAATTAAATACTGTTGATTTTCCACTTCCAGAGGGTCCAACTATAGCTGTGACAGAGTTTGAAGGGCTTTTAAATGTTAATTCATGAATGGCTTGATTAGTCATACCTTCATAAGTAAATGTTACATTTTCAAATTTTACGTCGTAGTTTTCGTCTATTCTTAAGCTATTACGTGTAGGTAGAGGTTGTGCGCTATAAATAGTTGATTCTAAATTATCCATTGCATTAAAAATAATCATTGCTTTATACGAACTTTCCATAATTCTCATCAACATAAATGCGACTAAAGGTGTGAAAATCGCAAAGAATATATAACTTAATAACATATCAACTTGACTATCTTTATAATTAAAGAAGATAATTGCAGCTGGAATTAAGAATGCAAATATTCCATAAACACAAACAATATAACCACTCATCGCATTTCTCATTGAAAGTGCGTATTTTATAGTAAAATCTCGATAATTCTCTATAGCCTTGTTAAAGACTTTAAATGAAAATACTGTTTGTCCAAATACTTTTACAACAGAAATACCTCGAACATATTCCACAACATCATTACCCATACTAGTAGATGCTACTTGATATTGTTCCAGGAATTTTTCACTTTCTCCACCCATCATAAAGCGTAGCAACATAAATCCAATGATGACCGGTATGAGACAAACAAGTGATAATCTCCAATCAAAAATAAAAATAAGTACTAAAAACGCTATAGGTGTCGTAAGTGCTTGTGCCATATCAGGCACTTGATGGGCTATGTAATGTTCAACTTCTTCTGTATTTTTTTCTACAAGTTTTCTCAATTTACCAGTTTGATGCTTTTGAAAATATCCTAACGGTAATGATTTCATGTGATAAATGAGTTGAATTCTATATTTCGCTACTGTGTTAAAAGCAACTATATGTGACAATAAAAGTGCAAGACCATATAAACCAAAAGCTATCGACACATATAATACTGCATTCCAACCATACTGCGTCATATTGTCAACAACTGGCTCAGTTAATCCATTTTTAGCAGTCAACATTTCCTTCACTACATAATAAACATTCAAATAAGCGCCAAGACTCACTACACTTGAAATGATAGATATTGCGATAGAAGCATAAAACAGATAAACATAATTCCCCATGATCTTTGTAAGTTTAGTTAGATTTTTATTCTTCATAGTCTCAGTATGTAACTTAGTTAATAAATTACACATCCTCCTTTCCTGTTAATAGATATACCGTTTATTCCGGCTGTTCGTACTAGCACAGCCATATCTTAATATCGATGCTATTAAACTAATCAAAAGCACAATCATTACGATTTAAAAAGTAAATAATTCACCTCTTTTTATATAACATTTCATTACTACAATGAATATATTTATCTTTTTAATGTTATTATTAAATTTTTATAGAAACTTACAATAATATAATAACCTAGTTGATAATCATTATCAATGACATTATGTAAAAAATTTACAGTAGAACAAGACTTTCTATCCACAAAAAAAGAAGCCTCTTAACGAGACTTCTGTCATTTAATCAATATATTCAACTTCATTTAGTGTGCTGTTTGTCCGCCGTCTGCGAGATAAACTTGGGCTGTCATAAATTTGGCTGCGTCAGAAGATAGGAATAATACCATTTCTGCGATATCTTCTGGT
Source organism: Mammaliicoccus sp. O-M54 (assembly GCF_022386035.1). Classification (NCBI taxonomy): domain Bacteria; kingdom Bacillati; phylum Bacillota; class Bacilli; order Caryophanales; family Staphylococcaceae; genus Mammaliicoccus; species Mammaliicoccus sp. O-M54. The sequence continues at coordinate 213,253 of NZ_JAJNJE010000002.1, forward strand.
TGTGCTGCTTTAGCCATTGGCACACCTGATATCATTTGTTGCCATTTCTCTGGATCGTCTTTCCAAGATTTCGTCATTTCTGTTTCTGTTAGACCTGGTGCAATTGCATTAATTCTAACGCCACTTTCACCGTAATCGAATCCTGCTGATTTTGTCATACCTACTACAGCATGTTTAGCTGCAACATATGGTCCCATTTCTGGGTCTGCAATCAATCCTGCTACAGAAGCTGTGTTTACAATTGTTCCACCGTTTTCAAGCATTTGTGGAATTTCATATTTCATAGATAAGAAGACACCTTTAACGTCTACATCTAATACTTTATCAAAAGTTTCAACATCGATATCAGCAAATTTATTTGGTTTATTTAGAATACCCGCATTATTAAATGCATGATCTAAACTGCCAAATGTTTCAACTGCTTTATCGACTAAATTTTTCACTTGATCAGGTTGTGAAACATCTGTTTTTACGAAAATGGCATTACTATTTTTGTCTTTGATTTCTTGAACCGTTTGTTCAGAACGTTCATCGACATCACCAATCACAATATTGGCACCATTTTCAGCAAATTTTAAAGCAGTAGCCTTACCAATACCCGAAGACGCACCCGTAATCAGAACCGTTTTGCCTTCAAATTCACTATACTTAATCATCCGAATCACTCCTATAATATTTATACTTATATTTTAACAAGTAATTTTACATAATTGTTGCAAAGTAACTCGGGTGAAATATGAATTTTTCTAAATTATTTATTTTAAATCTTTATCTCTTAATTAATGGAAAAATATTGCCTGGGAAATGAATTGAAGTTGTATTATTTTTTGTTTTTTAAACCTAATAAATATCTATAATATGCTACTCTCACTTCAGAATCTCTAGCATAGAAGAAATGCTGTCCTGGGAACGTATTAACCTCAAACAGCCATATTTTTCCGTCAGGTTCTATACCAATATCTATACCTAATGCATCAATATCAAAATTATAAAGCTTCTCAAAATTGAGCGGAATCGTTTTACATAAATTATTGAGTTCAATCCTTATATCTTTCCAATTCTTCTCGAAATTATGTTCTAAAAATGGTGTTAACATTGCTACACCACCGCCTTGACTTACATTTGATGTGATATTTTTACCTACACCTATGCGTGGATAGATCTCAACTTTTTCCCATTGACCCTTTTGGTTTTTTCTCACATGAAGACGGATATCAAATGGGTTATTTTCAATTGTTTGTGATTTTATGAAAGGTTGCGCAACATACTTCTCTTCGCTTATATTCTCATTATAAAAAGTTTGTAACTCATCAATTTCAATTGTCCAATTTTTATCATCGTTTAGAACATCGATTTTTTCATCGCTTTGATTTAGAACAAATATATTTCTACCTTTACTGCCAAGAGTCGGCTTTAATACAATTTTTTTATACTTTTGTAGATGATTTTTTAAATCATCATAAGAAGCCACTTCATCAGTTGGAATAATTAAATCTTCAAATCTTTTACTTTCTTGCATCTTATTAAAAATAAATGATTTAGACCCTAAACCTGGTGTTGTAAATATAGCTTTCTTCTTTAAAGCTTTAAATATTTCAGGATATTTTCGTTTATCCATCGGTACATTATCCACTATATCTGGAAATTCTGTACGCTTTTTTACCCATTGTCCATCTTCAAAAAATAAACCATCAATTGTCTCATTTTCAAGATCAACATCATCATAAGTAAATACAAAAAAGTCTATATTATAAAAATTACTTATATATGTTAGTGTTCTTCCAAGTACACCTTTTTTATGCTTTTCTCGTAATAATCCTACTTTCATAAACAAAATCCTCTCTTAATTAATTTTTATTTCAAATGCTCGATTTTCCCAGTCTGTTTCAATATATTCTTTACCTTCAGCAATAAATTCTACTATTTCTTTAAATTGTTCATCATTCACATAATCCGGACACCAAAAAGTATCCAAATTATTTGCATAGAATGGCACTAATCTAAGTTTAATTTCATCATTTTCAAGAAACTTCAATTTAGTTAAGAAACCATATGGTAATGCATCATGTTTATCAAATTCACCGTTACTATTAAAAATCCCATTTCCCATACTATAAACAATCACCGTGTTGTTATATCTTCTTAATTTTTGAATCGTATGAGGACCGTGCCCAAGTATTAAATCACAGCCACTATGAATCAATTGTTCTGCATTCTCAACTTGATACGGTAAAATTTGTTTAAAATCAACGCCCCAATGTGGTTGTACGATGATAAAACAATTAGGATCTTCTTGTTTCTTTCTTCGAATTTCTTCATTTATTAAATATAATGGTGCCACACCTGCATCATGACCAATAGCGTAAAAATCAAATTTACGATATGCAATTTTGCGATACCAATAGCCATTATAAATATATACATTTCTATTATTTATATTTAAATGTATCGGTGCTAAAGCTTCTTTAGAGTTCAGACCAGCACCAAATACTTTTAAATCGTTATTTTTAAAGCCTTCAATAGTCTGTTTTAAACGATTAAGTCCGAAATCCATCGCATGATTGTTTCCTAAAGAAACAGCATTTAAATTTAATAATCTTAATGCATTTAATGTTTTTTCTTCATTTGCCCATAATAAAAATGGTTTCGCACCTTCTAAATTTGATACTTCACCTTCTTCAGTAAATACTGCTTCAAAATTGATAATGTTATATCCATTTGGATCAAAGAATGTCTTTAAATGCTTCAATGAATGATCATAACCATAACGCATTAATGCATCTTCTTGATTGCGCTTTTTTCGACGTTCTGTATAAAATTCTCCAAAGTATGTATCACCTAAAAAATTAATTTCTTTTTCTCCTGTGAATGTTTCAACTTCTAATTTAGGCGCTTTAATATCGAATTGAATTTCGTCCATTGCTTCTTTCAGTAAGAAATCTCTATGAAACGCGTTATCTGCACCCATTATAGCCAATAACACACGCTCATTATTAATGTTAGTTAAGACAATCCCGCTGTTATCATGTGACCCAAATAAGTAGTTGCATACGACACGATCATCAGTATCTATGAAACTTGGATTTTCATAAACAGTGCCACGATAATCAACTAATGAACTATTATATAATTTAAAATCTTTTTCATATTGGCCAAACATTTTTTCTCCAATCTTCAAAAGATCTTCTATCGTATAAGATTGAGGCTTATTTTTCATCTTTCTACCACTAATATTTATAGCAACCTGCTTTTCTAAATCATACTCATCCCGCTTCACTTTCACTTTGATAGCAGGATTATTTCTAGTAGGATCTAGATGTTCTGCGATAGCCAATACAGCTGCATTACAATTAAGATTAATGACTAATTGTAATAACTTATATATCGTAATTTCTTTCCCTTCTTCTAAAAACACTTTATCTTTTCTAGAAGTTTTAGAAATAAATTCACTAATTTTCACACTTGCTTGTAGTTTAATCTTTTTATATTTAAGCAAATCTAAAACATAATTTAAAAATAGAGCATTACCCAATCCATAATCATTTTTGTCTTTATTGCCCTTTTCATATAGTACTTTTTTATCATTCAGACGCATCGCCACGACTTTATAATTATTCATACACTTAACTCCTTTAAAATTAATAGAAAGAATCTATAATCACTTTTTGAACTTACTAAATTGAATAGTGTAAAAGATAAAGAATTTAAATTAAATATACCAAATAAAAATAATATTACACTACTTTCATGTTAATCCTCTTTTAAGCATTTTTACATTTACATTTTATTACAATTATTAGACCTTTACTATATTAATTACATGTTATTTTACGAACTAAAATGTTCGGATATTGTTTTGTTTTAATAATATTTTACATTTTATATATATTAAAAACTTTCTCTATCCTCATAATATTCACTTTTTCAGCTTGCACATTTAATATAATAATTATATAAACTTTATATACCAATATAAATAAATAAAAATAGAAGTGAATTTTGAATAAAGTTGAAAAATGGACTTATAATGTCCATTTAAATATATATATTATACATCAGGAGTTGATTAAGTTGGACAAAGCCACTCGTGTATTATCATTACTCACGCGTCTATTAAACGGGGATGTTGTGAACAAGTCAGAGTTTAGCAATATTGCTAATGTTGGAGAAAAATCGATACAAAGGGATATTAATGATTTAAATATGTTTTTCTATGAGAGCGATTATTGGAATAACAAGAATACTAAAATCGTTTATAGTCGTTCACTAGATGGATACGTTCTTTCAAATGGTTCATATTCAGCCGATAGCTTAGCACTGTTAAGTCTATTAATTAAAATCAAAAGCTTAACACCTATGTTGCACAAAAGTGTTTATAACCTTTTTTTAGATAATATTTCGCTTAACCGTATTGAAGATAAATACATTCTAAAAAGTGTTTTGAATCACTTTAATTTACGTTCCGAACCACTACCAGGTATTCATTTAATGAATTTGCAAGAATGTATTACGAAAGGGTTAAAAGTTCGTATTGAATTAGATAAAAAGTTGGTTGTAAAGCCATTGTCTCTTATGTATATGCACTATGATTACTGGTTAACTTATGAGTATGAAGCTAAAATTCATACCGTTAAAGTTCAAGATATTAAGTCAGTATATATTTTAGAAGCTTCTACATATGAAAATGTACCCAACTTACAACCTGTTAAATTTGAAATAGACGTATCTATTTGGGATCAGTTTAAACAGCAATTTTCAATCAAAGAAATCTTAGAATACAAAGATAATAAAATTATCGTCTTAGTATCGTGTACAGAACTAGACTCCTATTACATAGCATATCAACTAGCACCACTCGCACGCATGTTAGGTCCACAAGCTTATATCGATGCCTTTATAAACCGTTTAGACAAAATAAAACACACATACAAAGGAGAATGATTTATGAAGAATTTATTAGGCGTTTGTTTAGTATTAGTTCTATTATTAGCAGCATGCGGAAAGAATGTAGACGGTACATATTCGAATAAAGACATTAGTATTACAGCAAATAGCGAGACTGGAGAAGCAACATTACATATGGATGCACTAGAATCAGGCGGACTATTTGGCATAGGTGCAAATGACGGAACCTTAGACGGAAAAGTCAACTCAGATGATAAAGTCATGACATTTAAAACAGAAGACGGTCAAGATTTACAACTTAACTATAAAGTCAAAGGAGACAAACTCATCATTGATAGCCCAGGGAATGGCGATGAAGAAGTAGAGTTGACTAAAGAATAGGAGTAGAGAATATAAATGGACATATTCAAAAAATATTTTAATACACCGAAAGTACCTATTACTTTTTACTACACACCTTATATCTATGTATTCTTGACGAAGTTTATTTATATGACGTTTGATGGCTCGTATAGCTTAATGAGTTGGATTTACAATATAATACTGTTTCTTCTAGGTAGCTATACTTTCGCATGGATGAGTGATTACGTCTTACAATTTAAAAGTAATGTTTTTCTAAGGTACTTCTTTATGAGAAGCGTCATTTTTAGAAGAGACTTCGGTACGCTTGCTCGAATGTCGTATGATTATAATCGTCAAACAATGCCTACTAGTAAATTACATGTTCAAGGCAATAAATGGACTTGGCGTGAAGCTCATGAAACTTATATCAAACGTGTTTTCTTTGGATTTATTATAAATATAATTGCTAAGTATATTTTAGCTTGGATGTTTTTATTCGTATTTACGATTTCAATATTCCTACATCCTATCGTTATGAAGAAATACTACAAAAGAATTAAAGAATTAGAAGATATTGAACCTTGGGAAGAGGTATAAAGGTGTTTGACGATAGAGGTAAAATCTTTGGTTATGTACACAGACCCGTGGAAGAAGAAACGCCATGTGGTTGTATTTTAGGAATGTTAGGTACATTTACATTTTTAATGTTTTTAGGCGCACTTAGTGCACTAGGCGGTGATACTGAAGCTGCAAATTGGTTTAAAGACATTGGTGCTGGATTATATAAAATCTATCGAGTCATATTTACGCCAATATTCCTTATCATGTCATTCTTTATAGTGAAGTACATTTTCATTTCATCACTATATTTGGGAGAAAAATTCTACAAAGAAACGCCAACAAAATCCCGAAAAATGATAATCACTATCATAATGACATGTATTATAACTATATTTTTATTATATAAACTCGCAATGTTCATACGTTTAATTTAACTAGAACACCGAATTAATAACTTAAATGGGAGATTTAACATGAAAAAATTATTAAGCATTTGTTTAGGGGTAATTATTTTATTGGCTGCTTGTGGTTCTGATAGTAAAAGTGATGAAAAGTCTAAAGAAAATAACACTTCTAATTCACAACAAGAAAAGAAAAATAATTCGGAATCAAATAGTAAAGTCAGCAGTATAGATAAAGAACTGGAAAAGGAACTGCAAGAAAATGAAAACAAAGTAGATTCATCTTCAGAAGACGATGAAGATGAAGAATTCAACAAATTTGAATATGATCTAAATTATGTAGTATCTAAGAAAGAAGAAGAACAATTGGAAAAATTGTTATATAAAGACACGAATGCTTATGGAAAGATTACTGACATTGACCACATATGGCAATATGGTCAAGAAGACAGACATGATCAAACATTCACTATTGATGGACAGAGTATTATTTATGACGGGAAAAATAAAGATTTATATAAAGACAAGGAGAGTGAAATGTATCAGGTTAAAAAAATCGATGATCATTCTGTTGAAGGTGTTATAGCAAAAACACCAAAATCTCAACTTAAAGAAGTAAGTAACCCTGTACTTAAAAATAGTAAACTGATAATAACGTATATTGACGATAATACAATCAAAATTAAAAAAGATGACTACCCAGAAGAAACGTTACATGCATCTATTAATAATGACGGAGAATAAATGATACATTATTGCCTGGGAAATGACTCAAATGATTAAGATAGTAGCTTTCATATGATGATAACAACCTGAACTTATTTACTTAAGTTCAGGTTGTTTTAATTTTATCTTCTATAATTTGGAAAATTTAGGGTTTATTACAACATACTCTTTTTGCTAAAATAGTTATACATAATATAGATAACTTTATTCTTTTCATTTTAGGTAACCCACTCAAACAAAGGAGGATTATTCAACATGAAGAAATTAATGGTCGTAACAAGTATTTTAGTACTATTATGTGCCGCGTGTAGTAGTGATAAAGAAAAATCAACTGCACATCAAAAGGATGAAAGTACTAAAACTGAAAGTAAGCAGAATGATAGTTCTAAAAATGAGCGTACGCAAAAAGATAAAGATAGCTCTAAGTCTGATTCACAAGAAAATGAAAATAACCAATCAAAGAATGAAAATAAAGCTCATGAAGATAAACCTAAACAAGTTGAAAATGTAAAATCAGATGTTAATGAAGTTTCAGATAAGACAAAGTTAGCTTTAGCCTTTTTTGCTGATAAAAATGGAGAATATATCGTAACGAAAGATGAAGTATTAACTGGTGTTTTTGAACAATTTTCTCAAGGTGAAAAACAAAAAAAGAAACTACATAAACTATTGTTAATAGAAGAAAAAAATATCCAAGACGCACCAAATGGTATGAAATTCTATACTGTATATCCAGCCAAAGGTAGCTTTGCAACTGTAGTTGGTTTGAGTAAAGATAAATTATATGTCGGTGGAACTCAAGCTGTATTAATATACAAAGATTTATTGAAAACAGGTAATGAATATAACCTACAAGACTTATACGATAAAAATAAAAATTATACATCACTTGAAGAAGTCGCAAATAAAATTGAAATAAAAAAAGAACATCCAGACCATAAAACAATAGAAGCCTTTGAAGATCAAGAAAACCCAGGAACAGAAGCACACTTTAGATCACAAGTATATGGCATGATTTCTGATTTTGAAGGAGAACCAATAGGAAAAAGTAAATATTTAATAGATATCGTGAGAAAGGACGATAACGGTAATTGGTACGTTAACTATCGTAATGAACACGGTGAAATACTTGGTACATACACAACGAAAGGCGAAGATATCGTTAAAAAAGATGCTGAAGGCAATATTATTGAGCAAAAACATATAGAAAATAGACATCAATAAACGGAAGAAATTTTTATGGAGGTACATTATTGTGCTAAAGTTTGATAAAAAAAAGAATGGTTTTATGAAGTGGTTTTTGTTCACTATACAAATGATTCTAGCTATTTTATTAGCAGTTTTCGCTTATAAACAAATGAATCAAGATCATTTAGATACTTCGTTTACTATCTTTACAGTACTTTTTTTAATCTTTGTATTTTGGAATACTAAACATTATCACACTGATTAAATAAAACAATAAATCTTAGTAGTCTAATTAAAAAAACAAGGAGGAACGATTATGAAAAAAGAGAACAGTTTAAATAATGATTTTACTATGGCAACGGTGTTAAATATTATTCTTCTATTCGCTATAATTTTTACAATGCCAATAGAAAGTTTAACTTTGTCTATCGTATTAGCTATAATAGCAGGAGTAAATGCGATATATTTACTTGTTAAAGTTTTAAAAATGAAAAATAAATATCAATAACCAACTACTCAAAAACACCCTAGTTCATTAGGGTGTTTTTTGAACTTATTTTTTCTCTTAGGTGGACTATTTAATAAAAATAAAGAAACGATACTTACTGAAATCCCTAAACAGAAAGAATAAATAATAATCCCAAGAGTACTTTCTGGGTAAGGGAAAATATATCTAAACGTACAAATGATTAAAAATGAAATTAATCCTATTTTAAATATGTATATGATTCTATCCATATTCATCACCTATTCCTTCTTATTTTTAGCCATCATTATAGTTGGTAATACTATACAAAAAATAAGAACAATTACAAAAACACCAACATTCATAAGAGTTCCTCCTCTATTCATTACTTTATTTATATATCGAAAAGTACTCTTAATTTTCATCCTCATTATTTGGAAAAATTAAATTTAAAGCCCTCTCTCATATAATCCGCCTTTTTCTATATTTTACAAATGTTTCTTTATTCATTTTTTATTTTATCAAACTACAGATTCATATTCTAATTTATGTCTAATAACAAAAGTATTTATAATATAAAAAGTGTCATTAAAAAATATTCTAATATAAAAATAATCAAAAAAATAAAGTATTGAGTGTAAAAAGACATCTATGGTAGCATTACATTGTAAAAAATCTTTTAATATTTATATGTTATATAGGAGATGAAAAAAATGAAAAAATTATTAATACCTATACTATTGTTCGCCTTAATTTTATCAGCTTGTGGAAGTACAAAAGATAAAATTCAAGGTAATTGGGAGGATACTAAAAATGAAGGTTATCAAGTAGAAATAAAGGACAATGTTTTTGAAATTACACAAAGTGGTCTAACTTTAAAAGGTAAAATTGAAGAAGATAAAGATGGCAATTTAAAAGCGGATATTGATGGAGAAAAAGCTAAAGTAGATTATCAAGACGATAAGCTCATTATTGATAATATGAAGTTCAAAAAAATCGATTAGTGAAATGGAGATTATTGAATTGTTAATTGTGGATTTCTTTACAAATGATTTATATGGGTTTTATAACATCATTATTGTTCTTCTAATTATTATAGTAATACTTACTATAATAGCTTTTAAATTTTTGAAGTTTTTATACCAAATTAATAAAGAAATGGATTTCAATGAGAATGACGAACTTAATGAAACATTTAATGAACAATTTGAAGATGTGGAACCTCCTAGTGAATCAGCTGTTGATAAAAAAGTAGTGGAAGTATTAAGAGGGTACTCAGAAATTGATAGTCTTAAAGGGCTAAAAACTTTTAACGGATATGATGCTTATGATTTAGTAAAATCAATTAATGATTTTATATATAACAGTGATAAATTAGGAAATCAATTAAAAAATATCATTAATGACCCTATACCAATCGATTTAAACGTAAGTACACATTATTGTAACTGTGAAATAACCGATTTAAAATCCGGTGACTGTAAAGTAAGTATAAATTATACTAACTATTTTCAAATGAATGTAAACGATTTTTATTCTATCAATAGTTTTAATGACTTAGAAAAATATATTAAAGGCAATCTTATTTTGCATAGTGAAGCATATTAACATGGGGGACTTTAGGATGAAGAAAATATTAACAGTAATTGGATTATTAGTATTTACATTAGCTGGTTGCGGAAAGGCTACTGAGGAAAAAGAAGTCAAATTCAGCGATGTTATGAATGACAAAAAAGAGACTATTTCATACTTAGTGGAAAATAGTTCTGACGATTCAGCAGAGTTAGGAAAAGACTCTAAAATCACAAAATTCATAGTAAGTAAAGACGGTAAAATTGCAGTATATAGTGATTATAGCGATGAAGATTCTGATAGCTATGAGTATGCTACTGATGTAGGAAAAATGATAAAAATGGATGACGATAAAAAACTTGATTATATTAAAAAAATGGATAAAAAAAGCTTTAATGCAGAAAAAGATTATAAAATAAAGGAAACTAAAGATAAAATTGAATCTGTCGAAGATAGCCTAGATAATGCTAAAAAAAGAGCTAAAGAAGATGATTATGATCCTGAAAGATATGAAATTGAAGGCGTACCAGAAGTTGAATTTTACTCAAAACAACTTACTAATTTAACAAAGGAATTAAAGAAAATATCAAATATTAAATATAAAGAACCTACTTTTAATAAATTAAAAATAAATATAACAACTGATGGTTCAGGAAATAATACGAAATCCGAATTTATAAATATTGGTTCTCAAACGTTTGATGAAGATAGCAAAAATGGTATTTATAGATATTCAAAGGAATCTTCTAAGAACTATGGAGTAAATTTATCAAACGTTGTTAGCCCTACTGAAATATATGACAAAAAAATAGCAGGATTATGTAACATTGATTTAATTGAAGAAGATAATGATTATGATGAACCAGCATATAGTGACTATGAGTACCTAATAACAGAAGTTGGAGATAAAACACAAAAATTCAAATTAGATCAACCAGATGATAAAGGTGTTAAAGAAAAATAAATACTTCTAATAATCCTGAACACAGATAGTCGTGTTCAGGATATTTTTATAGAGATATGTATTATGAGTAAATCCGAAAATTTTAAAAGATATTCTTTTTAAAATAGGTTTACACTTTTTAAGACTTATGGTTAATATAGGTAATATAGGAAAAAAAAGGAGAAAGAATATGAAATATTTCGACTTTACATTTAGTTTTAGCATATCAATGATTTTATATTTTGTAGCAGTAATGGTTGGTTTTCAGGAAGGTTATATAAGTTTATTACTATTTGCAATTCCAACTCTTTTATTAACGGTCTCATTGTTTATACTAGGAGGATATTATCGATTAGATGATAAAAATAAGTAAACTAACAAACTATTAAAAATTCAAAAATCTTATTTGGGTGTGGTACGAGATGATCGAGTTATTGGTTGTAATGGGTATTATTTTAATCAATATCATTTATGATGTAATTGTCTATGTGACACATAACGATATTTCATATATGATATTCCTTGTTTTAATTAGTGCCGGTTTATATTCAATCTATCATACTCACGAGAGTAAAAAACATAAAACACAAAGACAAAGGATCAAAGAGTTATTTATAAATATTACGATATACATGAGTATGACTTTAGGTTATATTCTGTTAAATGCAGTTGGTTGGGCAAATATTTATACAACGATAATTTATTATTTTGTAATAGTTGGCGTTATCATTCTGTATATAAATAGAAGAAATGCTCAAGTACGCAAAAGCCGTGACAAATAACGTCACGGCTTTTTTGTCGTCTTGATATTTAGGTATTCCCACTAATAATTGGGCAAAATGATTGGGTTCATATATAATGAGTCCTAATATTATTTCAAATAAATTAACCTAATATAGTTCTGATTATGCCCAAAACGAAGGAGTTCTTTTATGATTATTCGAGAGATGAAACAAGAAGATAACACAAAAGTAAAAGAAATTATACAAGATTCATTAGAATCACTTGGCCTTGCGATTCCTGGGTCAGCTTATTATGATCCTCAACTTAATGATCTTCACCAATATTATGCTAATTTAAACCATGCGAACTATTGGGTAGCTGAAATTGACGGAGAAATTGTTGGTGGCGTTGGAATAGCACCGTTTAACGAAAATGATAAAATTTGCGAATTACAAAAGTTATATTTAATTCCAAAAGCACAGGGTCTAGGACTTTCTAAGAAACTTATGGAAACAGCACTATCCTTTGCCTTTGAACATTATGAACAATGTTATTTAGAAACAATGCATGAACTAAAAGCAGCATGTATCCTATATGAGAAATTTGGATTTAAACTGTTAAACGATCCACTCCCAGGTTCTGACCACTCCGCTATGGATGCGTGGTATATAAAGTCTAAATAGGATTAGTAAAAGCCATGACAAATTACGTCATGGCTTTTATTTCATTTTCCCAGCAACAATACTTTCTATACACCCTTGTAAATACCTTCAAAAATATGTAAATTAAATATAAGTATCATTTTACACTAGAAGTAATACATATTATCTTTAGAAAGTAGGTAAATGCCTTATGAGAAAATTATTCAATTTCATCATGACGATTGTTGCATTCTTATTATTAGCGTGTTTACCAGCTTTATTTGATGATCAACGCTTTAGTTTCTTGAATTATCTTAATGCCTTGAAGTCGACGTTTTTATACATATTTCATCCTCAAGATATTATATTTACAAATAAAATATCACATGTTGAACGTAGTTTATTTCCATTCTTTATTGAACCTTGGATAAATACTATTGTGATTTTGTTTGCAGCACTTTTGTTAGCTTTTATCGTATCTTTATTATTTACATACCTTCTATATGTTAATGATCATATTAAGAAATGGTATTTAAAAATTAATACAGTTCTATCTATTATTCCGGATATTTTTTACATACCTTTTTCTATTTCATTGGTGATATTATTTTATCGATATACAGATATTCTATTGTTTAATGTAGCGAATAGTTCCGAAGATAAAGCTTTAATATTCCCTATTTTGGTGCTATCGATTATACCTTTAGTGAGTAGTGTGACATTTTTAAGTAGTATTCTAGATGATGTATCTCGTGCAGATTATATTGAGTTTTCTAGAGCGAAGGGTTTATCAAATGTAGAGTTATATTTTAAACACATATTAAGGAATTTGTTTGCATCATATTTAATCAATTTTAAACATATTATTTGGATCACGCTTTCAAGTTTATTACTTTTGGAAAGAATCTTTAACATGCACGGTTTGTCATCATTTATATTTGATTATGGCTCTCCAGAAGTATTATTTGTCACGTTTATATTGATTTATGTACCTGTATCTCTCGCCATATTTATGAGTCATAAAGTATTATTTACCTTCACTGGCGTACGGGGAGGGTTATCATGAAGAAATTTTATATACTATTAACGTTACTTATCTTACCTGCCCTAGTTGGTGTGATTTATTTTGATTTACTAAACATCACGCCTAAACCTATGAATTTTCTATACAATTCTAATGGGGATATTATGAAAAGCTCTCCATTTGCACCTAGCTTTAAAGCATTATTTGGTGTGGATGCCGCTTCTAAAAACATGTTATTTGAAGTGTTATCCGGATATCGTATCACTTTACTGATTATCATCGTCATATCAAGTTTATCGGTTCTTTGTTCAGTTGTAATTGGAACTTATTTAGCATTTAATCGCAAGACAACAAGTATTTACAGTGTCTTTTCTAATGCATTATTTTATATTCCTCAATCTATTTTGGCGTATATCTTATTGCAACCTTTGCTATATGAAACAATAGATGGCTTTACGACTACTATGCAATTTAGAATGACTTACAATATCATTATTCTGACAATATTAATGATACCGACGACAACTATGCTGATAAAAGAATCAACTCAGTATATATTAAATCAAGATTATATCGAAGCTGCATATACCATTAGTCCTAACGATAAGCATATATTCATCAAACATGTATTACCTAACATACAAACTCAATATTTGATCATATTTTTGAGAATATGTTTTCAAACCTTGCTAGTTATGACACACCTAGCCTTCTTCAAAATATTCTTCGGAGGTACGAAGGTTTGCTATGGACCTGCATGTGAAATTATAGAGCGACCAAGCATCAATGACTTAAGCAGTTTATTAGGCTTTCACTCTAATGAGCTAACAACAAACTGGTGGACATTCTACGCACCATTAGTTGGCATATTATATATATTTATCATTATTAATTTGATGTCGAATGTATTGAAGAGAGGATAAATAAACCTAAGTAATTTAATATGGAATGATAAGAAAGAGAATTTACATGAGATGATGCTACTATTTATAACCCTAATATTTTATCTACTTCTTCAACTGAATAAGTAGTGTCATCTTTTTCATAAGCTTTCATCGCTTTGTTATAAAGTTCGATATCCATTTCATGTTGAATCTTTTCTATAGCAGACTGTCTTAATAATTCTGAAGTTGTGACACCATGTATTTTTGAAAAATACTCTATTAATTCTTTCTCTTCAGTACTCACTTGTACTGTAATTGTCTGAGTCATTGCCATATGAATCATCTCCTTTATTTTAAATTTTAGCATGCGATTTATAATTCTAAAGTATTGAAAAAAAAAGACTCTAAAATAAACTAGAGTCTTTTTTAATAATGATATCTACATCCTATAATGATAATGTGATTTTCTTTAACCATATAAACGAGTCTGTGTTCATGATTAATACGTCTACTACAGTAGCCTTGTAAATTTCCTTTTAGTGGTTCAGGTTTACCTTCTCCTTCTAATAGGCCATCGCGCTGAATACTTTTTATTAGCCTGTTAATCTTCTTTAATAACTTTTTATCTTGTTCTAGCCAATACTCATAATCTTCAAAAGCAGAAGGCGTAAATGTAATATTTCGTTTACTCATAGGAATCTATATCTATCTCAACTGTATTATTTCTTTCCGCTTCTTCAATAGATTTTGCCAAGTGTTTAGCATTAGCAGGTGATTGTTGTAAATACAGCGTCTCCATAATTGAATTATAATCATCTTCACCCATTAAAACAGCATTACTTTCATTAGTAGTAATCGTTACAGTATCACTATCATTATTTACTTTATCAATCAATTTCCTAAAATTTTTACGAGCGTTTGAATAACTTATTACAGTCATACTAAAACCTCCTTTAACACATTAATTGTACCACATGCTGTACAATTACCCAAGCTGGAAAACTAATTTGGAGTCTTCGTGCACTTAAGCCCTTGTTGACCCCTAACTGCACGATATCTCTCAGTCTTCGTGCGCTCAAGCCCTTTTTCAGCCCTAACTGCACGATATCTCTCAGTCTTCGTGCGCCTGGCACTATCTATTAACATCTACTTAAGAATCAACTATTCTCCATCTAACTTAAGTTCCATACCTTCAAAGGAATTCAGTACGTATGGATCGTGAGATATGATGATAAGTTGTACTTGTTCTAATGTCTTTAACATTTGGATAATGGTTTCTTCACTCATAACATCTAAGTTCGTCGTGGCTTCGTCTAATATAAGTACTTCAGGTTCTACGATTAAAGCTTTTGCTATCCATACTCGTTGGAATTGCCCGCCACTTAATGTACTCATGCGCTGCTTCAAAATACTTTTAGGTAGTAAACATCGCTCCAGTACGGTTTCAATTTTATGCCCATAATCCTCTTTATCAACACGATAATTTCTCAATGGCTCTCTTAAAATATATTCAACTGTCTTACGTGGATTTAATGTATCTCGTTGATATTGTGGTACATATTGAATCGTCTTCATCCACTGTTTCAGAGGTATGCTTTCTTGCGGTCGATGATTAAACTTGATTGAACCTGTATAGTTTGAATCTAATCCTGCTATCATTTTAGCGAGCGTTGATTTCCCGCTTCCGCTCTTCCCACTAATCAATAAATTCTGATCTTCAATAGTAAGCGACAAACCATTTATAATATGCCGTTGATTGATCATTTTAGTTAAGTTCTCTATTTCAAGCATACTTTTCTCTCCTACGTGCGATAGACATTAACTTTCTAGCATACTCATGCTTCGGATGATTTAACAACGTTTCTTTATCGCCACTCTCAATGATTTGACCATCCTTCATAATACTAATATGTGTCGCATATGCTTTTACTAAATTAATATCATGTGTCACAAAGATGACTGTCATTTCATTTTGTCGATACATATCGCCTAAGTATTGCATTAAGTTGTGACAGTTTTCTTTGTCTAATGCCGTTGTAGGTTCATCAAGTATTAAACACTTCGGACGTCTTATAAGTGCCATAATAAATGCTACTCGTTGTGCCATACCACCACTCAGTTCGAACGGATAACAATTCCATAACGCCTCACCATTTTCTAAACCAAATGCTTTCATCATCTTTAGAATTTCTTCGTACTGTTCTTCAGCTGATAATTTAGACCGACTAGCCTCAAATAAATATTTAAATTGTTTCGCCAAAGTTATATTTTGAAACATGTTACTATGCACATCTTGGAATACTGCATCCGTCTTATTTAAATCGATATCAATATTTCCCAGGTAATGAAGTTTACGGTGTTTCATATTTAATATTGTCCTTGTCAGCAATGATTTGCCACTACCACTCTCACCGATTATGCAATGAAAATCAC
The DNA here is from genome assembly GCF_022386035.1 of Mammaliicoccus sp. O-M54. Lineage (NCBI taxonomy): Bacteria > Bacillati > Bacillota > Bacilli > Caryophanales > Staphylococcaceae > Mammaliicoccus > Mammaliicoccus sp. O-M54. The sequence goes on from NZ_JAJNJE010000002.1 coordinate 230,062, forward strand.
CTTGATTTACCGATAGTGAAATAGATTGAATCAACGGATGCTCACCATCAAAAACACTCACATCTTGAACATTTAAAATGCGTTTTACTGAGTTATTTTTTTGTTCAACATTTGAAATAATAATGCATAACCTCCTATCAACATACCTGGGAAGAAGAATAGCCACGGTGCACTGTTAAAATAACCTTTGCCATCAAATAATATTGTTCCAAGTTCTGGTATAGGTGGCTTAATGCCTAAACCAAGAAAAGCTAAACCTGAAATACTTAAAATAATTTTGCCGATATCTGCAGTTATTAAAGCCAATATATTACTCATTAAATGAGGCATTGTATGAGTAATGGTCGTTTGTACGGTTGAATTACCACTTAACACCGCATAAGAAATAAACGGGCGCTTTTGAATATCACGTGTTAAATTTCTAAAGTAACGTAAATAGCGCCCTACCCATGCGATGGTTAACGCCAATATAAGACCAACTGTTGAATTGCTAATTAAACTTAAGACGACGAGCGCGATAATAAAGCTTGGAATCGCTAAAATCATATCTGCGATAAACATGAGTGCTTTATCCATCCACTTTCTCTCGATACCAGCAATCATACCGAGTGTTAATCCAATACTTACACTTATAATCATCACAACTGCTGATAAAGATAACGTAACACCAGACCCTAGTATTAACCTATTAAAGAGATCTCTACCTAGTTGATCAGTACCTAAGAAATGTTTAAGGCTAGGTGATTGTAGTGGTGCATCCGTTTCACTGCCATGCATTTGAACATAAATACCGCATAACAACAGAACACCTACTGCTAGACTAACCGCTATTATTAATCGTTTATTTGTCATGATGAACGCCTCTTTTCACGAGACATTACGCGCTGTATATGTAATCTCGGTTCACTTTTCAAAATAATTAAATCTCCCCAATAGTTAATCAACATAATAAAGACCATAATAATCACAACAATACCTTGAATTAATGGATAATCACGTTGATTAATGGCGGTAATCAGCAACTTGCCGATACCAGACATACTAAATATCACTTCTAATATAACGGCTTTACCGATTAAGTGAATCATACTATTCACTGATATCGTCATTAATGGCGCAAATATTTCTTTTATTTGTATATAAATACGTGCACGTAACTTCACTTTTCTTAATACTGTAAGTTGATATGCATCGCTTTCTAACGTTTGTTCAATAAGATGCGCTGTCATTAATAACACATGACACCCTTCAATTATGACGATTGTTATAATCGGTAATAGAAAATGTTGCCAAGAGTCACTGCCTACAAATGGTACTAATCGCCATCGTACACCTGCATAATAAATGAGTAAGATCGCTATCCAATACTCGGGCATGGACGTCATAACTTGAGCAAATCCACGAATTACTCGAGCATATTTTGTTTCTGCATGTGATCCGATCATATATCCGATAGAATAGCCAAACAATAATAATATACATGCTGATACAGCTATTAATATCAATGTCGGACTTAATGACGCTAAGATGACATCTGTAACAGGTTCATTCGAACTGAATGTATATCCGAGATGTCCCGTTAGTGCATGACCAAGCCAGTCTATATATCTCAAGAATATATTTTGTCCTAGTCCTAATTTATGCTCTGCTAATTCGATATGCTCTTGTGTAATGGTCGTGTAACCGTGTCGTTGTAAATAAAGTATGGCCGGATTACCTGCTGTCTTCTCAACTAACACATAGATGATAAACGAACTGATTACTAAATAAGATAGTAATTTCAGTGTTCGCTTTATGATCATTGTTCATTCACTTTCAGCGATTTATAGTCAACTGGTGCATCTGTTAATCCTGTGAATTTAAATGATTTAACTTTATCACTTACGACAAATGTTTCATTTGGATAAGCAATCGGCACACCAAAGTATTGTTGATTAAAATGTTTAAAGATATCATCAAATGCGCGTTGTTGTTCATCTCTTGAAATCTTCGTTGTATAATCATCTAATTGTTTTGTTAAAGTATCATCGTTTGCTAACACACCAGACTTACCGTCAACATTTTCGAATACTGAACTCATAAAGTTATAAGGCATTAATGCATCAGAATATGTTCTATAGAAGATTAAGTCATAATCTTTTTTCGTCCATAACGTATCATAATAAGTTTGTGCATCTAACGTTTTTATATTTACTTTAATGCCGGCTTTCTTCAAATCTTGTTGTACTTGTTCAGACTTATCTTTCCAGTTCGGGAACTCTGCCGTTTGGATAACTAAATTAAATGATAAGACTTTGCCGTCTTTTTCAAACATGCCGTCACTATTTTTAATATATCCTTCATCTTTTAATAACTTTTCAGCAGATTTAACATCGTATTCATGTGTTTGTTGATTATCATCATTTACAAATTGAACATTTTTCTGGAATATACCTTTCATTTCTTTATCAGATAAAGCTTTCGTATTGATACTTTTACTGATTGCTTCACGTATCGCACGTTCTTTCAATAATTTATGATTCGGGTTAAATGCCATAAAGTGACTGACAGTGCTCGGTTTATCTTCAATCGTTAATGCTTTATTCTTTTTATCTTCTTTAATTTGTTGGTCTGTCAGCATACCTAAAGCACCGCCTGATATATCTACAGTGCCACTTTGTACTGCTGAATTTCTAGAATCGCCATCTTCAATTGTTTGAAAGGCTAAATTATATTTAACAGGATGCTCATTGTTGAAATGTTTATTAGGTTTCAATGTTGTCTTTTCTTTACCGTTCTTATCAACGACAAATGCACCTGTACCAATTGCTTCTTTGAACTTACCGTCGACTTTTTCACCTTCAACAGCATGTGGACTCATCATACGTAATGGACGTACTTGTGTTAATTCGTTCAATACCTGGTTAGATGGTGACTTTAATTTAATTTGAACGGTATGGTCATCTTTCACTACGACTTGATCTAATTTCTTTAATGTTTCAACTGTCGAATCTTTATTGATTGCTTTTGCACGTTCGATTGAGAACTTCACTGCTTCAGCATTAAAAGGAGAACCATCCGAAAATTTAATACCCTTCTTCAAATGGAATTCATAAACTTTACCTTCATTATCTACTTCCCATTTTTCAGCTAATCCTGCTGTTACGCCTTTATCCTTATCATACTTTACTAAAGGTTCATAGACTGCACTATAAACAGGCATTGCCGCTTCATATCCTTGTGCATCTAACTTATCTGCCTTCGCTTCTGTTGGTAGTGATAACGTCACTTGCTTACTATCTTTCTGTTCATTTGAACATCCCGCTAATGTCAGTAAAGCACTTGCTGACAATACCATTAATAACCGCTTCTTCATTACTTCGTGCCTTCTTTCAATGTTGCTTTTACTAAAAATGATTCATGGAATAATGTTTGTAAATAATCATTTGGTGATAAATAAAAGTCATCATAATGCGTTAAATCAATCACATTAGGAACAGGTTCCTTAATAACAGCCACTTCAAATCCTTCAGCTACAAAGCTATCTACTATATGTTTTAAAGAATGATTTTGAGACGGTGTCGCACCGTATTTATTTATCACGTCTTCCATAAATTGCTGACTTGGATTGTTTGTTAAATCTGAGAATGTCGCATAGTAGACACCATTTGGTTTAAGTACAGCTTTCAAATCACGTGCATGTTGAGGTATATCCTCAATTAAATAAAGTACAGATGTACTAATTGCTGTGTCATATGTTCTGTTTGTATCTTGAGGTTTATCTGTTAACACATATTCTAATGGGCGATCGCCTTTTAATTCTTTCGCTTTCTCAAGTGATAACTTCGCTAAATCCATTCCTACGCCATATTCAAATGGAACGGTGTCAAATAATCTACGTAGAAAGCCACCTTGATTACATCCGAAATCTAATATTGTCTTACCTCTAACATCAGATTCATCCATCAATTGAATCGTTCTATCCCATCCATCAACATGATCATTTGCCATGTCATCATCTGTTTCTTGTCCCTTCTGCCACCATACATCGTATTCTTTCACCATTTATTTTCCCTCAACTTCCTAAATCGTAATATTTACGTTTTATATGTTATATCAAGTATTTAAGAAAAGCAATAAGAATTTTGTGGAGGTATGGGGTGGAAGTAGTACGTCAAAATAAACAAATAAATCCAGATACAAAAAAGCCGAGACACGTTGAATGTCTCAGCTTATTTTGTATTATAAGCGCACGATATCTTTGGAGTCTTCGTGCGATATGGCCTGATTTTACCCTTTAGCGCACGATATCTCGCAGTCTTCGTGCGATAGAGCCTAATTTTACCCCTTAGCGCACGATATCTCGCAGTCTTCGTGCGATACGGCCTGATTTTACCCCTTAGCGCACGATATCTCGCAGTCTTCGTGCGATACAGCCTGATTTTACCCCTTAGCGCACGATATCTCGCGGTCTTCGTGCGCTTTTGCCACTGAACCATGGTCAACAACTACACACTCATACACTAACCTCAGTCTTCCTGCGCTACTTTACTTCTCCACTCAATATGCGTGCAACGGCTTGTGCGACTTGTTTTGGTGATTGTGGATTTTGTCCTGTAACGAGTCTGTTGTCTACTTGTACATATGGTCTGAATGGTACTTTTGCTTTACTGTATTTGGCATCTCGGATTTTAAGTTCACTTTCTAACATAAACGGAACTAGACGCTTACGATTGGCTAATATTTCTTCTGCATTTGAAAATCCTGTAATCTGTTTACGATCGATAAAGTACCTGCCGTTTTCATCTTTCACATTTAATAATGCTGCGATGCCATGACACACTGCTGCGACAACGCCACCGTGACGATATACTTCATTAACAGCATCTTGAATGTACGTATTATGCGGAAAATCAAACATCACACCATGTCCGCCGGTAAAGTAAATGACATCATATACTTCAGGATTTGCTTCACTTATAGATGGACTATTTTTAAGCTTCTCCATAAAAGTATGATCGTTATAATAAGACTTTGTTAGATTATCTAACATTAGTGGATTAAGACTTACCGGATCAATAGGTGTTTCACCACCGTTTATATTAAATAAATCGATTTGATAATCCTCTGTATTAAAATAATCATAAAAATGAACAAGTTCACCTAGCCACAGTCCTGTTGGTTTACGTGTTCCTTCATAATAATCTACGCTTGTATTAACTATCATGATTTTCTTCATATTACGATTCTCCTTTTAAGATGTTTTTAATGCCTTCTTCATAAGTTGTCACTTTAAAATCAGGAAATCTTTCTTTAAATTTATCGGACTTAAAGACGTTATCATATTTATATCTTGGTAATAATTCAGTAAGTTCTTTAACTTGTTGATTAAATAGACTACCTAATTTAAATACCCACATTGGTACTGTCATATACTTAATCTTCTTATTTAAGACTTTCTCTGCTTTTTTCAAAATATCTTTATAAGACACACTACCGTCTGTTGGTAAATGCCAAGTTTCTCCATAAGCATCAGGTGTATTACCGAGCAATGCTAAGGCACGACTTGCATCAGGTGTCCATATAAGTGTACGTAACACAGATGCATTAACCGGTACTAATACACGTTTGCCTGCTTTCACACGATTAAATACTAATGAATTGGTAAAGCTTTGCGTTAATCCTGGTCCATAAAATTCAGGAGCGCGGCCAATAACAGCATGAATAGATTGATCTTTCATAGCTGATAACAACATTTCAGCTAAATCCGCACGTACTTGTGATTTACGTCCTTTTGGTACAAATGGACTATCTTCAACCTGTACGTTATCGTTTTTCTCATACATATACGTATTATCAAAGAATGCGAGTTTCGTATTTGTTTCTTGGCACGCTTTAATGACATTCTCCATAATAACTGGAAAGCGTTCTTCCCACATTTCTGAATTTGCGGGTAACCCAACAGCAAAATAGACTATTTCACTACCTTTCACTGCTTTAAGTGTATCTTCGTATTTCATTAAATCAGCAGCTACTAACTCGTCTGTATCATGAATTTTCTTAGGCTTTCTACCTACTAATCGTATATCTTTCGTATAATTTCTATAAATTTCTTTAGCAATTTCTTGCCCAATTTGTCCGTTACTTCCTAAAATTGTTTGCATATCGAATGCTCCTTTTTTCATTTTTTATTTCAATAGGTTTAAACATATAAACATAGTGACTAAAATTTTTTAAGCTTTTTCTTTATTTTTAATATTTTCTTCTAAAGAAGCTGTCAGTTCTTTCAACCACAGTAATGCATCGTCTAAATCAGAACGATAATATCTTTCCAACCCAACTTGCTCGACACTCAACAAGCCCACTTCATACATTAATTTCAAATGGTGCGATACAGCAGGTCGTGAAATCGTAAGTCGTTCAGTAATTTGATTAACCGTTAGTTGTTCTTCTCTACATAACAGAACAAGAATTTGTTGACGCTTCTCGTCTTGAAGAATATTTAATAACTTCGAACCTCTCTTAAATACCTCCATCGTCTTGTCTTCCATGTCGTCTCTCCTTAACAAATCGTTTCAATGATTATTATATACCACGTATTGCATGTGTAAGTCAAAAGAGAAGATTGAAAACACAATCATATTATTAATATGATAGTATATATACCAAGTCTAAGGAGGTATACGTAATGAAGAAATTGATATTAATGATCGCATCTATATTGTTGCTCAGTGCCTGCAGTACCGCTGATGCAACAACGCAAGACTTGAAGAAGGTTGAAGATAAATATGATGCTAATGTAGGTGTTTATGCTTTAAATACTGCAACTGATGAAGAAATTACCTTTAATGATGATAAGAGATTTGCCTATGCTTCAACTTTCAAAGCCGTAAGTAGTGCGATGTTACTTGAAAAGACACCTCACAATGAATTAAATAAGAAAGTTCATGTTAGTAAAGAAGATATTGTGCCATATTCACCTGTACTAGAAAAATTTATCAATAAAGACATCACTATCAAAAAATTAATAGAAGCAACGATGTTATACAGTGACAATACTGCTAATAATATGATTATTGAAGAATTAGGTGGCTATAAAGAAGTTAATAAAAGGCTAAAGTCATTAGATGATAAGACTACTAAACCTTCTAGAATGGAACCTGAATTAAACAATTATGATCCAAAGAGTAATAAAGATACATCAACACCAAAAGCTTTTGGAAAAACACTCAATAAACTGATCAATGATGGTCATTTATCAAAAGAAAATAAAGCATTCTTAATTGATTTAATGATCAATAATAAAAGTGGCGATACTTTAATCAAAAAAGGTGCACCAAAGAACTTTAAAGTAGCAGATAAGAGCGGACAAGCGATTACTTATGCATCAAGAAATGATGTTGCTCTTGTATACCCTAAAGGTGAATCAAAACCAATTGTTCTAGTTATATTCACAAACAAAGAAGGCAAGACAGATAAACCAAACGACAAAGTAGTCAGTGAAACAGCTAAAGTCGTATTAGAAAAATTTAATGATAAGTAGGAATAGAATATAAAAAACAGCCTAAGGTCATGAAACCTTAGGCTGTATATTTTGAGTTATAATGGATGTTCTGTTTTTTATAATGCATTTACCAGTCTTTCAAATTCATCTTTATTAATGTTAATACCTTCAAGATCAACATCTGCTAAATTAGGGTGTTACCCACTTGTTAAGACATATACTTCAATATGTGGACATGTTTCATTAACGATAGGCATTATTTCTTCATCGAACCGCTTCGGTCCATTGTTTTCACTGTAAATCACAACATGAAATTTAATATCATCAGCTATATTCATAGGAATTCTGTCTTCTCTCTTTCTAGACAATACACACTGTTTTCCTACAATATTTGAAATCCACTCTTCTTTCTTTTGGCAATAATTTATAAAATCTTTCCTTTGATATCCTAAATCCATTTTAACTTCGAGTATATTCTTAATTACATTATCTTCACAAATTAATAAATCCGGATATCTTGTACTTAAAGATTTATCAATCATAGATAAAGGCTGATCAATAAAGATTTGGACACCTTCCAATCTACTAATCAAATAAGCACCCAGCAAGTCTTCTCCAATACCTGATATACTATGATTACGTCCTCGATATAAATTTTCATGAGGGTAAGTAGGCTTCCCTGCTTCCTTATATGCCTTTACAAGATGTTCGATAACTTTTACTTCTGTAAATTTCATACTCAATCACCCTATCTATAGATACTCTATATTTCATCACACAAAGTATATCACACGTCTGAAAGTACAAATACAAAAACCCTCCTAATAATTAAGAGGGTTTGACTAGTAGTTTATAAATAATATGCGGATTTATTAAAGATAGGCATGACATCTAATCCATTACTAAAGAATACTCTTTTGTAACGATTTTCATTAGATTCTTATATAAATTCATATTACCTACAATAATAAATTTTAGTTTTTTCCTTGTTCTTGTTATATTTTGAAATACCATCTGTACTGGATCGTAGTGATAATATCCACCATTGTATTGAAGGGATTTATTCTTAATTTCGAAACTTCCATCTAAAATAACAGCGACATTATCAAACTCTTGTCCGATAATTCTATGTGAATTTACTTCTTGATTTAGCTGTGAATATTTTTCAAATGATGCATTGTCGAACTTAGATGTCGTCAATGATAAATACGTCCATGAATTATTCTCAAGGTATTGTATATACTCTTCGAAATTACTTTTACTACCTATATATTCAATTTCGATATTATTATAATCGATATTATTTTTCTTATCATTATTGAATAGTTCCTTTATAAAACAAGCAATTTCATGATTTGTTCTGATTTTATCTGTCAGTGTGTCATGTTTAATACTTGTATATGTCTCTTTAATATAATCAATGTTATTATATTTACTTTCTTTTTCATTCAGGTACTGACGAGGATCTAAACTAAAGATTAATTTACAATCATGTTCTTTAGCTTTTTCCATAATATTTCTTAATTGAGCAGGATACATTCTTTGTACTTCATCTATAAAAATAACGTCTATTTGAGCAAATTCATCATCTTCAATGCCCTTCTTAACTTCTCTTATGTCCCAACCTTCTTCATTTAATCGGTCATGTCCACTATTCAGCAAACCACAATGTATCATTACAGTATTTTTCCCCTGTTTAATAAGTTTGTTAGCTGCATCATAAATAACTAATGATTTTCCTGTTCCTGCCTTACCTTCTACAATATGATCATCTTTTAATTTTATTATACTATTTACTATAATTTGCTGATGCTGTGTCAGTATATATTTTTGTTTAAGAAATTTGTCAGTATTATTAAATGGTGATATTAAATAATTTGTAGGTACAAATACATCATCTAAATGTGTTGGTTCTATTGTTTTATATTTAGATAGTATATCAACCACTTCACTCGTATCGATTATAGATGTTGATTTATTATTTTTGTCATATTTATAAAATATATTCTCTTCACTTACATATGTAATAATATCTAGTTCATGAGTAACAGCTTGTAAATAGAAATAGTTTTTACACTGTTGTTTTAATACTCTTTCTTTATCTGCTTTACTCTTAAGTTCAATATTTAAAATGCCTTCTTTAGTATATTTTAAAAGGTCAAACTCTGGATTAATTTGTTTGATTTTATAGTTTAAATAAAATCCATCAAAATAAGAAACACTATTATCATATAAATGAAGTTCTTCTACAAGATCGACAATACCTTCTTTCTCAACCTCTTTAATGTCATCCAAATTATATCGCTTTTTGATCAACATTAAAGAAGATTGGTCCAAGCAAGTATTTGCTAAGGTTTTTAGATTAATTGTATTCATATAGTACTAGCTCCTCATCAAATTATTTATTGAAACCATTAAATTTTTTAATAAACTATAATTCTCATAAATTATTGCTAGTTCTTTTTCGTTATATAGTAGTGTGTTGGTAAAATTAAATGAACATTTTTTGTAATAGTCCTTGTTTGCGTTGTTTTAAAAATCCAACTTTATTAGATTGTTTTTCAATTAATGAATCTATTCTTTCTAAAAATACACCTATTTTCTGTTGTTCTTCTTTAACAGGCAATTTAATTTTAGTATTTAGTATATTTTTATTGTATAACCTTTTTATTGTAGTTCCTTCGATACCATTCCATTTTACAATTAAATAAAAATACTTTAAAAAAACATTTAATACTTCATTATTATGTTGTAGCCAAACTATATTAGAGTCCTGATAATATGCTTCTTCACCGTCATATTCAACTGTTCTTCCAATACTACCTGAAGCTGAAATTAATATATCTCCTTTATTTGGATATGGATATTTTTCTTTATATTCTTCAAATTTTTCCCTAGAAATGAAAGTTTCAGCTTTTTTTCCAAAGGTACCAATTTTATAAAAAGGTATTTCACCATGATTTGTAGTTTCATTCTTATAAATTCTTTTATTCATGGCAACACTACCAATATCTCCTAAAGTCTTCTCTTCCCACTCCGGATACTCATTCCCATTCTCATCTTTAAATCGCAGTTCTTGTGAGAAAATCTTTTGCATATATCCCTTTTTCTGTTCTTCTAATTTCGCTAACTTTTGTTCCTCTAATTCAATTTGTCGGTCAAGTTTTCTGAAAAATTCCCCGATTTTTTGTTGTTCCTGTTGTTCGGGATAATTAATTTCTACTTTAGCTATTTCATTCTTGTTAATTTTTTTTGGAAATGCTATATGCAATGTTTTTCTCCATAATTCATTTTGAACTGATTGAGAACGAATTAATGATTCTAGAAAATAAGAATTTAATTTCTTTGGTTTTAATAATGCTAAACTTACATAGTAGGCTAAATGTTCGTTTGTTTCTACAACATTTGGTGTCCCAACATCTCCTATACGAGTCATTAAAACATCACCGAATTCCGGACGAATTTTAAATTCCTTTTCAAATGCTTCTTTAGAAATAAATTTATTAGAATTTAAGGTTTTTATATTTTCAACTGATAGAAATTTAATACCTTCACTTGTATATTTCGGTGTTTGATGAGTTCCATCATAAACATTAGCAACAGTTCCTAATTTACTATTTTCCCACTCCCCGTCAAACTCTGGGAATCTTAATTCTGGTACATTTTTTGTTTGATTAGTCATGTGTCACCACTCCTAATTCTTTTAAGTAGCTTTCTATTTCTTGTTCTACTTCTTTTATTTCCGCTTCTATCGTTTTCAAATCTGTTTGTACATGCTCTAAGTCTACTGGTTCTTCTTCTTCAAATGTATCGACATATCTTGGTATGTTAAGGTTATAGTCATTTTCTGCGATTTCTTCTAGGCTTGCTGTATGACTATATTTATCTATTGCTTCTCTGTTTGAATAAGTATTGATAATTTTTTCTACGTGTTCATCATTTAGACTATTTTGGTTTTTACCTTTTTCGAACTCATTTGATGCGTCTATAAATAACACGTCTTGATCTAATTTACGGCATTTTTTAAATACTAGAATACATGTTGGTATACTTGTCCGTAGAAGATGTTTGCTGGCAAACCGATTACTGCGTCTAAATAGTTCTTCTCTTCTATTAAGTATTTACGTATTACGCCTTCTGCTGCGCCACGGAATAAGACACCATGCGGTAAGACTACTGCCATTGTTCCTTCATCGTCTAAATAATGCACCATATGTTGGATAAAGGCGAAGTCTGCTTTTGATTTAGGTGCTAGTTTACCGTAATTACTAAATCTCTCGTCATCATCGAATTTACTATCCGCACTCCATTTTGCACTGTATGGTGGGTTTGCTACTACTGCATCGAATTTCTCATCTAAGAACGCTGGAGCTTCTAATGTGTCACCGTTATGAATATCAAAGTTCTCAAAGCGAACATCATGTAGTAACATGTTCATTCTAGCTAAGTTATATGTTGTATTGTTTCTTTCTTGACCATAGTAACGATATACTGTTGTTTCTTTACCTACACGTAATAGTAATGAACCTGACCCACATGTTGGATCATATACATTTCTCAGTTTATCTTTGCCCAATGTTACGATTTTAGATAAGATTTTAGAAACTTGTTGAGGTGTGTAGAATTCTCCTGCTTTCTTACCAGCGTTTGCAGCAAATCGTCCGATTAAGAATTCATAAGCATCACCTAACATATCTATTTCCATGTCACTATGTAAGAACGGTAAATCTTCTAAATTAACCATTACTTTGCTCAATAAAGCAGTTCGATCTTTAACTGTATTACCTAATCTTGTAGAACTTAAATCCATATCACTGAATAGTCCGATAAAGTCTTCTTCACTTTCTTCTCCAAGTGTAGATGTTTCTACTTTTCTAATTGCTTGTGCTAAATGTTCAATATCAAATCTTTGGTTTTCAATTTCTTTAACCATATTGCCAAATAAGTCTTTTGGCTCTATATAATAACCAACATTTTCTAAAAGTTCTGCTTGTAAGTCTTCACGATATTCTTCATCTTCCCATGCTTCTTCATAAGTTAGATCTTCACCAGATAATGCTTCAGCAACTTCTGATTCTGCTTTTTCTGATAGAAAGCGATAGAAGATTAATCCTAGTATGTAATTACGGAATTCACTTGCATCCATATTTCCTCTTAAATCATTTGCTATAGACCATAAACGTTTATGTAATTCTGCTTGCTGTTGGCGTTGCTTTTCTGTAATTGACATTTTATTTCCTCCGTTAATTTGGTACATTTTAGTTTTATTTTACTTATTTGAGTTTGTAAAAGCATATCAAAACCTCTGCAATATACTATTACAAAGGTTTTAATTACTATCTAAAAACTATATTTTGATGTCACTTCTTCAATAAATGATGCAATTGCTTTTTTAGTTTGTCGTTTTTCTCTAAGTTTCTTATCTCCGACAAGGTCCTTTAATTCATCTTGATTAACGATACCACTAAATTCAAACTCTCCCGTAATTGCCTTAAGTATTTCTTCATCTACTGCTTGTTGATGAGCAAACTTTTTAAACTCTTCTTCCCGTTTTGCATTTTCAAACTTGAGATAAACTTCATCTATATCATCTTCTTCAGACAACTTAGGCACTACTTCATCTATAAACTCACGTATTAAATCACGTTTAAGTCGAAGCGTTGGGTCATCTGCATTGTCTAATATACGTCTAATTTGTTCACGATTTCGTTGTTGTTCTTCTTTGTCTTTCAAATCGATCTTACGTACGAGTTCCATGATATATGACACATTAATCAAGTCATTACGCAGAATTTCTATTTCAAAATCTATATCATTTAATATCGTTACTTTTTCACTTTCGCCGTGTTTATTCTTAACTTCATCATATATCGCGAAGTATTTACTCTTGTAATCTTCAAACTCTTGTTCACCCATACCTATATTTTCATTAGTAAAGTTGAATTCTTCGAAAGTTTTCAGTCTTAGCACTAATTTAGAAACGAGACGGAACGCTTCAACAAATGATTTTTTATCATTTTCATCAAAGACATTATCCATATCTTCTGGATTTTGAGCGATTGTTTTTAATTCAGCTAACGCATCTACAAACTCAGATAAATACTCTTCATAACTTCTCATTAATATACGATCTGTATCCTCTGTTTGTGAAAATAGCTTTAACGCCTCATCTGTTTGACGTTTCAAATTACGATAATTAACAATTTTTCCGAATGGTTTTGTTTCTTTTTCCACTCGATTAGTTCTTGAGTAAGCTTGAATTAAGTCATGATGTTTTAAGTTTCTATCTACATATAACGTGTTCAACACTTTACTATCAAATCCGGTTAAGAACATATTCACAACGATTAGGACGTCTATTTTGCTATCTTTAACACCCTTTTTAACACTATTTGAAATATGATTGAAGTACCCTTGGAACGTATCTGTAGAAAAGTTTGTACCAAATGTTGCATTGTAATCCGCTATTATTTCATCTAATGAATCTCTAGAATGTTTTTCCTTTACATTACCTTCTGTACTTTCTTCATTTGGTGAATAAGAATACACTCCTGCGATATTGAGCGGTTTATCATAATCTTTACTAATCTCTTTAAACACATTATAAAATTTAATAAGTGCTGGGATACTTTGAACAGTTAAGATTGCTGAATACTGTCTATTTCTAGTATATTTATCATGATTTTCAACTATATGTCTTGCGATGAGTCTAATTCGATCATCTGCCAGCCATACTTCATCTTTATTGATACCTTCAACCAATTCTTCTGAATCTAGATCTATATTTTTGGCTTTTATTGTATTAATATAATCCACTGAAAAGCCTAATACATTACCGTCATGAATAGCATTCTTAATTAAATAAGTGTGTAAACATCTACCGAAGATATCTGCTGTACTTCTTCCATCTTGACTTTTATTTTCTTCAAAGCGAGGTGTTCCTGTAAAACCAAAGTACTGAGCATTATTGAAATGTTGACGAACAATACGATGCATATCACCAAATTGACTACGATGACACTCATCAATAATAAATACGACTTTATTGGTCTTATATTGCTCTAATGCTTTAGGGTTACTTTGAATAGCTTTCGACATTTTTTGTATAGTCGTAACAATAAGCGGTAAGCTTCTATCGTTTAACTGCCTAACAAGTTGAGAAGTATTATTTGTTTTATCTACTACACCTTTAGCAAATTTATTAAACTCTTCTTCTGTCTGACTGTCTAAATCTTTACGGTCAACTAGGAATATTACTTTTTGGATGTCATCTTGTTCTGATAATATTTGACTCGCTTTAAACGAAGTTAATGTTTTACCGCTTCCAGTCGTATGCCAAATATAACCGTTATTGTTTGTTTCAGTTGCTTGATTGATTAATGCCTCAACAGCATGTACTTGATAAGGACGCATCGCCATGAGAATATGATCAGTCTCATTGATTATCATATAGCGTGAAATCATTTTAGCTAATTGGCATGGTCTTAAAAATGAATTAGTAAAGTCACTCAAATTATTAATACGCTTGTTATCTTTATCACTCCAATAAAACATATGGCTTTTTAATATATCACCATCATTATTAGATAGATAACGCGTTTCTACGCCATTACTTATAACGAATAATTGTATGTATCGAAATAGTCCTGTGTAGTTTTGTTTACGGTAACGTATAACTTGGTTAAATGCTTCATTAATATCGACACCACGACGCTTAAGTTCAATTTGAACTAGTGGCAACCCGTTCACTAAAATAGTGACATCATATCTTGCTTTATATTTATCGTTTACCGACACTTGATTTGTAATTTGGAATTTGTTTTTACACCAATTTTTTGTATCTAAAAATGATAAATATTCTTCAGTTTCATCATCACGCTTTAAAGGCAACTTGTCGCGTAGAATACGTGCACTTTCAAAAATACTTTTCCCATTAATCATCGTTAATAAGCGTTGAAACTCTTTATCTGTTAATGGTTGGTCTTTAAATTTATCAGCATGACGTTCATTGAGAATAGCACGGAAATTATCCAATAATTGTTGTTCATTTCTAATCGTTACAGTTTCATAGCCATTTGATTCTAACTGTTCCATCATTTCATTTTCTAGAGCAAACTCACTTTGGTATACCATAACATCCCCTACCTTTGTTTCTATTACAATTAATTATAATATATAACTCATTTTATGTGGTGTAAATTTTAAGATTATAGAATATATTTACCAATTATTTCGTTTTTGATATGAAGAAACTTTTTTATAGAAAAAACACTTACGTTAAATTCATTTAATTATGAAATCAACGAAAGTGTTTTTATTTTACTCCTACTCATTGAGGTTAGTGTAACAGCTACATTGTAGATCTTTTACATTTAGTATACGATTGATGAATATTAATGATACATAGCGATAACATTATCTAGATACTCCTCAAATTCTTTCAATCTAATTTCTTCGCTTAGTTCATCAACTATTTTATTGATTTCCTGTTTATATCTTTCTGATAAGTCTTCATTCTTTAATTTTGAATTATTCTTTTTCTTCTTTACAGGATATAAATTTTTATACGATATTGCTCCACTTGTACCCAATTCAAATAATCTTGGTTCAATTTCTTGTGAATAATTTACATCTTTAGAAGCACATTCTTTCTTAAATAAACCTTCCCATTTTCCTCTACTTCTTAAAATAACTATAGATTCTTTATCAGTAAGTAATTTTCCCAAAATAACTTTTGCACTAAGTATACTACTTTCTTGTTTCTTACTAAATCCAATATCATTAGATTCAGATGTTCTATATGGAATTAATTCTATATTAGTTATTTTTAATTTTATTAATGCTTCCTCAAATTTTTGTTCAACTTCACTATCATAGCGTTTGGCTTTATTCATCTTTTCAAAAATTGAACTATAATGCTTCATACATCTGACATATCCAGGGCCACTTCCATGAAATACATGTGAATAATACTGTCCTAAATAATATGCTACTGCTTTAAACCTCTTTGAATGACCACTTTGCAAATAAAGTTTGAATTCTTGTTCGTTCTCACAATAGATTTTATATAATTTTTTTAATTCTTGTGATATTACATTTTCCTTAGACAAAATATGATTATAGTAAAAATCATGAAGCATACTAATTTCAACGTCATTTGTTTCATATACTTCTTTAGAATCAAACTCAACTCCATCAACAATATTTTTTTCAAGAGATACTTCACTTTGAATATATTCTCCGACTGTTGAACATTCTTCAGATGTTGTTTTATTCATATGTGTTCCCGGGTTAAATAATCCAATAATAAATTTAGAATTATCTATATCTCCTAGTATATGATTTGGTATACCCCACATCGCTGCTTTAGAGATTTTATTTAGTTTCTCCTTTTTATTTACCCATGAAAAATCATTATCAATTTCTTCTGGATTTTCATATAATTCTTGATATCTCTCAGCTTTTTCTTTAATTTCATCTTCATCCCAAAATTGAATGAATTCGTCCCATAATTTTTCGCTCATACAATTCTCTCCATTCAGTATTTATAATATTAATATACTTATTTAAATGGACATTAATTGTCTATTTATCTATATACTAAGAGTAATATGTATAATCATAGCATAGAAGTTTTTGCTCTTTTTTATTAAATTAAAGTACATTCAAATTAAAAAAACTGTGCAAGTAGTATTCATCTTCTCTACTTACACAGTTTATTTTTTTAACTATTCTTCTAGCTTTTTCATTACTTTCTTAGTAATATCATCTATCATTTTATCCATAGTTTTATTCTTATTTCTACTTCTATTTAAATTATCAATATGATAAGTAGATATTGTAAAGTAACGATATTGATTCGTATCTCTCGGAATTGTTAGTAAACCTACTTTTTCATAATACCTAATTTGTGATTTAGTAATGTTTAAACTTTTGGAAACATCGTCAATTCTCATACAATATACCTCCTTCATTTAAAACCTATCATTAAACCACACTTTAAGGTCAAATACTTTTTCGATTTACTTATTCAATCTCCCTACCTCCTCCACAGAAACGCTACAATTTCATTCGCGACTTGTTTGTTTTCATGTAGTTCGCTGTGCTGGGCTGTTTTGCCTTCGTATTTGGATTCTTTATAGCTTTTTGGACTATTTCCTAGTAAATATTTTAAAGACTTTGATGAGCTGTTGGATACGCGGCCGTCTGAGTTGGTGCCGTCTTGTAAGTCACCATATATGTTTAATACTTCTATTTCTTGCCCTTTATAGATGTCTTTCAATTGTTGAAGTTCTGGATATGGTGGGTTCATGCGACTTGGTTTACCGCTTCTATCCACACTAATTTCATTTACTTGTTCATTCATATTTAATACACCGTTAAACGTTCCGGCAATGTTCACTTCTTTATTTAACTGAGGTAATGTTTCATCATTCCCGTATTTCAACATATATTTAGCAAATGATAAATTCCCCATTGAATGTCCGACAAAGTTAAATTTCTTAATACCGTATTCACTTTGTAATTTCTCTAGTACGTTTTTAAACCATTCTGCATTGAGATCTAGATCGCCTTGTTTATTATTTTCTAATTCTATTTGTACAATAGGATTAGTCACATCTTTTTTAAGTTTGCCTTTTAATTCAACTTCTCCATCTTCAGATACATATGCTGTGATGACTTCTTTTGTGACACCTTTTTTCTTCGCTTGTTGAACCATATATTTCTCTGAATTCGCACTTCCTGCATAACCATGTAGAAATAATGTCGGTATTTGGCTATTTATATAAGTTGAGTCTGTTGATTTAACTGTTGTTGAATGATGTTCATTAGATGGTTTCGTCATAATCATGATTCCAACGATCATTAGAATAATGATACCCATCCCCAAAATCCATAACTTCTTCACTACGATAACCTCTATTCTGTTATTTTGATTTAAGTATAAAGTAATCAGTTTTTCTAACCAATAAAAAGAACCATAAATTTAATTATGGCTCTCTTTATCTTTATTTAAATAATCTCTTGCTCTTTTATTCCACTCATCAAATATTTCTAATGTTTCCGGATCTTCTCTTTTGAGTATTTTCCGTATATATTCTTTATCAATTTCATCATACCTATTTATCAAAATATAATTTATATATTTTTCGTTATCAGCATAAGCATAATCTAATGTCCTATCAATAATGATATCTTCAGGTGATATAACATATATATAATTATCCTCATCAATTTGTAATGTATTAATCTGCTTATAACCTTCTAATGGTTCTAATGATGAACTCACCACATCAACATATATCTCTAAAGGTTTATATAAATACATTCTTGAGTCTTTAATAAATCCCAATTCTTCCAAAATATAATTCAATTCTTTACTTGCACTTGTAACAAAATCAATATCTCTAGTTGTATAATCACTGTCTGTGTATATCTCGACACTTAATCCTCCAACAACTATTGGCTTATTATATATATTTGTTGTTTTTGAATCTATTAATCTAGTTATTATACTTGCAACCTTAATCATTCTATAATATAAAATCTCAGATTTAGAAATATTTTTCAAATCTTTCTGTGCTTGTTCTAACGTATAACTCATAATTACTTTCTTCCATATCTCAATACTGCTTTTTGTTTTTTAGGGTTTTTACGAGGTTTATCAAAATCTCTTTTCCCTAAATAGAAATCTGGATCATAGTTTTTTCTAATAAACTCAATATTCCTACTTTTATTTTTTTTATTATCTTTCTGTAAATCCTTCAAATATATAGTACTCATAGATTTTCACCATCCTCTATCCCTATTATATTAATTATATTTTACAGTAACGAGGATAATTTTACAATAATATACTTCTGGTCTATAGGGTCAGTCTGAGGGTTGTCTGATGTCATACTGCTCGCCTGCTAATTATACGATATAATCTTCGCATTTCTTTATTTCATTATGTACAAATTACATAACGTTAGAGATAATTTGTCTGAGGTGATTGCTAATGGAATCTTTAAATAAAGAGAACAATTTTCAACTTAATAGTTTGGAGGATTTAGAAAAATTCAAAGTAATGATGGATCGCTCAAATCTAAAAATCAACAAGAGTCAATTAGCTAGAGAATTTGGAGTAGATAGAAGAACGATTGATAAATATTTAAATGGTTATAAACGTAAAAACAAAAAGAATACTAGCTCTAAATAAACATTATATATTCTAATATTATAAAAATAAGCATATCACTTTCAAACTGTGGTTGTCAGTTCAGTGAAATGCTTCATTTCGCTATGCTTCTTTATAGCCTTTTTTAGATGTTGGGTTGATAATCGCTAATATTAATCCGAGTATTGCTACGATACAGATAACAACGTATGCTACGCGTACGCCGTGTACTAATCCTTCTATTCCATATTCATGTGGGTTTAAGATGGCTGTGTTCATAACTGTTACTAATATTGCTGAACCCATTGCTGCGCCGACTTGTCGCATTGTATTATTCATTGATGTTCCATGTGGTACTAATTCACGTGATAAATTGTTTAATGCTGCTGTTGTTAATGGATTGAAGACCATCGCATTTGCAGCGAGTGAAATGGCGAAGAATATTGTGACATAAGCGAATGATGTGTGTGCATCAAGTTGTGTAAAAGCAAATGATGTTATCACGACAATTGAAACGCCTATGATGGATAATAACTTACCACCGTATTTATCGAATATTTTACCTGTAAATGGTGAAAGTAGACCTGTTATAATTCCACCTGGCATGAGTGCTAATCCTGACATCAATGGTGAATATCCGTGTAGATTTTGTAAGTAGAATGACAACACTGTTTGACTTCCTATAAATGAAACAAAGACGATACAGACAATAATCATATTGATCGTAAAGGATTTATAAGTGAAGACGCGTACGTTAAGAAACGGCTCAGTCATACTTAATTGTTTCACGATAAACATTGTTAAGATGACAATACCTGCAATGATCATTGAATACACTAAAGGATGATGCCAGCCTAAATTACCCGCTTCACTAAAGCCAATTAACAATGCCGCAAAGCCTAATGTCGACAATGTAACAGATAGTTTATTAAGCTTCGGTTTCGTAACATCTGTTACATTCTTAACGAACTTCATCGCAAATAATAAATCTACAATAGCTACAACTAATAGAATGTAGAATATTACTTTCCAACTATATTGAGATACGACCCAACCTGATAATGTTGGACCGATTGCTGGTGCGAAACCAACGACTAATCCAAACATCCCCATTGCTTGTCCTCTTTTATCTGCTGGATAAACGAGGAATAACACTGTTTGCATTAAAGGCATCATTATACCAGCACCCATAGCTTGAACTGCACGTCCTGCGAGTATGACTGTGAATTGATCCGTTATAACACAAATGATAGAACCTACTATAAAGAATGTTAAAGCTGCAAAGTATAACGTTCTAGTTGTAAATCGCTGTGTTAAATATGCCGTAATCGGAATCATAATACCATTCACTAACATAAATATAGACGTTAGCCATTGAACCGTACTGCTCGTTAAATGCATTTCTTTCATAATACTTGGTAAGGCTGTAGTCATGAGTGTCTGGTTCAAAATGGCAACAAATGACCCTACCATCAAAATCGTAATAAGCAAAGTCTTATCCCGGTGTTTCAACTCTTCCACGACGACATCTCCTCGAAATCTTTCTCTAATATCATCATGTTATACAAAGGCATATGAGAAAGTCAAAATGCATGCTTTACGTCTCAAAATGTTTAGATGTTTCGATAGATAATTTGAATTAATATGAGTAAATATCCTTTTGTATAAGTTGCACTTTTATGGTAATATCATCATGGATAAATATTTAATAAATTAATAAATAAGAAGGTTAAAATATATTATGAAAGAAAATTTTTGGAGTGAATTGCCACGTCCATTTTTTATTTTGGCACCTATGGAAGACGTTACGGATATCGTCTTTCGTCACGTAGTCAGTGAAGCAGCGAGACCAGATGTCTTTTTCACTGAGTTTACAAATACGGAAAGTTTTTGTCACCCTGAAGGTATACACAGTGTTCGCGGACGCTTAACTTTTAGTGAAGATGAACAACCTATCGTTGCACATATATGGGGCGACAAGCCAGATCATTTCCGAGAAATGAGTATCGGAATGGCAGAAATGGGCTTTAAAGGTATTGATTTGAATATGGGATGTCCTGTAGCAAATGTTGCAGGTAAAGGTAAAGGTTCTGGCTTAATTTTAAGACCTGAACGTGCCGCTGAAATTATTCAAGCAGCTAAAGCTGGTGGTCTACCGGTAAGTGTTAAGACACGCCTTGGTTACTATGACATTGAAGAATGGAGAGATTGGTTAAAGCACGTCTTTGAACAAGATATCGCAAATTTATCTATTCATCTTCGTACACGTAAAGAAATGAGTAAAGTAGATGCACACTGGGAATTAATCGAAGCGATCAAGAATTTGCGTGATGAAATCGCACCAAATACATTGTTAACGATTAATGGTGATATTCCTGATAGACAGACAGGTCTTGAACTTGCTGAAAAATACGGCATCGATGGTGTTATGATCGGTAGAGGTATCTTCAATAATCCATTCGCATTTGAGAAAGAGCCTCGCGAACATACAAGTAAAGAACTATTAGACTTACTCAGATTACATCTCACATTATTCGATAAATACGCAACGAGTGAAACACGACAATTCAAAAGCTTACGTAGATTCTTCAAAATATACGTACGTAGCATGAGAGGCGCTAGCGAATTAAGACATCAATTAATGAGTACAGAAACAACAGACGAAGTACGCGCATTACTAGATGAATTCGAAGCCCAAATGGAAGACGTCGTAGAATCTTAAAGTAAATCAATAAAGGAATCCCCTGTTAACGTTGGAGTTAGCAGGGGATTTTTTATTATTACATAGTACTTGTATCTATTACGAAACGATATTTAACGTTTGATGATAAGACTCTTTCATATGCTTCGTCTATTTGATCTGCTGAAATTAGTTCGATTTGTGGTCTAATGTTATGTTCTGAACAGAAGTCTAACATTTCTTGTGTTTCTTTTATACCACCTATTGCTGAACCTGCAAATGATCTTCGGTGACCGATTAAGTTTGCTACGCGTAATGATACGGGTTCTGCTGGTGCACCTACGTTTACAAGTGTACCGTCTAATCTTAATAATCTAAGATAATCATCTATTGGTAAATTAGCACTTACGGTATTAATGATTAAATCAAATGAGTTCGCTAGTTCTTCAAATGTTGACTCATCACTTGTTGCATAATAATGAGAAGCACCTAATTTCAAGCCGTCTTCTTTTTTATTTAATGTACGTGATAATACTGTTACGTCAGCGCCCATTGCATGTGCAATTTGAACGGCCATATGACCAAGTCCACCCATACCGATAACAGCTACATTTTTACCTTCGTATGCTTTCCAGTGATTTAAAGGTGAATACGTTGTAATACCTGCACATAGTAAAGGTGCCGCTTCATCTAAAGGAATGTTATCTGGAATACGTAGTACGAAATCTTCATGTACGACGATATGTGTTGAATAACCACCTTGAGTAGGTTCTCCATATCTGTCAGTACCTGCATATGTACCAACCATTCCTTTTACGCAGTATTGTTCTTCGCCATTTTGACAATGTTCACATTCACCGCATGAATCAACCATACAACCAACACCAACACGGTCATCTACTTGATATTTACTCACATCAGAACCAACTTCTTTAACAATACCCGCAATCTCATGACCCGGTACTAAAGGATAGTTCACTGGTCCCCATTCTCCATGTGCAGTGTGAATATCTGAATGGCATATTCCTGCATATTTAATTTCTATCAAAATATCATGTTTATCTAAATCTCTTCTCGTAATTTCTGTCGCAAAAAAATTAGAATCCGGACTACTTACTGCTCTCGCTTTAGCATTTAGCATCATAAATTCCTCCGTTACTTACTAGATAGAATACTATATTTGTATTCTTCTTTGCTTATATTAGACTCGTGTGGAATTATCGTCAATTCATATGACTTACGCACTTTATTGCATATTATGCATCGTTATAAATATTAAAAATTACTTTAAAACAAAAATGTTTGTTATATATATAAACTTTATTTTTCAATATTTTGTAAACAGTTACATATTTATGAAAAAACCTATTGTTTTATTAATATCCGTGAGGTATAAATATATTAGATAGATGTAATATGTAACATAATACGGGATGGAGTTGAATTTTAATGCAAAGGAACACTTATCAAAGATTTTCATTAAGGAAGTTCAAAATCGGGACGGGATCTATTTTATTGGGAACTTTATTAGTCATGGGTATTCAACATGAAGCACAAGCGAGTGAAAATAGCGCAGTAGAAACAGACAATACAAACATCAATAGTGAAACTACAAATACAGATTCAGAGAATACTGCTGTGGAACAACCAAGCGATGCTACACAACCAGAAGCGACTAATGAATCGAACGAGAACACAGACGTTACAACAAATGAAGCAAGTGAGACACCTGAAGATAATAACGATGAAGCTACTTCTTATGCTGCAAAGCAATATCCTGATCAAGACACAAATTCTATTGCAGTAAACAATGATGCTGATGCTAAAAAGGATACAGATAAAGATGGTGCTTTGACGTATTTCAATGCGCAAAATGGTTATGTGCCTGAACAAACACAAACTGTTAAAAACGGCGTGAAAACAAGCGAGCATTGTACAGCTGATGAAGTGACAACTGAATATACAAATAAAGTTAATCTTAATGCTAAAAGTGTTATGGATACAAATTTAGATGACTATTCTAACAATGGTTTTCAAGAAAAAGTGAAAAATCCAAATAACCATCCAAATGCAACTGACGCTCATAATTATGGCCCGGGAAATTTAGAAGTTCATCATTGGCAAAGTGGTCCAAATGAAGCAACAACAGCACAAAATTGGAGAATTGTTTTTGCGACTGACTATGCAATTGATAATGCTGTTATGCGTGTGACGTTGCCTTATGATAATGTCACAACTTCTGATGCGTCTGATTGGTTAGTGAATAGATATTATCCTGCTGTTTCAAAGGATGGTAAGAGTTCATATACGAATATCATTACACCTGAAAACATCACATTTGATGGTAATATCGCAATCATTAACTTAGGTAACGTAGTAGCAAATAGTGCTTATGGTATTGTATTTAATAAACAATTTGATACACCACAAGACTTTAGTGGCGGACCGCTTACTACAAGTGTCAATGTTAGTGGAGAGTGTAACGAAGAAGACTTACGCAGACAATTAGAACTTAAAAAAGAATCTATGCGTGCACAAGGTATGTCTGAAGAAGAGATTAATAAAGCAGAATTAGATTATATCAAATCAAGTTTAACACCTAAACAAGTAGAATATATCAATGAAGTATGTGAAATTCCAGACAACCCAGATAATCCTGATAACCCGGATAATCCGGATAACCCAGACAACCCGGACAATCCGGACAACCCAGATAATCCGGATAACCCGGACAATCCGGACAACCCGGACAACCCAGATAACCCAGATAACCCAGACAACCCGGATAACCCGGACAACCCGGACAACCCGGATAACCCAGACAACCCGGACAACCCGGATAACCCGGACAACCCGGATAACCCGGATAACCCAGACAACCCGGATAACCCGGACAACCCTGATAATCCAGACAATCCAGACAATCCAGACAATCCAGACAATCCAGACAATCCAGACAATCCAGACAACCCGAGCAACCCAGATAATCCAAGCAACCCAGATAATCCAAGCAACCCAGATAATCCAAGCAACCCAGATAATCCGAGCAACATGGATAAAACTGGCCATTCAAACAATGTTGTCCCAGTTAAATCAGACAACTCAGTTAGCTCAATCAACATAGTGAAACTAAATAATAATAATCAAGCGCACACTTCTAAAGATACTAATCATAAAGATACTCATAAATTACCAGATACAGGTGAATCTAAAGTAGAACATACTACATTATTTGGTACACTTATCGCTATGTTAGGATCAGCATTCCTATTATTTAGACGCAAAAAGACATCAGAAGATAAAGAATAATTAATAAGATAATACACGATTAAAGCTACACAAAATAACAGAGCATCTCTCAATAATTGAGGGATGCTCTGTTTGTATATGTTATCGATTATGTTTAAGTATAAACGCTCTTGGATTTCCGTAAATTGATTCTCCTCCAGCTACTTCTTGTTTAGCATACTGGTAGCCTGAATTACCTCTCAAATTATACCCATACGTTCTTAATGCATATACTTCAAAATTACCATTTACCATTGGAGAACCTGAATCTCCCGCTCTAAACTTATCTTTCGTCATTAATTCTGCTTTATTAGAAGACTCTTGTAAAAATTTCAACTTATTCCAATAAGCGTATGTATTATTTCCATTAACGACTGGATAGCCTAATGAGTATAAATTATCATTGAATTTCAATGATTTGATTTGTTTATTAGTTGCTAGTTTTAAAGGTTGAACTTTTGCCTTTTGAACCATATTTTCTTTCGTTTCTACGACGACCATATCATAAGCAGGAACCTTATAAATTTTTTTAGCTTGGAATTGATAAGGTATTTTTTTGCCATCTCGATTTAATTGGAATTTTATTTTTTTAGGATCCGTTTGTCTACCATTTGCTCTTTCAACAACATGTGCATTCGTAACAAATGTATGGTTACCTACTACAAAGCCTGTTCCCATACTATCTTTACCCGGACCTTTCCAGCCATCCATATTAGAAACACGACCAACCGCTTTATATTTATTCTTATGCGCATAATCATAACGCTTCATGATAATATCTTTATTATTTATTTTTTGGGCTTTCTTATATGCAGAATTAGCATTCCAGCTTTCCATACCATTATAATAATAATTTCCAACCGCATCCGCTTTGTTAACTGCAAACAATAATAGTAAAAGCCCTAAAATCAATGTAACGACCTTTTTTGAATACATATTCTATCCTCCTAAAGTTAATAAAATGCTACTTATCTTTAGTTAAATACAATACATGGACATATAATGACCATTTAATAAATTTAATATATTTTTTTGATTGTCTATTAGAGTACAAAAAAGCGAAGCATATTTACACTTCGCTAATCTAATATTTCATAAAAAACATCTATAAACTCTTTAAAATCCAATTTTATATTGCTAATCATATCTTTCAAGCTGCTTATAATATCTATAACATCGTTACTAATATAGATTATATTTTGCTTATTATAGAATATGATATAAGGTTGAATCATACCTTTTTGGATATATAAACAATAATTAATGATTTCATCATTTTTTAAGTTCTCTGTAGTTACTATTATATATTCTTCATTTGAAGTGTGTAGTTCTTCTTTCCAGTTTGTAATTTTGAAGAAACGACCCAATCGTGTTTTTTCTCTAAATTTAACAGGATATTTATACTCTGATAAAAACGAACACTTTGTTTTAGTTTGGTTGGTAAATAATTGATTAATAATATTGGAAAGTTGCTTCTTGTTTACGTATTCTACATCAAAACGCACTCTATTTTCATTAGATACTTGAAAAAAAGGCGTTTCACTTTCTAGATCAAAGTTTATGTTCATTTCTTCGAGGTTAATAATCATTTTTAATCTCCTATTCACTTTCTATTAATACTGCAATATAAAATATTATTCCTATTATCTAATATTTCACATATCGATTCAATTACCAATAGACATTCACTCCACCCTCTTTCAATGCAGACATTACATCTGCAGTCTTTGAAAGAAGGCTTTTTTGTCGATATCCAAAAATAGAAATATTTTCTATTTTAATATACTGATATATCTATAACATGGCATTTCGGTCATATATTAACCTTTATAAATATACTGATATAACAAAATGGGATTGAATTGATTTTAAACATGGGGTATGATAGCGGTATTGATATTTATAGTACATGTCATGTACTAATGGATAAGGAGTTATGATTTTGAAGAAACCATTTGAAATTTTTATTGAAGATATTAAAAATATCAAACGTGTGCCGTTTGTGATTATATTATTATTAGGTCTTTCGATTTTGCCATCATTCTATGCATGGTTTAATTTAAGTTCTACGTGGGATCCTTACAACAATACGCAAGGTATTAAAATTGCGGTTGTGAATGAAGATAAGGGTGCTAAGGTTGAAGGTAAAGAAATTAATGTTGGTGACCAATTAGTTGAACAGTTGAAGAAGAACGATAAGTTTGGATGGGAATTTGTGAATCGTAAGAAGGCTGACGATGGTGTTGAAAAAGGTGATTATTATGCCTCTATATATTTACATAAGACTTTTTCTGATGAAGTCACGAGCATCTATCATAAGAAACCAAAGAAAGCTGTCATTGATTACAAAGTAAACGAGAAATTAAATGCGATTGCACCTAAAATGACAAACGCTGGTGCATCATCCATTGTAGATTCTTTAAATAAAGAATTTGGCGAGAATGCAACGAAAGCATTATTAAAAGAAGCAAACCAAGTCGGTTTAGACCTTGAAAATGAATTACCTACTTTAAGCAAAATTAAAAACGCTGTATATACTGCTGAAGACAATCTTCCTAAAATAGAAGAATTCAAAGAAAAAGTCATAGAAATTGATGAACATCAAGATGATATTACGAAGTATAAAGATGAATTCGAAGCACTTGGAAATTATAAAGGCGACATTAATGAAGGCGTTAAGAAAATTAATGAAGTAAATAGTAAAATGGGTGACATTAATCAAGTAGCTCAATTAATTACGAAATTGAATGCTAAAATGCCTGAAATTGAAAGTGCATTAGCAAAAGCGAATAAAGTACAACAACAATTTCCTAAAATCAATAAAGGCGTGCCTCAAGGTATTGAAGCAACCGAAAAAGCATTAGCAGCTATCAATAAAGCAGAGCAATATTTACCTGAATTAAATCGTAAATTAGATCAGTATGAAGCAGATGCTAAAAAAGCTCAGGAAAAAACCGAAAAAGCGAACGAAAAGCTGAAATCAGAACAAGAGAAAGACAAGAAAGACAGTAAAGATAACAAAGCGAAACCTGAACAAAGTACAAAAGAACCTCAGCAATTGTCAGAAGAAGAAAACAAAGACGATAATAATAAGGAACAAAATGCTGAAGAACAAGAAAGTGATAAAGAACAATCAGATGATGCTTCTAAAGAAGAAACTGAAGAACAAGCATCAACTGAAGAACAAGAGAAAGATAATGATATCGTAACAACGCAACAAGCTTATGAAGAAGAAAGTGATAATAACGAAAATAATGACCAAGCTTCTAAAAATGTATTAACTGATCAAGAATTAAATGAAATGAAATCTGCACTAAGTGAATCTTTAACAGCACTCGCAGACTATAGTAACGAACAAGCAACTATGAACAAAAAAGATTTAGAAAGTATGCAAGCCATTAACCAAAGTATCTTAATGAGCCAAGACAGTAAACAACTTGCAGACACTGTGAAAAACAATCAATCACGATTACAACAAGGTGTAGCTTTTAATAATTCTATGATTGATATTTTAAAGGAACTTCAGAAATCTGAAGGTATTGATACTTCATCAGCTATTTCACAATTTGAATCAGCTAACAAAGATTTACAAAGTGTTATTAAAGGCCAAAGCAACCTGATTAATGCTTTAAATAACGGTAAATCTGGCAAAGAAGAAGTCTTAGCATTAGATAAATTAATTGATTCTAATCTCGTATCTTTAGACAATTTATTAAAATATACAAGCAGTGATTTTAAGACGACTTTAATGGAAGGCGTTAATCAAATCGATCAAGCGTTAACTAAAGGTATCGATGATATCTCGAAAATTAGAAGTTCCATGAACATGATAGATAATGTAATTCAAACTGGGAAAAGTTCCTTACAAAATGGTCATGATTTATTAGTCAGCATTAATAATGAATTACCAGAACTTGAAAGAAAGTTTAATAATATTAATGAAGTAGCTCAAACAAACTTCCCTAAATTTAAAGAACAAGTTGGTAAAGGTGCTTATTACGTTGAAAATGAACTACCAAATGTTCAATCAGAAGTTAAAAAGCTCGCACAGTTTTCAAATAATGATTTACCAGCAATGATTGATAAATACGATCGTGCTGTTCAATTGATAGATGACAACTTACCAGAAGCTCAAAAAGAAATTCATGACTTAGCAGAATTTGCGCGAAATGATTTACCAGGTATTGAAGAAGATATTAAGAAAGCAGCGAAGAAAGTTAGAGAAATAGATAAAGATGATACAGTTCATGAATTAATAAAATTATTGAAAAATGATTTAAAGAAACAAGCAGATATTATCGCACATCCAATAGAATTAAAAGAAGAATCATTATTTAGTGTGCCAAACTATGGAACAGCAAGTACACCATTCTATACATCTTTAGCAATTTGGGTAGGTGCTTTACTATTATCTAACTTATTAACAACAGATATTAAAAATCCAGAAATTAAGCAGAAATATTCATTGAGAGAAACATTCGTTGGAAAGAGCTTTATATTCATTATTATAGGTATTATACAGTCCATTATCGTGTCACTAGGAGATATGTTTATATTAGGCGCAGCAATCGATAATAGATTATTATTTATACTATTAGCCGTACTCGTTTCAATCGTATTTATATGTATCGTCTATACATTAGTGTCCCTATTCGGTAACGTAGGTAAAGCATTAGCAATTGTCATTATGGTACTACAAATAGCAGGAGGAGGTGGGACATTCCCAATACAAGTCACACCAAAATTCTTCCAAGCCATACATCCGTACTTGCCATTTACTTATGCCGTAGATGCTTTAAGAGAAGCGGTCGGAGGCGTCGTACCAGAAATACTCATATACAATCTCATATGTCTCGTATTATTCGGTGTCGTCATATTCACAATAGGATTTATCGTTAAACCAATACTAGACCCATGGAAAAAGAAAACAATCAAACGCGCCGAAGACAGTTACTTAATGGAATAATTAAATTACGTATAAAAAAACAACCGCCCGATTCGTAGCAGTGAGCTACAGGATCGGGCGGTTTTTTGGGTTTATTATTGTTCTACTTTAGACAAATCTACTTTTATCTCTCTATCTTCGAATACTTTTTGAGCTACTGTTAACGCATTTAATACACGTGGGAAACCAGTATAAGGTATTAAATGTGTAATTGTTTCTATGATTTCCTCAGGAGTCACACCTGAAGTTAATGCTGTATTGATGTGTAATTCCAATTGAGGTTCTGTTCCTTGTGTTACAAGTGAAGAAACCGTTATTAAAGCACGTTGTTGATTTGTTAAACCTTTACGTGAATATATGTCTCCATAAGCAAATTCAATAATATATTTTGAAACGTCAGGTGCTATATCTTTAAGATTGTCAGCTATTTTTAAATGTGTTGAACCTGTCTCTGCAGTATATTCCATAAGTTTATCCATACCTTGTTGGTATTTAGTTTGATCCATAATAAATCTCTCCCTATTCGTAATTGCTAGCTTTAAAATTTTTTCCTATGAACAATTACTAATATAGTCCTGATACGATTATTTGTTAAATATATAAATATCATAATTTCTATAACTAAAAGTTATAACTAACTAAATACCATTCTCTAATATATAATCAATTAGTGCTCTTGTTGCATGTGAACGATATCTATCTTTTTTAACGATAAGACCGACTTCCCAGTAAATATACGGTTCTGTTATAGGTACTGCAGTGATTTTATCATAATCGATTTTGCGTTTTAATGATTCTGGAAAGAACGTAACGCCTAAATTATTTTCTACCATATCTTTAATAAAATCCCATTGTGCACTTTGATACGCAATATTTGGCTTAAATCCAAATTTATCACACTCTTGAATAATACGATCATGCATCGTAAAATCTTCCGTAAATAAAATAGTCGGTTCATGCTTAATATCCGTTAAAGCAACTTCCGAACGTTGTGCTAATGGATGTGACTTTTGTAGATATAACATCAATTTATCTTTCGTCAATTGATAGACGTCGAATTTTGTTTCATCTACTGGTAACATAACGATGCCACAATCTATCTCACCTTCATCCACTAAACGTATAACTTTATGAGTACCTTCTTCTATTAATTCTGTTGTTAAATGTGGATACGCCGAAGAGAAGCCTTTTATCATGCTAGGAAAGAACATAATGCCAATTAGTGAAGGTAACCCAATCTTTATATTTCCACTTTTTAATGAACTATTATCGTTCAAATTCGATGTTAAAGAATTTAATGTATCAAAGATTTTGAGCCCGTGATTATAAACAATTTCACCTGAATCTGTAAGTTTAACTTGTCTGTCTGAACGGTCTAATAACTCGACATTCAGTTCAGATTCAAATGCTTTGATTGTCTTACTAAGCGCTGGTTGAGAAACATGTAAATGTTGTGAAGCCTTAGTGAAACTGCCCAGTTTAGCTACTGTCATAAAATAATTAAATTGACGGATTTCCAAATTAATCCCCCTTTCCTTATAACTTTAAGTTATAGATTTCATTATTAATATTCATTTTACTTATCAATATTGTAGAAGTAAACTAAATATATAGAGAAAAATATGGAGGGATTTCGATGTTAAAAGATAAAGTTACGATTATTTCAGGTTCTGCTAGTGGTATTGGTTTAGAAATCGCTAAAGAATTTTTAAACCAAGGTGCAAAAGTAGTATTCACAGACATTAATAAAGCTAATTTAGACAACGTCGTGCGTGACTTTAAAGATAAAGGGTTTGACTGTATCGGTATTCCAGCAGATGTTTCGAATGAAGATGATGTCATAAACCTTGTCGATGAAACTGAAAAACATTACGGTCGTATAGATGTTTTGGTAAATAACGCAGGCTTACAACATGTTTCAAATATTGAGGATTTCCCAACAGCTAAATTCAAACAAATGATTGATATTATGTTAGTGGGTACATTCATCATGACGAAACATGTATTACCTATTATGAAAAAACAACAATTTGGTCGCATCTTAAATATGTCTTCTATTAATGGCGTTATCGGATTTTCAGGAAAATCTGCATATAACAGTGCCAAACATGGCATTATCGGTTTAACAAAAGTCACTGCTTTAGAAACTGCAGAAGACGGTATCACGGTAAATGCCATATGCCCAGGTTACATTGATACACCACTTGTACGTGGTCAAATGGAAGACTTAGCCAAAACACGAAACGTAAGTGTTGATCAAGTACTTGATGAAGTATTATTCCCAATGATTCCTCAAAAACGACTCGTCGACATTCAAGACGTTGCAGACTATTCCGTATTCATTGCCAGTGACAAAGCCAAAAGCGTAACTGGTCAATCTATCTTAATAGACGGCGGATATACAGCACAATAATAAAAAACTCAGGCTAGGACATAATGTATGTCTTAACCTGAGTTTTTCTCATTTCATATGTTATAGAATAACTTGATTTCTTGAAAACCTTTTAAAAATTCTTCCTCGCTATAATTATTTTCTATAGCATAAAGCAACATGTTCCATAATCCACCGACATTAAAAGATAAAGATAACTTCATATATTCATCGTTTAAATTATGCTGAAATTTTTCTCTTGTTGATTGATGTACATTTAAAATATGACGATTAAACTCGTTTAGTAAGAACAGTTGCATATTTTGTTTCTGAAGCATTAATATAAATGACTTGTATTTTATCCAAAATTGATAAAAATAGACTACAACATCATCCATATTCACTTTTCCAAGCTCATTAAGTTCATGAATATATATTTGAACGAGTTGATTAGATTTCCAACGTAATAAATCATCCTTTGATTTAAACTTCCTATAAAAAGTAGAACGATTGACCCCTGCTTCCTGACAAATCTGCAGTATTGTTACTTTTTCATAATCATCATTTTCTAACAGCATTACTAAAGCTTTATATAGTTTTTCTTCAGTCTTTTTCTTCATTTTAAACACCTCTGCAACAGATTAACAAATGTGTTGTATTTACTTAAATTTGTTTGTAGGGCATAAATTTAATCTATACAATTAATTATACATTAATTAGTAATCTCGAAGGAGGCGTTATTATGTTATCTAAATTTATGTCTAAAATTGCGAGCTTTTTAAAAATGAATAACCGCTTCAACTACTTTAAAATCAATCAAAAATACATGGCATTAATACTCGATTTAGAAAGAGTAGTGAATAAAACATCCATTGATAAAGGCTTACGAGAACTTATTAAACTCAGATGCTCCCAAATTAATGGTTGCACTTATTGTCAAAAGTTACATCAAAAGAAAAGCGAAAAATTTAAAATAGATTCAAATAAAATACAAGATCTCGCTAATTTTAACGAAAGTAAACTATATAACGAAAAAGAAAAAGCAGCATTACAACTAGCTGAAAAATTAACATACTTGAATTCAAAAATAAACGATAAAGATTATGAAGCAGTATTAAAGTATTATACACAAGAAGAATACTTTGAGATCGTTATGATAATCAATCAAGTCAACCTTTGGAATAGAATCTCAATAGCATCAGGAAATAAATAGAACTATTTTAATTAATAGTTCTATTAAAATTTTCTTTACTGATCAACTTGGGATTAATATTTTACTCCCTCATCATAGGCCTTATACCGTTGATTAAACGCTGGTTTTTATCTATAAAATTAGTAATCTAGTTGAGATGAAAGTTCCATTCTTCATTATCTTTGAAATAAAAAAATTCACTTAAATTATTT
The DNA here is from genome assembly GCF_022386035.1 of Mammaliicoccus sp. O-M54. Lineage (NCBI taxonomy): Bacteria > Bacillati > Bacillota > Bacilli > Caryophanales > Staphylococcaceae > Mammaliicoccus > Mammaliicoccus sp. O-M54. The sequence continues at coordinate 264,393 of NZ_JAJNJE010000002.1, forward strand.
TCTTGAAATATTCTTAACATCTCTTACATGTCTAATGATAATTGTAAATTAGTAAGATTTGAAATTTGTTCCCACCTAACTTCTCCTTCATCAGAACTAACTAATTCACCAGAATAATTATTTGTTCTATATAAAAATATTACATATCTTATCTCATCATCCATCCAATTTTTTACTCCACATAATTCAAGATTACTTATATCTAAACCCGTTTCTTCTTTGATTTCTCTGATTGTTGAATTAGTGAATGATTCTCCATGCTCAACTTTTCCACCTGGAAAAGAAATACCTGGCCAATCATCTTTTTTACGATCAATTACCACTACTCTTTCGGCATCATATATCATACACATATTATAAAAAATGGCTTTCTCCATTTACAAATCACCTGATATGCAAGCTAATGTTTTCTATTTTATTTATAAATTTATTGCTATTTTTTATTAATAGGACTATTATCTTTATATCTTATAATGCAGGTGATAAAAAAATGAATACTATATTCAAAGTTACTATGATTTATCTGACACTATTTTTAACGACTACAATCATAGGTTCGATATTACTCTACTTGCCAGTTACTGGACGAAAACCTATTGATTTTGTTGATGCTTTTTTTATCGCTACAAGTGCATTTACAGTAACAGGGCTTTCAACTGTTGATATACCTAACCAGTTCAATGAATTAGGATATTTGGTAATACTTTTACTGATTCAAATTGGTGGGTTAGGTATTGTTACTTTAATGATTTTTATAATGATTTTCACTAGAAAAAACATTTCGTACAAAAATAGAGAACTATTAAAGTATACGTGGAGTCTTGATAATGATTCAGGATTACTAAATATAACTATACGTCTTGTATTATTCAGCTTTATTATCGAGATTTTGGGGGCTATTTTTTTATCCATGGTTTTCATTCCAGATCACGGTATTGTTAGAGGTGGGTTCATCAGTATATTTACTTCTATATCATCATTCAATAACGCTGGTTTTTCTTTATTTTCAGATAATCTGATGAGTTACAGTGATAACTTAATTGTTAACGTCATTGTTCCATTGTTAATTGTAATTGGTGGTATAGGTTATATTGTTATATTAGATTTGTGGAAAGCTAATCGCTTGAGTAAATTAAGTCTACATTCAAAAATCGTTTTAACTACTACAGCCATATTAATCGCGATTGGATCACTTTCATTCTGGTTATTAGAAGCAAATAACGTATTAAAAAACGATAATTGGATTGTTCAAATGTTTAAATCTGTTTTTCAATCAATATCAACTAGAACTGCTGGATTCAATACCGTTGACATAGGTCAATTACACGACTCTACACTATTTATATTTGATTTATTAATGTTTATTGGTGCCGCACCTATGAGTACCGGTGGCGGTATAAAAGTTACGACCTTTGCTATCATTATCGTATATTTATATTCTTTATTAAAAGGTCAGACACATCCACATATATTTAAGAAAAGTATTATGACGGAACAAATAAACAAAGCAATAACTGTATGTTTTTTATCAAGTTCTTTAATTTTTATCTCAACATTGAGTATTTTAATTCAAAATCCAAAACTTGATACAACAAAGGTATTATTTGAAACGATTTCAGCTTTTGCAACGGTTGGACTTTCAACTGGCATAACTGCTGATTTAAATTCAATGTCTAAAATTATACTCATTTTGTTAATGATAGTTGGTAAAATAGGCGTACTCATTATCATTTCGATATTTGTACACCCCAAAAAAGAGTTGTATTTTTACTCAACAGAAAAGATTCATTTATAATTCTATAAAATAATCGCCCGATCCGTAGCAGTGAGCTGCCAGATCGGGCGAATTTGTTATTGTGAAAATTTTGCGAGGCAGTCTAACCAGTCTTGATGTCCATTAATCATAGGGTGCTTCTCGTCTTTTGCCATTTGTTGTGCTGGTATGCCAATTTGTGATTCTTGCGTTAAAATTCTTAATCTATTTTGTGGTAATTTTTCGATCAGCCATGCATGATAGACGTCTAAGAAGTCATCTCCTGTAGAATTGTTCCAACCATGCCAAGCGATACGCGCAACATCTTCATTGATGATAAGTTCTTCAACTTTCGCTTCTATATCAAATCCAAATGTTTTAAATTTGAAACGTGTATCTTGTTGTAATTTAGACGATGTTTGATGATACATATGAATATCACTACTATTTTTATAATATTGTTCCCATTTTGAAGTATCGATAAGATTTTCTATAACAGTTTCAAAACTTAAATCTTTTACTATTATTTCATTAGAAGCAAAATTATCAGTAGTACCTGGTAACCATTTTTGTGGCCAAATAATTTCATTTAACATATTATCTCTCCTATTTATTAAAGTAGAGATAAATATATCACCGTTTAATTTCCTTGAGAAGACTGCACTTTTTTGTAAGTTAGTACCCAAAAAGTAACTATACCCGTTTAATAATTGCTATGTTGAATAATAGAATCTCCCATATATTCTTCTCCCCAGTTACACATTTCATTTAAAATAGTTTCTAAAGTCTTACCATACTCTGTGATGTAATATTCTGTCTTAGGAGGCACTTCTGGATAAATCACTTTTTCAATAAATCCATCTTGTTGTAACTCTTTCAATTGTTGGCTTAACATCTTAGCTGTGGCTTGAGGTAATCGCTTTTGTAATTCATTAAATCTTAATTTACCATCCAACAAATACCATAGAATAATCGGTTTATATTTACCTCCTATTAAACTTATAATCGCTTCAACAGGACAATTAAACAATCTTTCTTTCATATTTAACCTCTCCTTTCCCCCACCTACTTATGATAACTTTCCCCTAATTAGTGATTTTGCTAAAATAAAGTCCAATTTAAAATTTAAATAAATAGACCTCATCATATTTTTAGTAAAATAATAAAAATTTTAAACTGCTAATACTATCTATTATAATGGTTTGGTTTTATAAACAATGTTACAATAAGTATATTATTAGATGGAATAGAGAGGTTAATAATGGTTATTTTTAATTCGAATCAATCTTATGTGATCCATGAAAAAAACAATTCAATACAAATTATCAAAAATAATTGTCAAAAATCATATAGTATTTTAGAGAAAGATGGTAATTTAAACAATAATTATTTCTGTGTTATGAACCATTTATATGTAAATAGCAATAGACAAAATAATTTTAAAGAAAAATTTTTAAATAGATTCAAAAGACTAAATACGGTAACTGGTTATAAAGCTTTAAGGTTTTTAGAACCACACAATGAAAATGAGCACTATATAATATTAACTTTATGGTTAGATAGGCAAGATTTTTATAACTGGCAACATTCTAATCAATACAAAGCAACCCATTTAAACAGAGGCACAAATAAAGGGGTTGACCAACATATAGTAAATAGAAATTTATCTTATAATATACGTTTTGAATTAGCTAATAATTAATGAAATATTTGTTACAAATATATAGGATAGATAAATTATAGGAGTTGATTTTGTGAATATTAATAAGCATTTAAAAGATACTGGATGGACTGAAGAAGAGATTCACAAAAGATTAGATTCAATTTCTGAAGATATTGAAGATATTGAAAACATTGAAAGTAATGAAGAATTTAAACTTTCAAATGAAAATGATTTAAAAATTGAAGAATAAAAACACTCCTATCTTTTATTTATGGAGTGTTTTTCAAATTAATATTTATTTATAGATTTAAATTTTTCTAAAACATATTTTCTGCTTTCATTATGATTTACGATTGAATTAGGATAGTCTTTATCAAATTCAATATTATATTTTTCATAAAGCTCACTCCGATATAGAGTAGGATTATGTATAAAATGTGTCGGTACTTCTTTAAATAATTCAATTTCAGATTTAATAAAATAGCCATTAGAATCAAATTTTTCACTTTGTCGGATAGGATTAAACATTCTAAAATAAGGCACTGCATCTGTCCCAGTTGATGCCGACCACTGCCATCCATGTACATTAGATGCATTATCATAATCTATCAAATTCTGTCTAAAGTAATTCTCACCCCAAGTCCAATCAATAAATAAATTTTTCGTTAAAAATTGAGATACGATCATTCTCAAGCGATTATGCATATACCCTGTACGATTCAACTTTTTCATTGCAGCATCAACGATTGGATAGCCAGTTTGTCCTTTTTTCCATGCTTCAAAATGTGCTTTATTATAAGACCATTTCATGTTGCGATATTTCTCAGAAAAAGATTTAGTGGCAGCTTCTGGATATTGTGTCATTAACACATAATAAAATTCACGGAATATAACCTCTCTTATAAAACCTTCATAATTTGTTTCATCACTATCGTAACCTTCAAGTAAATCATTTATAATTTCACGAATATCAAGTAGACCATATGCTAAATATTTACCTAATCCACTTACAAAATCCTGCGATACATCGTCAATCAATTTATCATAATGAGCTATGTCACCATTTAAAAATTCACCCCATCTTTTGCGCGCTAACTGTTCTAAATCTTTATTATTTTTAAAATTTAAGTCACTTTGATTTAAACCCTTTTCAGCAATTTGGGCCAAGTGCTTAAATTGATAATTTTTTTTAGGTGTATGTACTAAATCTTTACGATTTGCTTTATAAAAACTAGTAAACACTTTATAAGGCTGTTGCTGTTTATTAAAAGTCTTTGTTGGCTCAAAATAATGATTCACGCGCTGTCCAATTACTGTAACTTGGTGATTTTCAAAAGCCTTTTTTACATGAGGATAGTCATATATTTCTTTGTGATAACTCATAATATCTTTTGCTACTAATACGTGAGATAACGCCAATGTTTCGGCTAATTCACCTAGCTTTTCATATGTGACAATATGAGGTTGTATATCATGCTTATCTAAAGCATTTACAAATCCTTTTACAACTTTATGGTAATAGTCACGTTTTACTTCTGATGCGTCAGTTAAATCTTCTAAAGGTAAGATAAAATACAATTTATCTATCTCATTTTGATGCTTCACTATATATTGAAAAAGTGGATTATATTTCGTTCTAAAAACTCTGTTAAGTATGACTCCTAAATGCATTTTATTGCCTCCCATTTTGTTTTCTACAAATTCACTTTATAATTGTCCTTTAACTTAAGATTGTGTTTTCAATCATATACCCGTTTTAACTTTTGTATAATTCCCTAAAAAATAAAATAAATTTTTATACCTTACATATTATAGGCAACTTCAGGGTATATTATTATCAGAGGTGATTAAATTATGAATAACGAACAATTACAAAATGAAATTGAAAATATATTAAATACATCAAAAATAGGTGTCCTATCTACTGCACATAACAATACACCTAATAGTAGATACATGGTATTTTATAATTATGGACACACACTTTATACTAAGACAAGTATAGAGTCTAAAAAAATTGCTGAATTTAAAGATAATCCCAAAGCTCATGTACTTATAGGTTACGATGAAACGAATAATCATAGTTTTCTGGAAATTGATGCGACTGTTGAAATACTGAAAGATCAAGAGACTATTGATTGGATTTGGAACAAACAAGATAAGTCCTTTTTTGACTCTAAGGATGATCCAAACTTGTGTGTAATTAGAGTAATACCAAAATCCATAAAAATTATGAACGATAAAATATTAGACACACCACAAACCATTACGTTCGATTAGTTAAAAAGGCGCTTAAAATCACATTATTAAAAAGTGATTTTAAGCGTTTTATATACCATTATTAATATCTTCTAACATAGCATCAACTGTAATTTTAGCACTCGTCAGTACAATTGGCACTCCTGCTCCTGGATGAACACTAGCTCCAGCAAAATACAAATTTTTGTAATCTCTGCTCACATTAGGCGGTCTGTAATAGTTACTTTGCGCTAAAGTAGGCATTAAACCAAAGGCTGCTCCAAATTTAGCATTATAATCTCCTTCAAAATCCTTAGGCGTATAAATAATTTCTGTCACAACTTGCTTTTTCAAATCTTCTAACGCTTTAATCGTAGAAAGCTTATTGTAAATAATATCCTTCACTTGTGTGATTGTTGACTCATCAGACCAATCCGTATCACCTGTTTTCAATTCTGAAACGGGCATCAGCACATAAATACCTGTTTGACCTTCTGGCGCTAAAGATTGATCTTCCACGCTAGGAGCGTATACATATATTGATGGATCTTGGGATATTTCCCCGGAAAATATTTCATTGATATTATTATCAAAATCCTTTGAAAATATAACATTATGTAACAAGATATCTTCAGATAAATCTTTATCAACCCCTATGTACATTAAAAAGGCTGAGCAAGAGTAGTCCATATTATCAATTTTCTGTGTCGTATACTTCTTAGGATGATGTTCATTTTTAATTAAAGATGAAGTAGCATATGGAAAATCAGCAGTACAAATTATTTTGTCATACTTTTCTATATGTCCGTTTATTTTTAGTCCCTCCGCACGCTTATACCTACTATCAATGATAATTTCTTCAACGTTTGCGTTGGTATGAATTTGAGTACCTAATTCTTCATTTAGCGTTTGAAGCGCTCTGACAAAGCTATACATACCACCTTTTATAAAGTGAACACCAAACATTAACTCTATCATGGGTATAATTGAATACAATGACGGGCTTCGTTTAGGGTCGATACCTATATATAAAGTTTGAAACGCTAAAATCTTTTGGATTTTTTCATTATCAACATATTTTTCAATTAAATTATCTGCTTTATCAAATGTTTTGAGTTTCATACCTTGATATATAGTAAAAGGATTATAAAAATCCGTAGGTTTCCTAAACGTACGTTCTAGAAAATATTTTCGTGCTATTTCGTATCTTTCGTATATATCTGTTAAAAAGGACATAAAACCATGTGTAGAGTTAGGTTCAATACCTTCAAGCATATCTCTTAATTGAGCAAGATCTGTAGGAACGCGAATTTGATCTGTTTCACTAAAATAAACATCATATATATGTGATAATTGTTTAATTACCAAGTAATCATTCATATTTTTTTGAGCGTAATTAAAAACGTCTCGATAAATCTCAGGCATCATAACGATGGTTGGTCCCATATCAAATGTAAAGCCATCTTGCTTGATCTGATTCATCCTGCCACCTATTTGTTGGTTCTTTTCATATAAATCTACTTGGTGACCGTTTGCAGCTAATCTTGTAGCTGCAGCTAAACCTGAAACACCGCCGCCTATAACTGCAATCTTCATAATGTTTCACTCCTATTATATTTCGCACTAAGTTCACGATAAATTTTCATTTTTTTCAATTTGCTTACATATACTTTCTTATGCAACGTATAGTTTGCCTTCCTTACTTCCACAAGTATTTCATGATAAGCTATCGCAGCTAATTCGATAATGTAACGTACCTCTTCGTCAAAATAATTAATACCGTTTAATGCAATATCATATAACCTAACTGCCTCTGTAGCGTAACTTTCCCACAGTTCTATATAATTTCGCGTAACTCCTTCATAATATATAGAATGTAGATTAACTCGATATTGAGCTAATTTTTCTACACTTAGATAAATTCTTCCATTTTGAAAATCTTCGCCGACATCTCTTAAAATATTAGTTATTTGCATTGCCTTACCTAAAGCAATCGCAGCTTCTTTAGCTTGCTCGAAATTATTTTCATTTGATGAATTTAATATAGGAATTAACAATTCACCGACAGTACCTGCCACACCATAGCAATAGTCATATAAATCTGAATCAGTTTTCATTTCTTTTAAAACTAAATCTTCCTTCACATATTGAATTAAAGATTCAAAAGGTTTTTTAGGTATTGAATATGCATTCAATGTATTACTTAAAGCATTCATAATAGCTGCATCACTTTGATACGCTTGAATATGATCACAATCGCTATAAATCACATCTAAATCTCTAGATATGCCGTCTAATTGCTCAAGGTCTTTGTATTTATCAATACTGTCATCTATAATTCTGCAAACTGCATAAATAGCCCAAATTGCTTTTTTCCTTTTTAAATCCAAAAAATCAAAGGCATATGAGAACGTTTTTGAATGTTCTTTCATTATATTGTGACAATGGTTATAATCTCTCTCTAATTGATTCATTTATTGGCCTCCTCAGTAAGCATAGAACTTCTTGACATTTGTATAAAAAACTAAGCTATAAATCTATTCTACGGCCTTTCCAATATATACGTTTGAATACATTGATATCTAACCATGATTTAAAAAATATCACGACAAAGCATATGAAGAGCAGTGGATGACATAAACTCGCAACGATATTAAAATTTCCTGTTCTTCGAATAAATATATGAAATTGTATCGCATATATAAAATATAGAGTAATAGCTAATAATATATATAACGAGCCTAAATTAATTGAAAAAATTATCGCTAAAACTGTTGTAAGTGAACCAAATAGCCATAAAAATACAAACGTAAGCGTAGACTTTTTAGTTACTTGAGAGCCAAGTGCAAAGTGTTTACTCCAACCCTCTAATAGCGCTTTATATCCTTGAGAATACATTCTAAAATTCACTACACCTTGGCCTTCATGCAAACTAACTGGCAAACCTTGCTGATTATATGCTTTACTTATTGCAAAACCTTCAATGATTTGATTTTTAGCTTTCAAATGTCCTTGTGTCAATTTATAATCTTGCTTATTTGTCACAAGGACTGGTCCAAACGCGCCTTGCTCATTATTTGCTGATTTCGTGATTGAAAATTGATTCATACCTACGATTGTCATTAAATTAAAAATCGCCGATATATTTTCGTATAGCTTTTTTATCTTGTGATAAGGTTGTATTGATAACAAACCTTTACCACCTTGTAAATCATATTGATTGGCTATATTTTGAATACTATCATCACAAGCAAACTGAACATCAGCATCAACAAACATCAATAAATCATGCGTTGCATATTTGCTACCTTGCCAACAAGCATGTGACTTACCTTGCCATGTAGTATCATTTTCAACAGTATATACGCTCGCACCGTAATATCTAGCAACAACTTGTGTCTCATCAGTTGAACCATCATCCATAACAATTACTTCTATTTCTTGCTCTTTACTTATACTGTTAATTAATTTAGGTAAGTTCTCCGCTTCATTTCTAGCAGGTACAATAACACTGACGGCTGTCTGACCTCTTTCTTTTCCTGAGTTATTTATAATCGCTCGACGCGCATACATACACATTCCACTTATTAGTGATAGCATCGTCAATACTATTGCTATTATATAAAATATCATTTAATCTCCACTACTTTCTCCATTAAGAATAGCTTCTGCTACTTGCATACCACTCAAAGTGACCATAGGCATACCAGCGCCAGGATTTACAGAACCACCTACAAAGTACAAATTTTTGAAGTACTGACTTTTTTTAGGAAATTTAAAACCTTTATTTTTCTTCTTATTGGATACTACGCCATATATAGCTCCTTTATTAGAATTGTATGTATTTTCAATGTCATGTGGCGTCCATATGTCCTCATATACAATGTGCTTTCTCAAATCTTTCAAGCCCATGGACTCTAATTTATCCAATATACGTTCTCGGAATTGCAGATATTCTGCTTCACTAAATGACTTATTCTGAATGTATGGTATGTGTGGCAATATTTTTATATTCTCGTGTCCTTCTGGCGCCTGTGTCTTATCTGTTTTATTTGTATTCACTACATAAATAGTCGGATCTTCAGGCAAAACATACTGGTGAAAAACTTGATCATAATTAACTTTAGAATTACTTGAAAAGAAAAAGTTATGATGTTGAAGCTCTGGATAACTTTTGTCCACACCAAGATGCATGACATAACCTGAACTAGCTGGCTCAAATTTACGTTCCAATTTGTTTATTTGATTTGCATCAAAATTCAATAAATATTTATAAACAGGGATTACTTCCATATTAGATATAATGTAATCTGCATATATTTCCTCATTATTTTCTATTGTAATCCCTGTCACCTTATTTTGACTATTATAATTGATACGTTTTACAGGGGTGTTAAAATGTATGCCCACACCTAATTTTCTCGCTAATTGTTCCATCGCTTCCGCTAAATTATGAATGCCACCATCTACGTACCACAAACCTTCCTCATGTTGCATTTGAGGTAATAAACTCAATACAGCCGGAGCATCATAAGATGAGGAGCCTACATATTTTATGAAATAACCTAGCATTTCTCTTAAATATGGGTTATCCACCCTTTTATTAATGGCCTGTTGCATTGTATGAAAATAATCGAATTGCTTTAAAGCTGAAAACGGACCATGATAACGAATAATTGCAAACATCGAATCTAATCCCTTATCAAAGTAGCTTTTTTCAGCAACTTGATGTATCTTTTGTGCGTAACTAAAAAACGAAGAAAGTTGCTCTATATCTTTATTTGTTAACGATTCATTATTTGTTAATATATCTTCCATGGATTCATATAAATCTAAAATTTGGCCATCTGGATAAACGTTTCTAATCTGTAAACTTAACTTACGAATACTAACATAATCTTCTAGCCTTTCATCACATCGTTGAAATAAGCGTTGAAATACTTTAGGCATGGTTAAAATTGATGGACCGAGATCAAATCCATAGTCATCTATGTCCAACCTATTTACCTTTCCACCGATATGCTTATTTTGTTCATATAAATCCACTTGATAGCCTGCTTGAGCCATACAAATTGCGCTAGCAATCCCTCCCAAGCCACCTCCTATGACAACCACTTTCTTATTTCCCATTTAATCACCTTTTCTTTTTTGTAATTTATTATAAATACGTATTAACTTAGGGCGATTATAGCGCTGAACAATCATACAAGGCACATTAGCTATAATGACATATACGAAATTAATAATTTTAACGCTTTTTGACGCTTTAAAAAACGCAATAACAGGAAATATGGATAGCAAATGAACCATCTCTGCACGTCTAGTTTCTAATATAAATCGCTGTATATCATTCATATTTTTAGATATATCGAAAGTCGCTTTACTACTGATATTAGGGTTAAGATTTTGACCGTCTGGCAAATGATCTTTCCAATATTGCACTTTAACTAATTGTTGCCATAATTGACCCTCTTGTTCAAAATTCCAACTTCGAAAATACTTATTATCCTTTTCTAAGAACTTATAACTAATACGAGTACCAAGTTGAGCTATAATCATTTGAACTATAAACCAATATAGCGCAATATATATAATCTTTTTCATCAATTTAATTCTCAGATTTCTCTGTATAGCTTGGGTTATCTTTATTTAAATACCAATTACCAGCTGTTAAATAAGTAGCAAAAGCGCTCCAAAGCATATATGGAACTAGTAAAATGCCAGCAACTTTTTTTACATTGAAAAATTTCACAGTTGTTGTAACTACTGCGCCCAGTAATACAACACTCTCTATCAACGCACTAAATCGTAATTTATATTTGAAGTATAATATCGACCATAGATAATTCAGGCTTAATTGCGTGTAATAAGCACCTTTTAAATCCTTACTAGTAGATTTATTAGTCACTAATGCATAAGCTACGCCCATCGTTGTATAAAATATTGGCCACACAATTGGAAAGACATAGCCGGGGGGTGAAAAAGGTGGTCTAACATTATTTTTATAATCTTTTCTCGCGTTTTTCACTGCAAATTTACCTATAAATTTACCACCGATAATTGGTGTTATCACTTTTATGATTGTTTTTATTGTTTCAATTACATTCATATTTATTCTCCTTTTTTAGAGTAACTTGCTTTTATCTCTAGAGGTTGCACATCTCTATTAGTCATGTTATTCTTCTATCAAAAACATTTTCAATATATAATTTAAAGTCTATTCCCATTTAAATATTAATATAGTATTTTATGTAAAAAATAGGCTGATTTTATTTAAATTTATCTTTTTTTGATATATAATATATTTAGGTTGAATGTTTTATATCTGTTATCTATTCAACACATATTTAGAAAATCCTTTTCACCTCACTGATTAGTGGGGTGTTATTTTATTGAAAACTGTTTTTTTAAATTAAAACACTTTAAATAGATTTTTTATATTAAAGTCCGCTAAATAAGTAATTTTCATTTATTTAGTTTTATAAAAAGCGAGCAAGGAATTAATCCTTCAACTCGCTTTCACTTATTATGACAAGAGCTCTAGTCTCTTAATCCTATATTACCTTTTAATAACAACTTTAAACATAGTATTAGCTTAATTTTTTTTATATTTGATCAAAACGTAAGATACTATTCCGCATATAGTCCAATAAAATTTTAAAAATTGTTTTATAAAAAACCTTAAAATTTTTAAGAATGTAATATAGATTTTCATGTATATACCCCCTTGAATATTTACTATGATTCAAAGATATTAAATCTTATCTAAATTCAATTTATTAACTTTATATTCTATTGATTTTAGATGTATATTGTATAAAGTCATAACGTATAAGTGTATTCTTGCTTGCGTTAGTTTATAAATAATCCATGGAAGTGTAGGTTCATATTCATGAATAGCTACTATACATTCATTTTTATTTAGTACTCTACGAAACTCCATTCTCGCTCTACCTTTATTTTTATTTTTTGAAAATCCTCCCCCAGTTATATAGAGAAGTTGCCTATTTACATCTGAACGGGAGTCCGACTTTTCTAATATTAATATAGGGTTCTTTATAGGAAAAAGTGAAATCATGTATCTACCGTTAATGTATTTAGTAGAGATTATTTTATTATTAAGATTATTTAACCATTCCATATAATCATTTGCTATATCTTCTATAGTCATATGAGTAGGTATTCGAAACCTTTGAACAGATTTCACATTTTTTATCGTTTTACTTTTGTTTTTCTTTTTCTTACTCGATGATTCATTTTTTAATGCTAATTTAACACTTTCTTTAAATGTAGTTTTCCCATCGGATATTCCTTCTATATAATTTTTATTATCCATTCTCATATTATGAACTAAACTGTCCATAAGAGGATACACAATTTCTTTCTTTTCACCGCTAATAAGTCTTATCCAGTATTTAGAGAGAATCAAAGGTATAATCGGCAAATTAAACATTGGCATTTTTTTATTTAAAACACTAGCCGTTTGCTTAAATAAATCCTTATATGTCAACTCATCTGGACCACCAACATCAATTGATTCATTTAGTTTAGGCCTTCTTGATACGACTTTAGTAATTGAATTTATGACATCATCAATATAGATAGGATGTGTAATATTATTTGCCCATTTAGGTAACAACAATAATGGTAATCGTTGTGTCAATTTTTTTAAAATTGGATATGAAGAGCCGTTCGATCCAACTATTAAACCTGCTCTAAGTGTACTGACTGGCACTCCATATGAACCAAGTACTTTTTCACATTCTAATCGACTCTCTAAATGTCGAGAAAGATTATCCTCTTTTGGTATTAGACCACTCATATAAATAATGTGCTTAACACCTTCTTTTTTAGCAGCTCTTCCAAAATTATCAGCTAATAAAAAATCCATATCTTCAAATTTAGCTTGTGTAAGCTTAGAATTCGGCATCATTGAATGGACTAAGTAAATAGCAATATCAATATCTTTCATAACATTTTCAACATCAATTAATGAAAATATATCTGCTTTCTTCCAAGTTACATTTTTCTCATCTACTTTATTTTCTATATTTCTTGAAATAGCAATTATTTCATTTTCAACTTTTAATTTTTTCATCAAATTACTTCCAATGTATCCAGAAGCACCCGTTAATAATATACGCGCCATAACATTCATTCCTTTCAACTTTTAAATTATAGTTCTTACTTTAAATAGTTTGGGTTATTCTTATTAAATCATTGATTTTCTACATATTTATTTTTTTCTCTTTTTCATACTATAGAGTAAATACCCTTTTTAAATATTCGCTAACAAATATTTAGGTAATAGCATTTAAGCTTATAAATTAATTAAAACGATTCCATTTTTTAACTTAATGTCAGTTTCAGTCTTACTCAAACAAATAAAATTTATAATGATTCGTTAGAGCTAAAAGATTTCACTATTACTGCACATAGTGATTGGAATAGTATCTAATTTAATCATTATTTTTTAAATTAACTTTATAATACCTGAGAAATGTTATGCTTATCATTAACTAACTTTATGCGTTTTTTCTAATTTCAAATAATCATATTATTTTATTTTTTTATAATAAATTTATTATGTATCTATTTGTGTTCAGCCATATCTTCGGATACAAGATTTTCTTGAATATATTATGGAACTCTTTTTATATTTCTTTAGTTATCTCATTTTTCTAATAGATATATACAATGGTTTTGTTAATTAAGTTGTGGTGCGGCATATTATCTCATTTTCAAACTCTATTTAGCCACTAGAATATATTACATAGGCAAAAGTCAATATAGATGATAGTCTATGTAATGTCTAGGAGGTATATTTATGTCTTATAAAGAACTATCATCAATATTCAAAATTTTCTCTGATCCAAGTAGATTGGAAATACTAGATTTATTATCTTGTGGTGAGTTATGTGCTTGTGAGTTGTTAGAACACTTTCAATTCTCACAACCTACCCTCAGTCATCACATGAAGTCATTAATAGATAACAATTTAGTTACTACTCGAAAAAATGGTAATAAACACATGTATCAACTTAATCACGCTATTTTAGATGATATTACTCAAAATTTAAAAGTTATTAATACATCTAATCAACGTTGCCTGTGTAAAAGTATGAAATCAGGTGAATGTTAATGACAATTTTTGCTATTGCTATTTTTCTTTTAACTTTAACCTTTGTAATTTGGCAACCAAAAGGTTTAGATATTGGTATTACAGCTTTAATTGGAGCTGTCGTTGCGATTATTATAGGGGTCGTAAGTTTTTCAGATGTAATAGAAGTAACAGGCATTGTTTGGAATGCTACTTTAACCTTTGTAGCTGTTATTCTTATTTCATTAATATTAGATGAAATTGGATTTTTTGAATGGTCCGCGATACATATGGTCAAAGCGTCAAACGGTAACGGCTTAAAAATGTTTGTTTTTATTATGTTATTAGGGTCAGTTGTAGCAGCATTTTTCGCCAATGATGGTGCAGCTTTAATCTTAACGCCCATTGTATTAGCGATGGTAAGGAATCTAGGATTTAATAAAAAAATGATTTTCCCCTTTATTATTGCCTGTGGTTTTATTGCAGATACTACATCACTGCCCTTAATTGTAAGTAACTTAGTTAATATTGTTTCTGCAGATTACTTTGATATTGGATTTGTTGATTATTTTAGTCGAATGATTATACCTAATATATTCTCTCTGATTGCTAGTATCCTTGTTTTATGGTTATATTTCAGAAAATCTATACCTAAAAGGTTCGATACAGAAAATCTTTCAGACCCTAAAAATGCAATTAAAGACCCTAAATTATTTAAGCTTTCATGGATTGTATTAGCATTACTACTTGTGGGTTATCTTGTTAGTGAGTTTATTCAAATACCTGTGTCAATCATTGCTGGTATTATTGCTCTTATCTTTGTAATATTAGCTCGTAAATCTAAAGCAGTTCATACAAAACAAGTCATTAAAGGAGCACCATGGAATATTGTTGTATTCTCTATTGGTATGTACCTTGTTGTGTTTGGACTAAAAAATGTAGGTATTACAACGATTCTTGGGGATATCCTAACAAATATTTCAAGTTATGGGTTGTTCAGCAGTATTATGGGTATGGGCTTTATAGCTGCTTTCTTATCTTCAATCATGAACAACATGCCAACTGTTTTAATAGATGCAATAGCGATTGGTCAAACCAGTGCTACAGGTATATTAAAAGAAGGTATGATTTATGCGAATGTCATAGGTTCTGATTTAGGACCTAAAATAACACCGATTGGTTCTTTAGCAACATTGTTGTGGCTACATGTCTTAACACAAAAAGGTGTGAAGATTTCTTGGGGAACATACTTTAAAACTGGAATTATCATTACTATTCCAGTACTATTTGTAACACTCTTAGGTTTATACCTTTCACTAATCATATTTTAAGAAAAGAGGATTTAATTATGGATAAAAAAAACAATTTATTTTATATGTACAGGAAACTCTTGTCGTAGCCAAATGGCTGAAGGATGGGGAAAGGAAATATTGGGTGAAGATTGGCATGTCTATTCTGCTGGTATTGAAACACATGGTGTTAATCCTAAAGCAATAGAAGCTATGAATGAAGTGGAGATTGATATATCAAACCATACGTCAGACTTGATTGATAATAATATTTTAAAACAATCAGATTTGGTCGTAACGTTATGTAGTGATGCAGACGATAATTGTCCAATTTTACCACCAAACGTTAAAAAAGAGCATTGGGGTTTTGATGATCCAGCAGGTAAAGAATGGTCAGAATTCCAGCGTGTTAGAGACGAGATTAAATTAGCTATAGAAAAGTTTAAATTGAGATAATAATAAACACCTCTTATTAACTAAATAAGGGGTGTTTTGCCATTTAAAAAACAAAATTTGTGCCATATAACTCCAAAAATGACAGCCGAACAAAAACTTACAGGTGAGGAAATCGCAAAAAAAAAAACAGGGAGTGTAAAATAAACTGTGTAAGTAGAGAACGTACGACTCTACTTCACAGTTTATTTTTTATATAATCTAGCGCGCTATCGCTTACTATATTCGTAAAAAGTGTTGGTTAAAACTCAAACCAACCACTTTTTACGGATACCAAGCTAAATACTATGCATAGTGTTAAAATACACTTAATAAAACTTGGAGGTTTGTTATGGCTAGAAAAAAACGAGATCCTAAATCTGTCGAACTTACTAATAAAATTATTGCTGAGTATGAACCTGAATCTGTTGAAGATATGGAAAATGCACTAAAAGATGTTTTTGGACCTATGTTTGAAGCTATGTTACAAGGTGAAATGAATAACCACTTAGGATATTCTTCGAATGATAAATCTGACAAAACTACCGAAAATAGACGCAATGGATATGGAAATTAAACACTTAATACCACTAAAGGTAACATTGAAATCAATGTCCCAAGAGATAGAGATGCCTCATTTGAACCACAGTTAATAAAGAAACGTCAGCGTGATGTTTCTGAAATCGAAGATAAAGCAATTTCTATGTATGCCAAGGGCATGTCACAACGTGATATTTCTTCAACAATAGAAGATATCTATGGTTTCTCTGTATCTCATGAAATGATCTCTGATATTACTGATGCTGTTATTCCTGAAATGGAAGAATGGCAAGCTAGACCGTTGGAAAAGTGCTATACATTTGTATTTGTGGATTGTTTATATACTAAAATTAGAACTGATTATGAAATTAAAGAATATGCAGTATACACTATTCTAGGGTACACGATTGATGGAAAGAAACAAATACTTGGTTTATGGCTTATTGAAATAGAAAGCAAGCATAAGTGGATGCAAATATTTGATGAAATAAAGGCTCGTGGTGTCGAAGACATCTTCTTTTTATCTATGGATGGTGTTTCTGGCTTAGAATCCGGAGTTAAGGCTATTTTTCCTAAAACAATTGTTCAAAGATGTATTGTACATTTAGTTAGAAATTCTATTAAATACTTACCAAGTAAAGACTATAAAGCTTTTACTTCTTTATTAAGAAAGGTTTATGGGGCAACATCACTTAAAGCTTGTCATACTGATTTTGAAGCATTTAAACAACAATGGTCTCAATATCCTGGTGCGGTTGAAGTTTGGAAACGTAACTTCACTCACGTTGAACAGCTGTTTGATTATGGTAGTAATATTCGTAAAATCATGTATACAACTAACGCGGTAGAAAGTATTCATTCTAGTTAACGAAAGGTTACAAAAAAAGGTGCATTCCCAAATGAGAATGCACTCTTAAAATTACTCTTTATTCGAACGAAAGAACTTCAAAAGAAATGGTCCACTGGTTACATTCCAAACTGGTCTATGGTTATGAACCAGCTTCTTTTACATGATCAAATTAAGGATAGAGTTATTAAGTATCCTTGAATAACTTACACACTTAATTTAACAAAGCCCCTTTTTTTAATGAGATAAACTATCTCCTCTAACAATATCCAATAATTTAATAGTCGAGAACAAAAGTTTTTATAGTCTATTCTGGTTTAAATACAACCTTGATGTTGTTATCCTTCTTCTGATCAAATACTTTGTAAGCTTCGTCTGCCTCTTCAAGTGGAAATGTATGAGTAATAATTTCTGTAGGATCAAATACTTCATCTTTAATCATCTCGTAAAGTTTAGGCATTAGATGAATAACAGGAGCCTGTCCACTTCTTACTGTAATATCACGGTTAAATATTAAATCTATAGGGAAATTATCAGCAGGTGATCCATATATACCGGTAAGCTGTATTGTCCCAAACTTTCTTACTGATTCAGTAGCAGTAAGTATAGGACTTATTGTTCCACGTTGTTGAGAATGCTCAGATAGCTCCTGTTCTGGACTCGATTGCTGTCCATCCATTCCTACACAATCAATAACAACATCTGCGCCACCTCGCGTTTTTTCTTTAAGAAGTTTACCTATTTCTTGTTCTTCATCAAAGTTATACACTTCAGCACCATTGTACTTTTTAGCGTGATTGAGACGATGCTGTACATTGTCAATCGCAATCACTCTCTCTGCACCTTTTAGTTTCGCAAACTTCTGTGCCATTAAACCTATAGGACCACAACCTAATACAATAACTGTATCTCCGGGTTTAACGCCTGAGTGTTCTACACTCCAGTAAGCAGTAGGTACAACGTCTGATAAGAATAAAACTTGCTCATCTTTTAGATTGTTATCAGGAACCTTAAATGAAGAAAAGTCAGCATGAGGTACTCTTAAGTATTCTGCCTGTCCGCCCCAGTGATTACCATGAAGATTACCAAAACCGAATAGTCCACCATTATCTAACTTCCAGTTCGCTGGTGTTTCATTAGAATTGTCACACTGAGATTCCATGTCGTTATTGCAGTAGAAACAATCCCCGCACCCAATATTAAAAGGTATTACCACACGATCTCCTTTCTTTAGTTTTTTTACATCTTTTCCTATCTCTTCAACAATACCCATCGGTTCATGTCCAATGACAAAACCAGGTTCCATGAATAAATCACCTTGATGATATAAATGTAAATCTGAACCACAAATCCCAGATGCTGTTATCTTTATAATTGCATCAGTTGATTCAATAATCTTAGCATCTTCAACTTTTTCCATCTTCATCTTCTTATGTCCTTGATAAGTGACTGCTTTCATAAAATAACACTCCATTCTAAATATTATTTACAAGCATGCTAAACTATACCTCTTACCTTACCTTATAAACATAAACCTTTATAGAATCTATCATCTTACTAAGAATATCTTCATTTGTGTTAATGATGACTATTTTATATAAAACTAAAGAGAAGACTGATAGTCTCCTCTTTAAAAAATAATTATTTTAATAAATTTACAGATTCACGGTTAAAGTCTTCTAAATCATCAGGTGTACGTGAAGTGACGATATTATCAGAAACTACAACTGATTCATCTACTACTGTTGCACCAGCGTTTTCTAAATCTTTACGAACTGATAAGAAACTTGTTAATTTTTTACCTTTTAATAAGTCTGTATCGATTAATAACTGTGGTCCATGACAAATCGCAAATACAGGCTTTTCATTTTGAACGAAATGTTTTGTGAATTCTCCAAAACGACCTTCTTCATCTCCACGTAACATATCTGGTGAGAATCCCCCTGGGATAAGTAATGCGTCAAAATCTTCAGGTTTTATATCGCTAATCGCTCTCTCTACTGTTACTTCAGTATCTTCAGACTTACCTTTTACTGTACCTGTTTCTTTTCCTATTACAGTAATGTCATGTCCTTCGTTTTTTAAAGCCTCAACTGGACTTGTATATTCAACGTCTTCAAAATAATTATCTATTACAACAGCAATTTTTTTTGCCATAAATAAATTCCTCCTAAAATTATCAATAGTAATATATACCCACTCCATAGACATTAAAACATATAAAGGTCCTAACAGTCTTATTTCAGGATTGAAAGATTGCTAAACACGTAGTAGTCAGTTGATCTATTATATATTGATAAAATTTGGGTAGCAAATTTATTAGTTGTTATAACCTATATTATAATTTAACAAGAATTTTAGATTGTGATTTATCATTTACAAGTTGTTCAAACCCTGATTCTACAATGTCATTTAACTCAATTTCATC
Source organism: Mammaliicoccus sp. O-M54 (assembly GCF_022386035.1). Taxonomy (NCBI): domain Bacteria; kingdom Bacillati; phylum Bacillota; class Bacilli; order Caryophanales; family Staphylococcaceae; genus Mammaliicoccus; species Mammaliicoccus sp. O-M54. Next base: position 284,683 of record NZ_JAJNJE010000002.1, read on the forward strand.
AGTGACGACATCTTTTACTTTTAAATTACCTTCATTAATCAAATCTATCGTTTGTTGAAATGTAGTAGGCGTATAAGCGATTGTTGAAGTAAGTTTTACACCTGTATTCGTTAATTGCATTGGGTTCCATTCAATAGGATGGCCGAATATAGAAACTATAACAACAATACCTCTTGCTTTAGTAACATCTATTGCTGATTTAAGTGTTTGGGCTACACCAGCTATCTCAAATGATACATCAACACCGTTATCAGTATATTTACTAATAATATCACTTGGATCTGATTCCCCAGAATTTATAGTATGAGTGGCACCTACTGCTTTAGCTTTATTAAGTCGTTCTTCTGATAAATCGAAAACAAATATTTTGCTAGCACCAGCTGCTTTGGCCGCTATTATTGTTAATAAACCAATTGGTCCGGCACCAAAAATAGCAACTGTATCGCCAAATAGAACTTCCCCTTCTTTAATTGCTTGAACTGCAACAGCTGTTGGTTCTACGAGAGCCCCTTCTTTATCTGAAACATTATCGGGTAATTCATAAACATTCTCTTCTGGGACATTTGTGAATTCTGCAAACCCACCATCAGAACCTAAGCCTATAAATGAATAACCATCATAAAGATCAATATTTTCTTCTTTTTCACGATTTGAAACTGTAGGGTTAATGACAACACGATCGCCTTTATTAAATTTTGTAACTTTAGAACCAATATCATCTACTATGCCTGCAAATTCGTGTCCCAATGTAACAGGAGCTTTTTGACCAAGAAATGGGTCTGGTTTATCAGTTGAAATAAATATAGGACCTTCTAAGTATTCATGTAAATCTGTACCACAAATTCCAGCCCAAGTCACTTTAACTTTGACTTCGTTGTCTTTTAAATCTTTAGATTTTCGCTCTTCAACTCGTACATCTTTCTTACCATACCAAACTGCTGCTCTCATTAATAAAACCTCCTTAGTTAATCTAATTTAATAGTATGCTTTTTTAAAGTGGTTTTCAAATAAATACCTTTTAATACTGTACTTCTAAATTATTTTATTTAAATTAGACTAATAAAATAGAATACCTAAAATAATACCTATTAAAACAATAGACCAAGAAGGAAATTTAAAATACATTAATAATACGAACAATAGACTACCTAAAGCAAAATCTAATTCTGATTTAATCGTTGACGTCCAAATTGGATTATAAAAAGCAGCAATAAGAATGCCGACTACGCCCGAACTTATACCTTTTAAAAAGCCTTCAGCATATATATTAGACTTAATATTATCCCAGAATGGCAAAATTCCAAATAGCAAAAGAAACGCAGGTAGAAAAATAGCAATAGTAGCCAAAATTCCTCCTGAAATTCCTTCTATAGACATACCAATATAGGAAGCAAACGTAAATAATGGACCGGGCACAGCTTGAGCAGCAGCATAACCAGTTAGGAAGTTATCGGGTGATATTAAACCTGATGGTACAAACTCATTTTTCAATAAAGGTAAGACAACATGTCCTCCCCCAAAAACTAAAGAACCCGATCTATAAAAACTATCAAACATTTTTACCCATAGATTATTGGTTATAGAACTAGCTATAGGTAATATAGTTAAGAGTAAAAAGAATAATGATAAAGAAACTAAACCTAATTTTTTAGGTAAGTTAAATGTTTTGTTTTTTATTTTATTTCTAGATGTTGTATCTTTTCTTAGAAAGATAAGACCATATAAACCAGTTATTAATAGTGCAATAACTTGTATATAAAGATTATTTATTACTAATGCTAATATAAGTACAAATAATGCTAATGTAATAGTGGTTTTAGTATTTGTTAATTTTTTACCCATACCAATAATAGCTTGAGCTACAATAGCAACAGCTACTAGTTTTAAACCTTGTATCCAAGTGAAATTCGCATCACTATTTGTAAATAGCATTGAAAATATCATTAGCATAATTACAGAAGGAAGAGTAAATCCTATAAATGAGATAATACCTCCTATGATTCCTCCTCTCATAGTTCCAATACCAATGCCTACTTGGCTACTTGCAGGACCAGGTAAAAACTGGCATAGTGCTACTAAATCAGAGTACTCTTTTTCATCAAGCCACTTTCTTTTCTTCACATATTCATCATAAAAATAACCTAAATGAGCAGTAGGTCCACCGAATGATAATAAACCAAGTTTTAATGCTACCAAAAAAATGTTTATATATTTATTCATAAAGGGCTCCTTATATTTCGTTGGCTAACTCTTTTAATTTTTAACCATACAATTGTGTAAATTCTTTATATGTACTACAGAAAAACTAGTTAGATAATCTTCATCATAATAATTATTGATGATTTTCTGATTTATAACTTTATTTTTAAGCCTGAATTACTAAAATAACAACTCAATTATACATCATTTATTTTATATTATTAACTATAGCTTGTATTATATAGATAGAGTAGAACTAATTTATTATAAGGAGGAATTTAATGTTAAATATTTTACAAGTAATTGGTTCAATTGGAACATTTATTATGGCGATTTTATATTTCGTTTCAGTAATGATACAAATAAGACAAATCAAGATTTCTTTTATACCATTCTTGGCTTTCGATCAGATTATTATTGAACAAACTCAACGTTTGAAATTGAAGAATTTAACTGAATCTGATACTGACTATGTAAATACTGCTTTTAAACTACAAAATTTAGGTGGTGGGACTGCTAAAAATATTGATATAAAAGTTTATTTAGATGAAGATGAAAATGAAGTTTTACAAGAAAAACATATAAATATTTTGCCTAGTAATAAATTTTATTTAATGCCTATTAATAAAAAAGCCTTTGAAGAGTTTGAAGATACAATTAAGAATAATGGCTATACAACTAACATGTATATAAATATAAAATATTTTAGCCAAATCTCTAAAAGGCAAAATAGTATCACATATAGAGTAAATATTGAGGAGTTTGTTAATTTAGATGATAAAGATTTGTATGAAATGACATTTGAGACTTTTAATTCATAAACCATAGTGAATTTCAAACGATAAGTATTTAATATTTCGGCAAAAACGAGTGAAATATCATACTAAGGAGAACAAATCATGAAAATTAGTAAACCACTTAAAGAAACAGGTTGGACTGAAGATGAGATTCATAAAAGACTAGATTCTATTATTGAAGAAGATAATGTCGATGTGACAGAGATTGAAGATATAGACGAAATAATAGAGGAATAAAAAAGCCCATTATGGGGCTTTTTTATTAAAACATAATTGAAAAAATGATAGTACATAATCTAACATCTAGCATTCATTTAAAAGTTTTTTTCATACAAAAACCACTCTAGTTATTAGGAAGAGATCTAGAGTGGTAAAGCGAAATAGATCATTTAACTACAAGGAAAGATAAATTGGATGTTAAGCCCTTCCTCGTATAACCAAACTACCAAACAATTCTAAATATAGCAATATAAAATTGAAAAACTTACCCTATCATTTTTAATGATAGGGTAAGTTAATGGATTATTGTATATGAAATTAAGTACATAAAATGTACTTATATATAGTAATACTACATCTTTATATATTAATCAATAAAAAAACCTCCACATCATGGCATTGTGTAGAGGTTAAGTGTTTTAGGGTAACACACTTTCATCTAATTACTATATCATATCTTTATCCTATAAACAATAACACCTCACTAATTAGTGAGGTGAAAAAGGTATTACCAAATATGAGTTTAAATCTAAAACAGAGATATAGGTTTAAACTATTTTAATTATATCACTTTGGGCACTCTAATCAAAATAAAAGTCTACTCAAATAATCGAGTAGACTCGCCGCATAATTGTGTTTAATATGTCTACATACATATTAACATATAAATTCTTTTAAATATATACTCCGCTAGTAATGAACATGTTTCTAAAATCATTGAACTTTGTCATTTATTAAACAAACACACCCCACATTAGTGAGGTGTATGATAGAGACTTATTTATAATTTGATTAAATCAGGGGAAGTAACCAAATCTAATAAGATTATAGCATAAGTTATAATAAAAATTAACTCTACCTAGATTACTTCTATATATTCTTCATTATGTTTGATTATCTAAATTTAATATATTTCATCATCAACGATAAACCCAGCGCATTTTTTCTCGCCTTACGCAATGCACAAATTGGACAAAATCGATTTTTACAAGAGTTCGCTTTATATAATTTTTGTTTTTTAGGTATTATCAGCAACAAAAGACAAAAATTTATTATAGCCCCTCACATAATCCATCTGATTTTCCCCAATATATCTTGAATGAATTTTTGAAATACTTGATTTCTACATTTTTTAGGCTTAAAGCCATGTAGGACAAGTGATTAAGGGTAAAATAGAAGTATTAAAAGAACGTAATAAAGATTATTACAGAAAATGTTTATTTGATTCTGAGAATGGCCTATTATGTAAACCAATATTGAATGAAAAGATTTTATGGTTAAACAATATTATTTACAGGATTAAATTTTGATGAAGTAATAGGAATTAATCAAAGAAGCAGCTGTTGAAAATCCAAAGAACGTAAAAAAGGCAATTTTACAATTATTTTTATTAAAAATGCAAACAACAAACAAGCAAAAAAAATAAAATTTTAAGAGCATTTCCTACTATAAAAAGTAGGAAATGCTCTTATTTAGTATATTATGACTTAATTTCTATAGGTTTCCCCAATCTGTTTTCTATAATTTGTGCAATTTCTTTTCCTAATGGTCCTTTGATTACAAGTGTTCGTCGTGCAACTGATGTCAATATTCCAAATACGGCCCCCATTGCTAAGATACCTCCACCTGAAGCCAATGCAATTAAAGAACCTATTGCAATTTTACCTAATTGTTTGAATGGTTTTTTATCGAAAATGACTGTTAAACCAAAAATATTAGGGAGATTGGTTTCTCCTACGATAATTAAATAATTACTTTTATGATTTTTAAAATGATAAGTTGTAATCTGTGCATTGTTTTTAAATATTTTTAATAGGTCACGTTCATGACCACTCGATTTTTCAAGAATCTCATCTTCTTTAAGAACTTCGGTTTCCTTACTGAATTGATAATTTTTATTTAAAGCAAGTACTTTTAAGTCATTTTCAAAAGCATTTAAATCTTTAGTTTTATAATAAGTAAATTCCATTTATTATACCTCTCATTATTTTTCCCACTTGTTAGTCTCGTTATTGTAAGTATACTTTCTTTCTTCTAATAAGGATTTAGTCGCAACATAGATGTCATAATCTCCATCGTCTTTGTGTTTTTCATACAATTCTATTAATTCTTGATCAGAACTATCTTTGAACATATCTCTCATCACACCTCTATCTCCTGTTGTTTCCCAAATTGCACTAACTGCCGCACCAACGGTAGTCAGTGTGACATTTGCTGCTCCTCCAATTCCTTTTCCGATTCCCTTGCCAATAGTTTTTATAATTTTATTCATAATTTCCATTCCCTTCATCATCGTTTATTTTTGAATACGTTGCTTTAGATATGTTGACTGTAATGTAAGTAATTCATCAATCACTTGGTCTTTCAAATCTGGTGGTGAAATGATACGAATATTGGATCGATACATAAAACAGAGTTGAATTGCCTCAAGTTTTGTCATTTTAAAAGTGGCTATTAGAGTATATTCATCAAGTTTTTCGATGACATGTGCTCTATAATATTTGTGAATTTTCAACCAAATATCTTTAGATACTTCCAAAGTAATGTAAGTTTGTATATTAGGCATTTGTTTAATATTTACGTCTTTGTCCGTTATGCATAAATTCATCTTATTTATATCATAAATATAAACCTCATTCCCCATCTGATAGACTAAGTAGAATGTATTTAATTGATAGAATATTGAAAGTGGTATTATTAATTTTTGATTGTCTACGAGGTATTTATTTTCATTTAATGCTTTAATCGATAATGCCAAAGGTGTTAATTGATTTTTGAATTCATCAACAGTAAATTTATTGAGATACTTTAATAGGGACTTCTGATTGATAGGATAAAGTTCCATAATTAAATTTTTAAGATATTGATAGAAGCTAGGATTTAATGTTGGTGAAGTCACAAACAAGCTTGCTAACAACTCATACATGAAATGTACATTTTCTACTTTATTATTTGATAGACGATAACTTTCATATTTATAATCATATGAAATTTCGTTTTCAACCCCCATCCAGTTTTTAGATTCATACAAGAAATTTCTGATATCATCTATATCTCTTTGGATTGTTCGAGGGCTCGTATTCAATTCAAGTGATAAAGATTTTTTATTCACCTCTTTGTTTTGCAGTAGTCGGTTATATAGTTAGTATCCTAAATGCTCGATCCAAATCGTCACCCCCTTTAATTTATATATTACAAAATAGGTTTGCCATAATAAGTCAATATCAGGTTTTTTTAAGAAAGTATATTGAATAATTTGTAAATGGATAGTGACTGTTTTTATAGCTTTTCGATAATGCAGATTTGTTTATTTTTTGTGAGGATGACAAAATATGACTATTTTAATATTTTGTATAGACATTTATATTTACGAACTCATAAAGTGATATCTAATCATCTAAGTCATTTTTCATAATTGAATGATGATTATTTTCTGAAAATATTATGTGGTCATATAATATAATGCCCATCATTTCACTAATCTCTTTTATTCTCTGAGTTATTTTAATATCTTCTGGAGAAGGTGTGATATCTCCACTTGGGTGGTTATGGCCAATAATCATACCTGTTGCATTACTTAATATAACTGTTTTAAATATTTCTCGAGGATGGATAACCGCAAAATTAATGGTTCCTATTGAGACGGTTTCAATATGTGTAGGTTCATTTTTGCTATTCAAGCAAATTAAAATGAAGTGTTCTCGGTCAGCATTCCTATGAAGTCACGCATAATATCAGCAGCATCTTTTGGTTCTTCAATACGTCTTTTTAAATACCAAAGTGTATCTTCTTTGACTATTTGGACTTTGACAACATCTATTCTTTTTTTACTCATTATGGATAACCTCTATACTTTCTATTAAGTCAGGGTGAACGATGGATGTGATAGAATCATCATTCATATAAATGGAATATAGCTCATCTAATTCTGAATTATTTTTTATGTTTGATGAAAAGGCGATAATGCCTTTAATAACATCGATGTGTGGTTGATGCATTAAATATTGGTATACTTCTTTCCATGTTTGATTCATTCTATTTAGTCTCCTTTAATGGTTTAATTGTCCATGCCTTTCTAGCGTATGGATTTAATGGATGCATGATTTCATTTGTTTGAGGATTTGTTAATATATTGATTTTGTTACTGTGAGGTTTCAACATGTCTAATACATCATTCACTCGTTTTTCCACAAGGGGTTTCTTTCCGTAGGAACCCCAAGCCAATAAAACACTATCGGCTTCTTTGACTGCTTTCATAATATGAATATCTGTATGCTTGTCATGGCTGTTTTCGATATGTTTTAAATTAATGGGAGTATCAATATTTGAAAACAGGTTAATAAAATTAACGCCACCATATTCATCTTTTTCAGATACTTTATTGATAATAAGTTGTGTTGTAAGGTCAACATTAATAATGCCATCATAATGAGGGTACATCGTTATAATTGTGAGTACTTCTTTATCAATATCCCAAGTTTTCTTGAGAAGATAACGATGCATTTTATCATCACTAAATATCGCTTCGGTTTCTAATACACTTTTGATAGATTTCATTTTTTATCTAACTCCTTTATTTAGTATTCTTCTTGTAATAACATGACGTAATAAGAAAGGTCTACATCGTCTTCTCGGATAATGTAGACCTTATTAATATTGATAGCTTTTGAATAATTTGCATTATGAATTTTTACGTACTCTGGACGTTCTTGCTTATGTTTGATATATAATTGACTATTATGCATATTGAACTGGAATATATGAAAGTAATCAATCTCTTCTAGTTCCTTGAATTGTTCGTTTTCGCGTTGCGCTACAAGTTTCCATAACTGTTGTTGTAATGTTTCGGGTAAGTTAGTGGCAATACCTCTCGTAATATAACATTCCATCATGATTGCTCCTTTTCTATATCTTTCATCATTGATATCACTTCGGTAATAACAGTGATACTGATTTCTGCGATATAAATCCATTTATTCATTATTGTGATTCTCCTTTTCAAGTAAGTGTCTTTGATCTAGTAGTGGCATAACTGTGTTATGAAGATATAAGAAGTCCATATCGTTTGTTTCATCAATATAACCAATCGCAATGAGTCGATTCTGATAGTAGAGAATAAAGGGATATATATGTCTTTCGTGAAGTGCCTCCGAATAATAAGTGTATGTCTGTAGTATTTTATTACTTAATGGACCAAGTCTTACGTATTGTTCAGGAAGCACATTATCAGCTGTTTCATCAATTGCTTCACAGTCCCATACCTCGTCTTTGGGTAATTTGAATAGATTCGTAATATAGTTTTTGAGTTGTTGTTCCAATGTCATAATTATGACCTCCTTGTGTATTTGATTGATGCATACATTTATCACATCATTTTGATAATATATATCTGATATTCAGTTCATTTCTCTTACTTTCATCACTCGTGATTAAGTGGAAAAAGTGGTAATTTTGTCGATAGAATATTTCTGTGTACCGTAAATAATAAAGTGAATTTTGGGCATAAAAAAAGACCCCCAATCTTTTTTCAAAGATTGAGGGATAAGACTTTCATCAATTTTATACCGCACGAGCTTCACCTTTTTATCTGTAGTAATTTCAACAGAATCAATCAACAACTTCATAAGCTGATTTTTTGCTTCAGGATTTGCTTCTTTTAAATAAACACTAAAACGACTAATTATCAAAGTTAAACGACTCTTCAACCTATCAAAGTCTGGTACTTTTGTTTGTTCTAGATTAGATTGTTGAGACGTTTTGATTTGTTCTTCAAGAGCCTGAAGTCGATGATTCAATTGATGCTGTTTTTCTTTCAACATTTCACTATTCATTTGGTCATCTAAAAACAATTCCAATAAACGTTCTTGTTGTCCTTTAAGTTTAGCTTTTTGTTTTTCTAAACTATTAATATCAATGATAATGTTACTTTTATTGTTATGTTTTCGTTTCAACTCTTCTATAACATTAGTCGCAATTTGTTTAATGACTTTTGGTTGAGATAAAATACGATTGAGGTGAACGTTAATAACATGTTCTACAACTTCCGCATTAATCGCATTACTATGACATGCAGAACTACCAGAACGATTGAATAATGAACAAATGTAATAACGTTTAATTGTACGTTCTTTTGATTTTTTCGTGTTGTAATAACTACGCCTACATACCATATTATTGCCGCACTCTGGGCACTTGATAAGTCCACGTAAATAGAAGTCTCCACCAATTGGTCGTCCTGGTTTAAAACTTTTAGATACTAATTTATCATGTACTTGATCAAACATTTCCTCACTTATAATTGCCTCATGCTTGCCTTTCACCAAAATCATGTCTTTTTCGTCACTTTTGCCACTTCGACGTTCAACTGACCAATTTTGATAGTTATTAAATCTCACAAACCCCTTATATACAGGATTATTCAAAATATATTTAACTCCAAACACTGAGAATGGCTTTTGGTTAATCGTGCGATGACCTTTTTGATTCAATATTGTTGTTATGGCTTTAAGTCCTTTATTATGATTCAAATACAAATCAAATATTTCTCTGACAATATTAGCTTCATTTTCATCGATAACCAAATCATTTTTCTGTGTCAGTGGATTAAGTGATAGTTTGTAGCCTAAAACTCTTCCTGTTATAGCTTCTCCACTGCGTGCTTTTGCATTCATAGACATCTTAACATTAGATATCAAGCTCTGTCTTTCTATAGAACCTATCAAACCAAACATTGTGACTAAAACTTCACCAGACGCATTTGAAGTATCAATGTTTTCTGAAATTGATTTATATCCTACACCATGTTCTTTAAGCTCATAAATAATATTAAATACATCACGCATTGAACGAGAAATACGATTCAATTTCCAACTTAGTACCATCTCTACTTTATTGTCTTTGACATCCTTTAATAATCTTTTCATTGCAGGACGATCTTCAATATTCTTTCCTGATATCCCTGAATCAATATAAGTTTCATAGTCATAACCTGGATAGTTTTTAACAACTTCTTTGATGAGGACTTGTTCTTGTTCATGAATAGAATATCCACGCTCAGACTGTTCTGTCGTACTCACCCTTGAGTATAGTGCAATTTTTCTTTCCATAATATTTCGCTCCTTTTACTTAGTTGTCGTTATATACCTTGGCATATAACATCAATGTAATAATATATATTTGTAAATTTGTTTCACTTCTACCAAATAAAAATATGTGTACTACAGGTTACAACCTGTAGTACGTAATTAGATTATTTACCTTTATTAATACGTTCTTCCATTATAGGAACAAGCACTTCTATAAATGCTTCAACTTGTTCATTATTCATACTATTCAACGCCTTTCTTGGTTTGTTTCTACAGACAAATTGTTATCAATAATCATGTAATATACATATTTAAATCCAACGTTTCAGCAAATGCTCTATCAATTTTTATGTGATAAAAGACTATTGATTCCAATTCATCATTACCATTCTTCACTTTTCTTTGATTTGTTTTTCTGTCTTTATCTGTAACTAATTTATTGTCTCTATCCAATGCTTTGATTACATTTTTTGTATCCTCAAACCCATTATCCTTTAACATACGTTCGAAGATAGAACGTACAATCTTTACTTCAACATAATCATTTTGAATTATTATAGTTCCATTGTTTTCAATCATATTAGATAATGATCCATCTTTGATAAACTTCCCTTTATTTACTGCGACATATTGAATAATAGCTGTCATTGCTTTTTCAGTTAAAGAGCGCTCTGATATTGTATTTTTATGATATTCTAAAAGATATTTTTTCATACCTTCTTTATTCAATGTCAAATCTAAAGCACGTTCAAATACAGTTGCTGAAGTTAAAATTACAGCATACCTACTTATCATTCGCATTCCTGTGTTGCTTTCTTCATTTGCTAATTCAACTTCAAACCACTGTCTATGTTTTTCATAAATAGAGACCAATTCCTCTTCATTATTTAATAAATACTCGGATATTATTGGCAAGATATGACCATAATTTTTTCTTACAACTTTTTTAATAGCATCCGAATTCGAAGATGATGATGTTATGGCATCATTAATCTCAATGATACGTACCCTTAATCCATCATTTTTTGCTGAATTATTAAAAATACTATATTCACCCGTTGAAATAATTGAAGTACCTGAATTGAATTTTTCCCTTGTGTTACCATTTTTATCTGCTCGTTCTCTTCCTTGCCCTTCGCTTACAGAATATAACAAGTTGGTTAGATTACTAATAGTTGAAGTCGATAATTCATCGAATATCACTGGAACCCCGAAGTTTGAACTCACGATATTTTCAATACCTACTTTAGTCGCATTCCAACTACAAAATAAAGTATTATCTCCTTTATTAGGATTACCTGCTACTGATGCTGCTAACATAGCTGCTGTAGTTTTGCCACTAGATGACTGTCCTGTCAATGAATATATTATTCCTGTAAACTCAATTTCATTTAGCAAGAATAAATATCTTGTAACTAATGAACTTACTCCAAAGATGGTAATTAGTTCTAATACAACATTGCCATTCACTTGCTGCTGAAACATTTTAAGCCATTCATCTAATTTACCTTTAGGCGATAAATCATATTTATTATCACAAATCACTTGATTCATATCTTCCTCAGTCATTGAAGGACTGAAATGGATATCATCAAGTACAACAACTGTTCCTTTATTTGTAGGTAAAACACCCACACCTTTATAAAACCTACTTTTCACCGTACTATCTCTGTACTCCTGTAAAGCATTACTCAATTCTTTAATGCGATTTTCATTAATAGTAAATCCCATTTCTATTAATTTAAACAAATTACGTGAACTTAATATGCTTGAATCTAAAATGTATTCCTCACCATCTATATCTTGTATGATAAGCTGTTCCTTTTTATATACTCGATCTTTATACTTAGCAACTATAAAAATTGGAGAAGCTAGTTTAACTAGCTTCTCACCTTCTCCATCATTGGTACCTTTCATTTTCTTAAAGCAACCATTTGAATTTATTAAATAATTATCATTTTCAAATTTCATTACTTCTTTACCTCCATGCATAATCTTATTTACAAATACTACTTAAATATCATCGAAACCGTAAAAATCCGTAAGTCTTACGAAAATAAGTTGATTTTTATTGCAAAACATTTCAAAATGTACAGACTCATTCAACATTACATAATATCGAAACCGATTTTCGACATTTTCTACTAACTTTGTTGTTGGATCCTTTGCACCTGTATCTATTAGCAAATTTTTCACAGTAAATTTTTCATTTGCTCTCTTACTTAACGCTTCTTCTAGACATTTCAAGAACCATTCTCTGCCCATGTTACCTAACCTCTTCTCAGTCGAATGAAACTTTCATCATCCAATTCATACATATAACTGCACCCTTTAAATTCATAAAAGAATAAATGAAACAACATATCGACTAATTTATATTCTATTTGACTATTAAATTCATGTAGTAAATCTAAACCCAATTCTATTTCACAACCTTCGAATGAAAACATTTCATGATCGGGCATATTTATTCCTACTGAGATTAATTGATATAAAACATCAATAGCATGTTGACTTAATTCAGTTTGAATTGATAAAAAATTACTATTGCCATCCATTGATATTAAAAAATTATTTGCTTTTATTTCCATTTCCTTTACCTCCTAGATTAATTACCTTTGAAAAATCTTAACTATTATATTTTCTGCTTCGCCTTCTTGTAACTGGCATAGCTTGAAATGTTCTTCAAAATACATTTCAAGTAAAATGTTAATAGCATATACTTCCTCATCGTAAATGTCGCCATAAACATCTTCACCAACCATATCCAACAAGTCGTATATTGAAAATTCAGTTTTACTTGGCAACATCAAAGCCTGACCAATCAAAAGAGTAATTAAATTTTTACAATCACTTGTTATTGTGAATTGTGTAGTATACTTAAATTGCTCTCCTTTTATTGCTTCAATTTCTATGTGATGAACTTTCTCATCAAGGGTATAAACATCTTTCATTACATATGTTTTCATTATAAAAACCTCCTAAGATTTATACTCAAGAAATAACTTAAGTTAGCTATAATATACATCCTTATAGGAAAGGCAGTTTCCATTTAAAAAATAATAAATGGAATTGCTTTGAGCAAAATAATTGACAAAATTCGAGGTGTTTGATATGGAGTTTAAAATTAAGCAAGTTGCCGATAATAACTATATATTTCTAGGATATGTATTAGACTACTGTAGGGCATCATTAAAAACATTGGATATTGATAAATCTTTAACTATTTCTATAAAGCAATTAAATAAGGGTGAGAGTTTTAGTGAGTATACTTTAAATGGGATTGTAATATATATTTATGACGAAGATATTGAATCAATAATTAGATGTAGTAGTTCAAAGGTTGCTTATAAATTATTAATCCGCCGTGTTTTAGATTCACTTTATGATGCTTTAGAAGCTGATTTAAATAAAGAAACTAAAATGAATCTTTGGAATAACTTCGAACGATCAACACTCGATTTTTTCAAACATAAACTTTTTGACAGCGAAATAGTAACTCTTCCTAGAATGATGTTTGAATATGATTATATGAATAAGCATTCAATGAAAGATATTGAGAGTAAAAAAGAACGAATCCATAAGATTGATTTAGTCAATAGGGTTATTGGAGATGTTAATACTCCTGCATATTTTGACTTTTCAGATCAAACAGTTAAAGATGTAGAAAAAAATGAAGATGATATTATTGAAATTATTGAAGAGCTTATTAAAAGTAATATACAAAAGATAACGGAACTGGAATTACCCGAGCCTATTAAGTTAATAAATTCTAATTTAGAAGATATAAACCCATCAAAATACAAACCTGAATCTATTTTCGCTTTAAATAATATTATGCATTATATTGATAAAAGCTTTTATGAAATCGTCGGTGATGATATGCACTTCCAATTAGCTGATGTTAAAAACTTTGCAGCAGATAATATTCATTCTTCTAATCAAGAGTCTATGGGAAAGGGAACTATTTATAATAAATTTACTCCTAGAACATTTAATTTTCACGAATTCGTAATTATTTCAGCTATAGCTACTTTTTACAAAAACCCATACATAAAAATGATGGATTTAGGAAAGTTTTCATCTCTCAAAGCTGATGATTATAAAACACTTAAGAAAGATTTAATTAATATACCTGTACTAATGAGCAACTTCATTATAGATAAAAAAATTGTATTTGCTGATGACTTAACTGATTTCATATGGACAAAAATTGAGGGAGTAATTGATATTAATAAACAAAACGAAGTTGCAAGTCTAATTGATAATATTTTTAGATTAACTTTCACTCCTTTAAACACAAAGAAACATTATAATGCCGTTCAAACAACATTTGATATTACGGATAGATTAACTTATATCATTAGCAACACTTCTAAATATAATAATTTCATAAATTATGAGGATTTAATAAACAGTATAATAAACTCAATTAATAATTGGATAAAGTATCACAACAACTTCGTCCAACAAATGGAAAGTGATGTAGCATCATTAAACTTTGTATCAGATAAATATTACTTAGACATATTTGAAGCTAAAGAGCTAGACAATGATTTTAATGATGATGATAGCCTACTTAATTCAGTGACTTCTTTTAAGTCATTATTAGATAATCTAACTAATAAAGTAGATGAAAAGCTAGTTTGTACTCTAATTACAAAAACAATTAAGAAACTTTAATAATCAACTTTGTGTAAACCACGAAACCTCTTAAAAATAATTAATTAACTTATTAAAATGAGACTTATTGAAATAGTAAAGTATGTCTTAATTTATAATTATTTAATTATGTGGTTTTGTGGTTTGAAATCTAGTTATCTTTTATTTATTTCATCTCCGTACTCAGACTTTAAATATGTACCTTCCAATGTATATTTCATACATTAACTCTCTTTTTTAAGGAGTATTAAGTATTTTTGTTACTATTTATGTTGGAATGTCAACAGTTTCTTAGACACTTTTCATGTATAAATTTTCAAACGCCAAAGGCGTTAAATGGTGCTGTTGCAAAGTTGAATTTATAGTATAATTTTAACAAAAAGGAGTCTTCTGTATGAACTATTTCAGATATAAACAATTTAACAAGGATGTTATCACTGTAGCCGTTGGCTACTATCTAAGATATGCATTGAGTTATCGTGATATATCTGAAATATTAAGGGAACGTGGTGTAAACGTTCATCATTCAACGGTCTACCGTTGGGTTCAAGAATATGCCCCAATTTTATATCAAATTTGGAAGAAAAAGCATAAAAAAGCTTATTACAAATGGCGTATTGATGAGACGTACATCAAAATAAAAGGAAAATGGAGTTATTTATATCGTGCCATTGATGCAGAGGGACATACATTAGATATTTGGTTGCGTAAGCAACGAGATAATCATTCAGCATATGCGTTTATCAAACGTCTCATTAAACAATTTGGTAAACCTCAAAAGGTAATTACAAATCAGGCACCTTCAACGAAGGTAGCAATGGCTAAAGTAATTAAAGCTTTTAAACTTAAACCTGACTGTCATTGTACATCGAAATATCTGAATAACCTCATTGAGCAAGATCACCGTCATATTAAAGTAAGAAAGACAAGGTATCAAAGTATCAATACAGCAAAGAATACTTTAAAAGGTATTGAATGTATTTACGCTCTATATAAAAAGAACCGCAGGTCTCTTCAGATCTACGGATTTTCGCCATGCCACGAAATTAGCATCATGCTAGCAAGTTAAGCGAACACTGACATGATAAATTAGTGGTTAGCTATATTTTTTTACTTTGCAACAGAACCCTATTGGCTATCTCTCAATTTAACGAGAAAGGTTGAGTTTTAAATGAAATACATCAAGATTATACTTACAACGCTACTAATGATTACACTGTTAGCTGGGTGTGATTTAGAGCAGGATATAAAAAGAGAGCTTAAACAAGAAGCAAATAACCAAATTGACAAAGGCTTGAATAAATTAAAGTCGAAAGCCTTTGATAAAAAATCAACGGTAAAAACAAGTGAAGAAGATAAAGCACTTATTAAGGTACAGACTAACGAAGAAAATTACGCTTTATTAAATGACAATAAAACAACACTCATAGATTATGATCATAAACTTATTAATCAAAATGGAAACGATAAATTTTGGGCTAACTATTCAGATTTAGACAATTTAGGGCGTGGCGGAAGAGTTACAGCGCTTGTGACTAAGGAAGCAGTGGATAGTCATTCATCTAAAGCGCAAGAACGCCCCTCTTTTGATTCAGTAGTTAGACTTGCAGGCGAATTTAAAGACGGTATTTACGATCCACTTGAAAAAAGATGGAAAGGCAATGAAAGTAATAATCAAATATTACAGTTAGATGGCTATAGAGGTTATATCTATAACAAATCTCATTCATTAGCATGGTCATTGGGTGGAGATATGGAAACACATAATTTAACACTCGGTACAAGAGCGCAAAATGTTGGTAGTAATAGAGCTAGTGAAGGTGGCGGTATGGGTTATCCTGAAACTCAAGTGAGAAATGCGATATATAATCACCCTGAAGCTAAGATTTATTATGATGTACGCCCTGTGTACAATAATGATGAATTATTACCACGTGGTTCACATGTAAGAGCTTATTCTATTAATGACAACGGTCAGACTGTTAACTTAAACGTTTGGGTATCTAATACTCAAAAAGGTGTATCGATTAATTATAAAGATGGTACTTATGAATATTGAAATAGTTAGGGGATATTATGGAATTTATTGTAAAACATGCAAGTAAAATAAGAATGATAGTTATTGTTATTTTTATAGCTATTATTAATTTGATTGGAGATAATATATATTCTCCTTATTACTATATACCGTTAACTATCTTATTTATGACAATACATTTTTGGTTAATCGGCATTCGAAACAAGAGACAAGCTTTAAGTATCAAAGCTTTTAGGGTAAATATGATATTAAATATTATCCTTTTTATACTATGTTTTATAGGTGTGTATATATTTAGTGTAGACAATCAATGGATTAACAATCCTTTTATTGTACTATCTTACATTTTTATTATAGTAATAATAGCAATTTATATATATCGCAGGGAAAGTAAAAATAATGAAGTATCATAAAGGAGAAAAAAATGGATTTTATTATTAAGCATATGATTAAAATAAGAGTTTTACTTATTCTAACATTCTTGTTTCTGACTATTGTTATTGCTGAAGCAGGCAAAACATATTCTTATTATCTAGTGTTTATCATAGCTTTTACTTGTATCAACCTTTTTTTAACAGCATTAGAAAATAAACCTAAAGCAAAAGATATGAAGACTTTTAAAATTAATATGTTATTGCGATTCATTCATATAACTATCTTTCTTGCGATTGGTTATATATTAACGATTCAAACACATCTATTTGAAACGGTTTGGATTGGTCTAGGATTTATTGCAGTTGTCGCTTTAACAGGTATATATATTGATAAAAGAGACAAGGAAAATACAATTTCAGATTAGTAAAATGGAGTCGATTGTATGATCAACCTTGATAAATATCAAGGTGTAATACATGTAATAAGGTATATGAAATTAGGAAAGAAAAACCTCACAAATACTTGATTGTAAAATATCAATGACAAATATAAAAACCACAACAATTATAGCGACTTGTTGTGGTTTTAACGTTCATATGACATAGTGTTGGTTTATTAGTGTATGATTAAATGCTCCCGTAATTAGCAACCCATCAGTTTACTATACAATATTTTACATATGAATAGTTTTTATTATCTTTTTTAATAATATTGTCACTTCCTATAATGAGATAGTCTGTACTAACAGAAAATAATTGTGACAATTGCATAAGCATATTTAAGTCTGGCTCTGAAATACCTTGTTCCCATTTAGAAATTGTTTGTCTTGAAGTATTTAATTTTTCAGCTAGATCTTCTTGTGTATAATTATGTTGCTTGCGTAAATCCTTTATTTGTTTACTAATCATAATGTAAGTCATCTCCTAGCTTCATTTTAAAGTGATTGATGCTATCAATTTGTCCTCAAATTGTAGCATTCTGGAACTATATTGTTGCAATTTGATTATGAGTATTTACATTTTAGTTTACAAAGCTATAGTTTAGCACTATTGTAGGTTAACTACATTTTATGGGGATACCATATACTTAATCAATTTCAAAATAAATTATACGCAACTTATTTTTTAGTTTTATTTGTGATATGCTTCTGCGTATCGGTTAATGATGCGGTTTTTTATATTGTTTTATCGTCAATCTTAAACATGTAAAATAACTTTTGAATTAAATGCAGTATAAATTAATTTAGGGAGCGAGACTACGATTCAAAATGAATTTTATCCCACTTCTCATATATGCTTAGTATCTCATTTTATTCACTAATGATTTGTCCTTTGATGACATAATCCTTTTGGTTAACAAAAAATCTCACATCTTTATCTTCAATTTTATAGATATATTCTTTACCTCAGGCTGATGTAGATGTATACTTTGCTTCAACGTAATGATTCAAAAATTCTTTTTTGCTCACTGACTTACGGTCTAATAAGAAGAAAACACCATTCGCTTTATGTTTAGAAACCCCGTAATATGTTGGATCGTATAAGTCTTTATTATTTTTAGTAATCTTGTAATTATTAATCTTGAAGTTAACAGCTTTTAGAGATGTTTTAAATTTCTTATCTAGAATAAAGTTACTTTGATGTGCTGTCTAACCTCTATAATTAAAAGAAGGTTTCACAGATTCTTGTGCATGTGCTTGAGTGACATTAAATAATTCGGGCGTTACAGAAAAGCTCAAAACTAAACTACTATCTAAAATAAATTTAGAAACTTTTTTCATAAAAACCCTCCTCATATTTGTCTTACAGGCCACATTATTACATTAATATTACAATGCCACAAAATAATTATATAAAAATATAAATTTTTTACTTCTTTTTACATTCATACACGCAATTTAACTTTTGATTTTCTTAGTTTAGAGACTTATCACTATAGACAAATTACAAAGTAAATGTTTGATATAATCATAATTAAATAAAGAGCGCATATACATTGCCATGCCCCATGTTGAGAATCATTTGATATACATTGATTTTAAGTGTAAATATAAAAAAATCGCTTGGAACAAAACGTAATGTTCCAGGCGTTGCTATGATAAGTCTTATAATAGTTTCGCGAGTGCGAACATGACAAATTGTAATTGCTCATCCACTTAGAAAGGTTGAATATTGCTTTTTGTATCATTCATTCTACCTCTCATGTAAGGATCTATAGATAAATAAATGGAGTCTACTTGAACTTCACCTACTTAAGGTTCTCGTGCTTCTATTGTTTCAAATCTAAATACAACGGTCTTGAGGGATACCTTATGGTAGTTTTGCAAGTACAACTTGTTGATTATTCATTTATTATTCCTCCAGATATTTAGTCGTTGCGTCTGGTAATGACAAATCACCATTGATGATTTGGAATTCGTGACCTTGTAATGCTTCATCAGTTAATACAGAAACAAGCACTTCTGCTACATCTTCTCTTGTAATAGACGGATTTTGTACATTTTCAAATTGCGCACTCATATTGAATTGTTGCGTTTCATGTTCGTTTGTTAAAGCGCCTAGATGCACAATGGTATATTTTAAATTTGCATGTCTTAAGTAGTCATCCGCATAATGTTTAGCAATGGTATATGGTTTCAAGTCGCCTGACGCATCAAAAGCTTCTCGACGTGAGTCGTACGTTGATACCATAACAAAGTGTTGACGACCGACGTGTTCACTTGCTTTAATTGCTTTCACTGCACCGTCTAAATCTACTATGATTGTTTGATCGTCACCTGTCCTTCCACCAGAACCGACGGAAAAAAGGATTTGATCATACGGTTTAAATAATTCTATTAATTCATCAATAGATTGTTTTGCAACATCAATGTAAGTTGCATCAATACCATCTGCTTTTAAAACTTCAACTTGTTCTTCTTTTCTAACACCGGCAGTAAAGTCAACGTTTCGTGCTTTGAGTTTGCGTACGAGATGTTGACCAACGCCACCATGAGCGCCAATTATTAATGATTTCATGTGTATCGCTCCTTTTTAAAATTATTGATTAGCTAAGATTTTTAAAGCATGTTCAGCAACTGCATGTCCTGATTGAGGATTTTGACCAGTGACAATGCGACCATCTACGACTGCGAAATTACTCCAGTCATCCTCTTTTTTAAAATGTGCACCGTTACTAATAAATTCGTCTTCTAATAAATATGGCATGTATTCAGTTGTACCATTTGCTTGTTCTTCACTATTTGTAAAACCAGTCACGTCTTTATGACGAACGAGGTAATCGCCATTTTCTTTAATGTCGAGTAGACCAGCCGCACCATGACATACAGAAGAGAGAACGCCTTGGTTATTGTAAATACTTAACGCAATGTCGTTAAGTTCTTTGTTATTTCTAAAACCCCAAATCGCACCATGTCCACCTGCAAAGTAAATGGCTTGATAGTCGCTAGGATTAACCTCTTTTGGAGATAATGTTTGTCCAAATTTATTCATATAATCATGATCCGTGTAGTATTCCCAGTCCTCAGCTCCCATCATTTCAGGGTTAAGACTGATAGGATCAAGAGGCACATATCCACCGTTCGGACTTACGAAATCAACATCATAACCTGCGTCATAGAAATCTTTCGCAAAGTGTGTAACCTCTGAGAACCACGCACCCGTAGGTCTGTCTAAATTATCGTATTTCGCAATGTTTGTTACAACAATTAAAGCCTTTTTCATTGTCTTTCCTCCTCATTCATGTTTGTATAGATTACAATATCAGTTAAACCTTGGTTTAAGAGAAAGGATATGCTTATATGAAACAATATTACATTGAATATGTCTCAGATAATTGCAATATACCTAAAAGCAAACTGCGTTATTACGAGAAAAAGAATATCTTGAAACACATCGACAGAGATAGCAATAACAAGCGTTTATACACAGACGACGATATCGAAATGATTAAATTTATCCAGTGCCTAAGCAATTTGAATATGCCATTAAAAGAAATACGAAAAAACACAGACATGCTTTATCAAAACAAAATAGATGTCTCAAGCGTTTTACGCGCACACCTAGAATTCTTGAATGAACAACGGAATTTGGTCAGTAAACATATCGACTTAATTGAACAAAAATTACAAACTGCCATGACCGAGTGACGAGGGAAAGGTATATGTGAATTAAAATAACGATGCTAACAAGTCATAGACTATACACAAATCTAATCCTATTATATGTAAATCATGCTCCACTATTAAGTGAATGTACAGAAAATAGAAATTATATCAGAGAAATTCGAAGATATGTTTGGCAAGATGATTTTGATATAATAGAAGATTTAAGGCTTATAGATTCAATTAAAAAACATATAAACTAAGGGGGCAAACAGTAAAAACACGATTTGGTGATGCAAAAGAACAGCATAGTAAGAGATGGGCAAGATATAAAGGTAGTAAAAAAGTTCCATAGACACCACCGCTTATTTGCGCTGCCATAAATCATAAAAAGTTGGCAATGTATCTCGTTAAAGAGCCACAAATAGCTATGATAAAACGTAATTTAATCATGATTTTAGTGAAAATTATTAGTTTATACTAAAAACAAACTGAACTTATAAATTTAAGTTCAGTTTGTCCATAGTCTGAAATGAGGCATATGTCTCTTTTTTTATACTTTATAAACATTTTTTCTAAACACTTCTTGATATTGAACATACCCTGATAAATAGTGTTCAATATCATCAATTCTTACTCTATAGCCATGATGTTTAATGAAGAATGAATTCACAATGCGTGCTGGATTTTTGAAATACATAGCAATTTCAGGATAAAAGTAGCCTGTTCTTTCATAATCAGCTCTTAAATGTATAGTATTAATAAATTTTTCTTCATCTAAATAAGTTTCAACAAGTTCAACATAGCCTGTCTTTTTAGCTTTTTCTACTAAGTGATACGTCGCCATTAACATTTCTAAAAATGTTGGGAATGTCGTTTCCCTTTGTTGCATATAATCTAAATAACTCGATACGTTCTGAATGCCAAATTTATAATATTTCTCTTGTGGATCAATTTGTACTAATTCATTTGTACAATATCCTAACCAGTGATCATGATACTTCCAATATTTTTTCTCTATAAACATTTCAAATAACATTTTGATTGTATTCAACCATTCTTCATTATGATCAATTTGATAAAGTCTTAATAATGCTAAAGCAGCTTCACCATCATAATATACAATTCTGAATTGTTCTTTTATCGTTAAATCAGGATAATTTAATACGTGAATCGTTTGTTGTTGATCATCAATCATCGTCAATATCCCTTTTGCAACTTTCTGTGCAGCTTCTAAATATTGATTTTTCTCAGGTACATGCTTTAAATATTCACAAATCGCGAAGATAAATGCAGCATTTTGACCTAATTTTATTTCATTCATACCTTCTGTATCATCAAATATATATCCTGCGCCATCAACTTCATATAAATAATGCTTGATTAAATAATCAATCGCCTTTTCTACAATTGTGACATCTTCATTTAAATAACTCAGACCTTCTATTAATGCATATGTTGAAGATGAATGACGTAAATTATTATAAAATCCTATTTCTTTATCGAAATGTGGAAAATAACCATAAATATACTTTCCGTTATCTTGAATTTGATTTTTCAAAAAGTGAGTACTTGTCTCAATTAGTCGATCGATTTCTTCATTAATATTATCAATTTTTCTTAGACCTTTACGATATCCCTTTTCTTCTAATTCAATAAGTTGATCTTTTTCAATAAAATAGCTTTTCGTGTAGAACTTATAAACATCTTCATTTTCATAATTACGATGTGTGAAATATTTTCTTATTCTTTTGTATTTTTTAATATAGTTGTTAATATTCTTCTCAGACATGAAAAGCTCTTTACTATTAGGTTCTGGTCTTATAAATGCATTGGTATTAATTTCTTCAGGTAAGAATGCTAACTCCCAATTATTATCTAATGAAAAGCCATATTCTACATAATTTCTACGAGTATGAGTTAAATCATGCTTTAATTGTTCATATTTAATTTTTTCAATTGATGTAACGAAATCTATTTTGATCCATTCAGCATTTTTACCAGTATTTTTTCGAAATGATTCGATATATTTTTTAATATTTCGTTCAGCATTATTAGCTTTAAACATTTTTACTATAGCCTTTTGGGAAGGATGACCAACACTAACAAATATTTTTTCTACATCAGAATTACTATTGAATAAATTCTTTAGTTGATTAGATATCTCCATACATTACATACCTTTCTGTATTAACTTTTATAAAAATAAGCCTAAATCTGTTTTATTAATGAAAATTATGAAACTACCCTAAAAATCATAGAGGCTGGGACAAAAAATTTGCCCCAGCCATAAAATTTCATTTATATAATTCTAGTTATTTTCTTTGTTGTCTTTTTTGCGACGACCAAGTAAGAATAATGATCCAATTCCAGCAAATAAACCGCCGAATAAAGCACCGTTATTTATTGGTTGTTCACCAGTGTCTGGTAATTTCTTATCATTATTTGATTTATCATGATCATCTGTAGTTGCAGCTTTTGCAATGCCGTTTCCACCATTGTTGTTTGAATCAGTTGAACCCATTCCCATATCTGAATCAGAGTCTGCATCTGAATCTGAGTCTGCGTCTGAATCACTGTCTGCATCTGAATCTGAGTCTGCATCTGAGTCAGAATCCGCATCTGAGTCAGAGTCTGAGTCAGAATCTGCATCTGAGTCTGCGTCTGAATCAGAGTCTGCATCTGAGTCAGAATCCGCATCTGAATCTGAGTCTGCGTCTGAATCAGAGTCTGCATCTGAGTCAGAATCTGCATCTGAGTCAGAATCTGCATCTGAATCAGAGTCTGCATCTGAGTCAGAATCTGCATCTGAATCAGAGTCTGCATCTGAGTCAGAATCTGCATCTGAGTCTGAGTCCGCATCTGAATCTGAGTCTGCATCTGAGTCAGAGTCTGCATCTGAATCTGCGTCTGAATCACTGTCTGCGTCTGAATCACTGTCTGCATCTGAGTCAGAGTCTGCATCTGAGTCAGAGTCTGCATCTGAATCTGAGTCTGCGTCTGAATCACTGTCTGCGTCTGAATCACTGTCTGCATCTGAGTCAGAGTCTGCATCTGAATCGCTATCCGCATCTGAGTCAGAATCTGCATCTGAGTCAGAATCTGCGTCTGAATCAGAGTCTGCATCTGAGTCAGAATCCGCATCTGAATCTGAGTCTGCATCTGAATCGCTGTCTGCGTCTGAATCGCTGTCTGCATCTGAATCGCTATCCGCATCTGAATCGCTGTCCGCATCTGAATCACTATCTGCATCTGAGTCAGAATCTGCATCTGAATCAGAGTCATCTAATTCATAATAACCTTTATCGACACTCATGTTATCTGCGCCATCAATTGTTGCTTTTGTGATTCTTGTATTTGAATCTGTTTCTTCATTTTCACCTTGTTCTGTTGGCGTTTCTTCGAAACCTTCTGGTGTTATAAATTCAACTTCATAGTTCCCATTCTCTAATCCATCAAATTCGTAATAACCTGTTTCATCTGTTTTTGTTCTACCTATTTCTTTACCATTTTCGTCTCGTAAAATTACTTCTACATTTGAAATTGGTTTCTCATTTTCATCTGTTCCTTGTACACCATCTCGGTCAATATCATGCCATACATAATTACCTAATTTATATTTCTGTCTATTATCTCCATCCGCTCCACCATCACCAGTGCGAATTATGTTCTCATTATCCCAATAGTAAGACTTTTTGCTTCCACCATAAATGTCACTATTTGTTTCAGTTACTCTTGTCTTCACGTTTTCTCCGCTATCATCATACTGACCATCTACAGTTATAATGTAAGTTTCATTGATATCACCAAAATTAAATGTGATAGTGTTATCACCATTATCGTAGATATATGGTAAAACATCATTAGTAACATCAATATAATTAGAGCTATTAGGATCAATATAATAACTGTCAGTTACTTTTGCACCATCAGCTAATTTATACACTTTAAATTTAGTAACATCTTTATTTAGAACTGTACTACTTGTATTAGGATCATTATGATAACCCTGCAAAGTCACAGTAGTGTCTCTTAAATTATTATTTTTAGAGTTTACATATATAGTTTGTTTATAAGTTCGTTCTCCTGAAGATTTATCTATTTTTGTAATAAATGACGAAACATTTGCTCCATCTTCACCTGGAAGTCCCATCGACGGATCACCATAATCAATATCTATATTAGAATTAAATTTTTCATTAGCTATATCAAATTGAACATCATAGTTCCCTGAATAAGGAGTAATTTTTCTATCAGTCCATAGTGGTAATTCAAAAAATCCGTTAATATTTTCTTTACCATTTACATAATTAGTAAAAATATATCTACCAGTTTTAGAAAGTACATTATATTCACCTTTTGCAACAATATCTCCATTAGCATTTTTAATATCCACTAATTTCATAGAGTTATCCGTTTTTGAATAATCAATATCTCCGTCAATCGTTAAATTATTTGGAATAACAAATGTGAAATAATCCCCTTCTTTTACAGGACCATCAACACTAAATTTGGCGCTCATATTTGAGTATCCAGAATTATTTGGATATAAAGTTTTATTATCAAAGTTAAACTCACCAACTTTTATTTGATCATTAACATCATTCTCAGAAATAGCTGCGAAAGAATATTCTTCTTTATCTTCATTCTCTTTTAAAGAAGAAACTACACTCTCATTATTTTCACTAGATTCGTTACTATTTGCAGAAGTCTCTGGCTTAACTGTTTCTTCACTTGCTGGTGTTGCTTCTTCTGTTTCTACTTTGTCTGTTTCTTCTGCTGTTGGTGTCTCTTCTGTTTCTACTTTATTTGTTTCTTCTGCTGTTGGTGTCTCTTCTGTTTCTACTTTGTTTGTTTCTTCTGCTGTTGGTGTCTCTTCTGTTTCTACTTTGTTTGTTTCTTCTGCTGTTGGCTCTTCTTCTGTTTCTACTTTGCTTGCTTCTTCAGCTTTTGGCGCTTCTTCTGTTTCTGCTTTGTTTGATTCTTCAGATGTTGCTGCTTCTTCTGTTTCTACTTTGTTTGATTCTTCAGATGTTGCTGCTTCTTCTGTTTGTTCTTCTTTAGCGACCTCTTGTTCATTAGTTGCAATTTCTTCTGTGCTCTCTTGATCTACAATTTGTTTTTCTGTTGATGTTTGTTTTTCTATAGCCTCTTCAGATTGACCATCATCATTTAAATTGTTTGACTGTGATTGTACAGAATTATTTTGTTGTTCATTCGCTTTTGCTTCTTCACCTATCCCGAAAAGTAAAGTAGCTCCGACTAAAATAGAAGCAGTTCCTACCGTAAATTTTCTAATAGAATACTTATTAAGTCTATTAGGGATAAAATCTAATTTCACACCTCTTTTTTTCTTCATAACGCCTTGTCTGTCTCCCTTCAATATTATAAAAATTGATATGACACATATACAGCTAGTCCTATCAACCTCATTTTAATATATGGAAATTTAATTTTCAATAATTAAAAAATTTAAACAATCATAAAAATTATATCATTGTTTTATACAACTAAATATCATACATTTAATTGCATATAAATTTATATAAAATGGTATGTATCACTAGGATTTATTATAATATCTAGCAATGACAATAAAATACTTGTATATTGTAAAATTTTTGTAATTTTTTTTGTGAAATCCATTATTTACTTATAAGTAAAGACAATATGACAAAACCAAAAATCCTAACTTCATTTTCATGAGTAAAAAATAATAATTCTCTCACTATATCTCTTTGTGTAAATAGATTTTCCCTTAAAACAATTACTTGTTATAACCTTTTATTCTTTATATATTTTATAAATAAAATATCAATGATTTCATATTTTGATATTTGCGAAAAAATTTCTATTTAAATTTTGTTTAACTATATATAATCTTTGATTATATGTGTAGACTCCTTTTAATGTATAAACCTTTTATATTTTATTCTCATTTCGAAAGCTATATATCTTAAAATTTTAAGAAAATCACTTTACCTTTAGGATTTTTTACAGATTAAAAACTTATAAATGACATATAACATTTATTCGATATTTGGATGATTAGGGTGACAAGTATTCCATAATCCATCAGTATTCAATGTTTCTGAATAATCAACTTTTACTTTCATAAGGTGTCTTCTTTAATTAAGAGTAGAATAGTACTTAATAAAAATTTCAATACAATTTATCTATTAAGTAGGACTATATGAGCAGCTAGTCTGTTCCTGTCTAAAAATATCATGAAGTACAAAGGAGATGTTTCACAAATTTTACTATTGTGAATAAATTGTTAATGTAGTAATACTATTTTAAAATTTAAATACTGTCTCTGATTCATTTAGTTTTTAATTTTGCATTACTATAGTACTACTTATCTAATTTAAAATTGATTAAATTATAATTTGAAAGATATTGTTTAATGTATAAACAAAGACGAAGTGCTAAGGTGCACTTCGTCAAGAGGATAGTTATTAAAAAGTACCTACTTCTTTATTGAATTTTATTGTGACGTAAAGCTTTTTTATTGTTGTCTTCATGAATATCAATGTACTCAATAATGCTTAGATATAATGCTCAAAACTATTTTTATAGATTCTACTTTCCTAAGTATATGGGAAAATGGTTTCTATTTGAATTTCGTCATACAACGATTAATCTATTTTTTCTTTAGATTACTTCATACAATTTTTGTGTAGTTAAGAATCATTAATCCTGGTCTAACTTAACATTTTTTAAAGTTAATTATATTTATAAATATTGTCAGTGAAAAACTATTTCTTTAAAGCATCTACAGCTTTAAAAAACAATGATACATTATATTCAATATTGTTATGCTTTGTTTTTTTTCTAGGATAGTAGTATTCCTTATAATAATCAATTTTAGCTTCTAGCATATTCTGTTCAATAGACAAAGTCGCGATTGATAATTCTTCTTTCAACGCATTTTCAAATCTTTCAATCTGTTCTTTTACATATCTGTACTTTTTAATGGATTCCTCTATCAGTTTAATTCTTTTTTGATTATCTGATTCTTTTTCGCATTCATCCACAATACGCCTAATAATATATAACCTAACAGTCGGTAATCTTATATCTATAAGTAAAATAATGACATATGATTGAATAAATGCGTTCAATCCTTCTTCAAATTCATGGCCAGTTTTCTTTTGTCCTTTAAATGCCTTCAAATATAATTCTATTAAATAAAATAATTCATTTAAAAAAGCCCATGCATATTCCATTTCTAAAGCAACATAACTAATTAATTGATTAGTAAGATTATAATACTGAATCTCATTATGTAAATATTCCCAATGCTTCTCCATCTTTGTATATGATATTTTTCCTCCTAACCGTACATACTCATTTTCTTTTTTGGATCGATTATAGAGAATATTTGGCTTTGTAACCAATCTTTTTTGCGTCTTGTTTATATCTGCTAATGCTTTTGAGGTAATAGATGGGTCATAACTCAAATGTTCATCTACTTTCTTTATCGCAAGTAGTGATTTTAATTGTTCTTCATTTATAAATGGTTTAAGTTTAAATTCATTGTTTTGACTATTGATATACGTCATAGTATTTAAATTTCTATAAATTTTATTCATACTTCTAAATTCTGAGTCATCTAACAAATAATCAAAATTAGAGTTAAAGTGTTTTTGTATAAATGATACTCTATGCATCTTTTGGTGTTCATTTAAATCGCTTAAACTTCTTAATAACAATAAATCTTCATAAACCTCACCTGATATATCCAACTGCAGACAATCTACTAAACTGCCATACTTGTCAATAATCTCTTCTATCGTAGGTATCATATATACCCCCCTCCCTATTTTTTGTTCCGCGTCTAATTAAAATGCTTCATTTATGCTTATTATAGCAATCAACCATTGAGGTGTTAAGCATCTACAGTATTGATTGACTAATAAGACTTATTTGGAGGAACTTATGATGAAAGAAAAAGAATTTTATACACTAAAACGTGCTGTTACAAGCATCGCATTTAATTTACCTGTAGGCACCCTGTTTATGTATCACGATTTGAATGTGAGGGCTAATGTTTTGTGCTCGACTGAAATTCAACAAGATGTTGGTCGTTGGTTTGCACATTTTGTAAAATATACACCTAACCTTCCATTCATTGTAGTTGGAAAAAAAGGTTCATCTTTGCTCTACCTTAAGACTGCACCAAATCCGATGAATCATCAAAATAACTGGAAAGGTGGTAACAACTAATGACTAACATCATCTTTAGTGAATATCCATACTGGCTTACTGAAGATTCATGGTATGAAGTTATACCACCGAAAGGTAAAAATGATCAGCAAAAGTCAATACGCTTATCTAGTCCAATTTTAATTAAAAGCAAGTTTCTTGACCCCAATTCTGGGGTTGAGAAACTTGTTATTTCCAACGGACAAAATATTGAACGTATTGAAACTTCAGATATTTTAACATCGCAAAGGTTACCTTCACTAATCATGTATGGCTTTAGCATCAATGAGAAGTACATTAAATCATTAAGCAATGCACTACAATTAATGCGCCAATCACTGCCTATGTCACCGTTGTATACGGGTGTCGGTGTGTTAAATACTGATAATGATATCGTCATTTCATTAGATCAACCATATCTTTTAAAAGGAATTACACAGTTGCAGGCGGATGAAATCATTTGTGAAACACAGTACGATCTACAACCTAAAGGCACTTTTGAAGGCTGGTGGCAAATGTATCTTGATGAAGTAAAAGGGAACTTGTTACTCGAACTTGCTGTAGTGTTTGGTGTTTCTTCACTAGTAACTGCGTTTTTAAAAACAAAACATGAGGTTGAATTCGCAGGTACGATTTTCTCATTTACGGGAAATTCAAGCACGGGTAAATCAACTGCAGCGGCTTTAGGAGTCTCAATAGCCGGCAACCCTACTAAAGGTAGTAATACGCTGTTTAGATCTTGGAATGGCACTAGAAACGCGCTTGAAGGATATTTAAGTAATAACTATGGTGTACCTATTGTATTAGATGAATTATCTGCTGCTACATTTCGTAATACAACAGGCCTACTCTACTCAATTGCTGAAGGACAAGCTCGACAACGTTCTCGTATAGATGGCAGTGTCAAAGACCTCAAAAATTGGGGCACTTCAGTAATAAGT
The DNA here is from genome assembly GCF_022386035.1 of Mammaliicoccus sp. O-M54. Lineage (NCBI taxonomy): Bacteria > Bacillati > Bacillota > Bacilli > Caryophanales > Staphylococcaceae > Mammaliicoccus > Mammaliicoccus sp. O-M54. Next base: position 315,309 of record NZ_JAJNJE010000002.1, read on the forward strand.
ACTGCTGAACACAGTATTTTCAATAATAGTGCACGTAATGATGGTTTGAATGTACGTACGATTGAAATATCTGAAGCTTTTACAACTAACGCTGACAACGCAGATACTATTAAAAAAGCAACATCAGCTAATTACGGTCATATCATGCCATTAGTAGCTAAATATCTGCTCAATCGTGAACAAGAAGTCATTAAATGGTTCAACGCTGAACATAAGTGGTTCAACACTCAACTAGAAAAAGAAACCAGCAATACAGGAATTCGGATGTTCAAACGCTATGCAACCATTACAACATCAGCACGTATATTGGAACGTGTCATTGCCACACCTGTTGATTTGAATGCTGTAAGGGACTATCTTATTAACTATCATTTAGATTCTGTTAGTGAGCGAAGCCTAGCTGATAAAGCAATTGAAGTCATTGTCCAATTTGTAGCACAAAATCGTGGTAAGTTTTCTGACGACACTAGGTTATCAACGCTTATTGAAAATTATGGAATGATTTCACTTGAAGATGATCATATCCAGGTGAAAATGATTGCCTCGGTTTTTAAAAATATGTTAAAAGAACATAATTTCCAAGATACAAATAATGTCATTGATGCACTGAGGGATAAAGATTACATCCAGTCAGACGCCAATCGTAAAACAACAAAACGTAGTGTCAAAGACAAAGAAGGCAAACCAAAAACCATCGTATTTTATCATCTTAAGCTTGATAAATCATACGCTCCTATTTTTGGTCTATCTGAAAAAAGTAAATTCAATATACCCTTATCATTTATCTCTGAACACCAACATCCAATACTACGAGACATGATTTCAAAAGCAAGAGAATGGGATAAAAACGGTGATATTGACTTTTAAAGCTTAAAATATGTTATTAAATAAATTTGCTACAACACCTATTTAAAGGTGTTGTAGCACAAATATTAAATCAATGGAGGAATTGTACTATGAATACAGTAGCACTAGCTCACGAAATTGAAGATGAAAGATTTGAATACTTAGAAAGCACACCCCTAGATACTGTGAAGGAATGCTGTAAACAAGAAGGTCGTCAAATAAGTAACACTTACACTGAGGAGTACAAGTTAATAAATGACATTTTGGAGAAAGTAATCAAACCTACGTCCATTGTTGCATATGGAGAATATGAAGATTACATTCATTTAAAAAAATTTGCTCAAAGAAGAATATCGAATTCGTTACTACTTTTGAGATGCAACTAAAGAATTGTTGTTAATACTATGAATAATGAGGTGATATACATGGACGAATTAATCATACTATTAGCCGATCTGGTTATTGAAGAAATCAATCACGCTGATGACTAATAATACCGCCCAACACCCGACTGGTGTTGGGCTTATCTATAATTTCGTTCATAAATATATATTATCTCTTTGAAAGGAGGAAATACTATGAAACGAGCCATTGGTTATTTGCGCCAAAGTACAACGAAACAACAATCACTCCCAGCTCAAAAGCAAGCAATAGAATTATTAGCTCCAAAGCACAATATTCAAAATATCCAATACATTAGTGATAAGCAATCAGGCAGAACAGATAATCGAACAGGCTATCAACAAGTCACCGAACGCATCCAACAAAGACAATGTGACGTATTATGTTGTTATCGCTTGAATCGACTTCATCGCAACTTGAAAAATGCATTAAAACTCATGAAACTCTGTCAAAAATATCATGTTCATATTCTAAGTGTTCATGATGGCTATTTTGATATGGATAAAGCGTTTGATCGCCTAAAACTCAATATATTCATGAGTCTGGCTGAACTTGAATCCGATAATATTGGAGAACAAGTCAAAAATGGACTTAGAGAAAAGGCAAAACAAGGTAAACTCATAACGACCCATGCGCCTTTCGGTTATCACTATCAAAATGGTACTTTCATCATTAATAATGATGAATCACCTACCGTCAAAGCTGTATTCAATTATTATCTTCAAGGATATGGCTACAAGAAGATTGCACAATATTTAGAAGACGATAATAAACTTATTACCCGCAAGCCTTATCAGGTACGAAATATAATTATGAACCCAAATTATTGTGGTCGTGTCATCAATCAATATGGTCAATATAACAATATGGTACCACCTATTGTTTCGGCAACGAAATATGAACATGCTCAAGCAATCCGTAATAAGAAGCAACTTCACTGTATACCTTCAGAGAATCAGCTGAAACAAAAGATCAAATGTCCTTGTTGTGACTCAACACTGACAAATATGACAATAAGAAAAAAACATACATTGCGATATTATATTTGTCCTAAAAATATGAATGAATCTCGCTTTGTCTGTTCATTCAAAGGAATAAATGCACAAAAATTAGAAGTTCAAGTCTTAGCTACATGTCAGAACTTCTTTCAAAACCAACAGCTCTATTCAAAAATTAATAATGCAATTCATCAACGCCTCAAAAAACAAAGAGTGATAGAAGCTAAAAGTACGCTAACTCAAGAACAACTGATAGATAAACTTGCCAAAGGTATGATTGATGCTGAATCATTCAGAAAACAGACTCATTTGATGAATCAAAAGCACAAAACCATATCCTCCATAAGTGATAATCAGTTACAAACATCACTACAAAAGGTTATACAGAAAAGTTTCACGTTAAACATGCTGCATCCCTATATTGATGAAATTCGCATTACAAAAAATAAAGCCCTTGTTGGGATCTATTTCAAAAATGAACCATTGAACATTGTGAACCAAACCTCGCAATCATCGATTGCTTAATCAGAAAGGATGAAAAAATCATGCAACAACTCAAACAAAAACGTGTCGGTATCTATGTTCGTGTATCAACGGAAATCCAAAGTACTGAAGGCTATAGTATCGATGGACAAATCAATCAAATTCGAGAATATTGTGATTTCAATAACTTTGTTGTTGTAGATGTATACGCGGATAGAGGTATCTCTGGAAAATCTATGAACCGACCAGAACTACAACGTTTGTTAAAAGATGCGAACGAAGGTCAGATTGATTCTGTTATGGTCTACAAAACAAACCGACTAGCACGTAACACTTCTGACTTACTCAAAATTGTTGAAGACCTTCATCGTCAAAATGTCGAATTCTTCAGCTTATCTGAGCGTATGGAAGTCAATACAAGCAGTGGTAAATTGATGCTACAAATTCTAGCGAGTTTTTCAGAATTTGAAAGAAATAATATTGTCGAAAATGTATTCATGGGTCAAACCCGACGCGCTCAAGAAGGCTATTATCAAGGCAATTTGCCGCTGGGCTATGACAAAATACCGGATAGCAAGCATGAACTCATGATAAACCAACATGAAGCGAATATTGTCAAATATATATTTGAGTCATATGCTAAAGGCCACGGATATCGTAAAATTGCGAATGCACTCAATCACAAAGGATACGTGACTAAAAAAGGAAAGCCTTTCAGTATTGGTTCAGTGACCTATATCTTATCTAATCCATTCTATGTTGGTAAAATTCAATTCGCAAAGTACAAAGATTGGAATGAAAAGCGTCGTAAAGGGCTGAATGATAAACCAATAATAGCTGAAGGTAAGCATTCCCCTATTATTATTCAAGACTTATGGGATAAAGTCCAATTACGTAAAAAACAAGTCAGTCAAAAACCTCAAGTCCACGGTAAAGGAACTAATCTATTAACAGGTATCGTTCATTGTCCACAATGTGGTGCACCAATGGCAGCTAGTAACACAACGAACACATTGAAAGATGGTACCAAGAAGCGAATACGTTATTATTCTTGCAGTAACTTCCGAAACAAAGGCTCAAAAGTATGTTCTGCGAATAGCGTTAGAGCTGATGTGATTGAGAAATACGTCATGGATCAAATACTCGAAATTGTCAAAAGTGATAAAGTCATTAACCAAGTCTTAGAACGTGTCAATCAAGAAAATAAAGTCGATATTGGTGCATTGAACCACGATATCGCTTATAAACAACAACAATACGATGAAGTCAGCGGGAAACTCCATAATTTAGTTAAAACCATTGAAGATAATCCGGACCTAACATCTGCATTGAAAGCAACTATTCATCAATATGAAACACAACTCAATGACATTACAAATCAAATGAATCAACTCAAACAGCAACAAAATCAAGAGAAACTATCTTATGATACGAAACAAATCGCTGCCCTATTACAACGAATATTTCAAAATATAGAATCAATGGATAAAGCACAACTCAAAGCATTATATCTTACAGTCATTGACCGTATTGATATTCGTAAAGACGGTAATCATAAAAAACAGTTCTACGTTACACTAAAACTCAATAATGAAATTATTAAACAACTTTTCAATAATACCCCTCTCGACGAAGTGCTCCTCAGCACTTCGTCTTTATTTTTGCCTCAAACGCTCTTTCTTCAAATCTAATATCTATGTACTGTCCTTTCGTCATTCAATAACACCCATCTAACGAATCTTTTCAACATACTAACAAGTCACAACTCAATGTGAAGCTTATATTGTATGACGAAAGAACATCCCAAAATAAAATATGAACGGGATAGCAATGGGATTTGATAAATACATGTAGGATAAGGATTACGCAAGCGTAATCCCGAAATCCCATTATTATTTATAAATAAATAATATAAAAAGAAAAAGTAAGTCGTACTGACACCACCAAATCCAAATGATATATAAATATATCGCTATATTTCCTGAGAAATGAGCGGGATAATGGGATTTCCTTGTCATATCAACAATTGTGATAATTTTCTATTGGGATATTTTCTTAATAACAATGGGATTCACAAACGAAACAAAATTTTTTTGAAGCATATATTATCTATATGGTGTATTACATGTATACATCAAAAACATTATAGGAGGTCATAACCATGACACTAGAAAAACAACTCAAAGAGTATATAACTAACTTATTCAATCTGCCAAAGGACGAAAAATGGGAATGTGAATCTATCGATGAAGTGGCAGATAATATCCTTCCTGATCAATATATCAGACTTGGTCCGCTTACCAACAAAATCCTTCATACGTATACTTACTACTCTGACACACTTCATGAAAGGCATATATACCCCTTTATCCTCTACTATCAAAAACAACTTATTGCGATTGGTTATATTGATGAAACAAACGATATGGACTTCTTATATCTTCATAACACAGTTATGCCACTACTAGATCAAAGACACTTACTTGAAAAGGAGAATTATAATAATGAATAAATGGATACACATAGCTCAGATAAGCGTCACAGTCATTACAGAAGTTATTACAATAATGAAAGATATAGAAAAGGAGAAATGAGCATGAAACGTTATATTACACGTAGTATTGCCAATTACTTGCCAGCAATGTTGCAGCAACAGTTATGGAAACTTGTAGCGCAACGCGAAAACGAACAATTCAAGGAACTAGAAGAGATTGATTACTTTCATATATTCCAGTTCAATATGCATAATAGTCAATTATATATCAAACATAAGCAAGAACGTCCAGAGTACGTAAAAATTCATAAGGCAAATTATTCAAAAGCTATCAATATTAATAAGGTCTACATTATCCGAGAAGATGATGTAGACCTTTCTTATTACGTCATGTTGTTACCTGAAGAATATTAAATAAAGGAGTTAGATAAAATGAAATCAATCAAAAGTGTATTAGAAACTGAAGCGATATTTAGTCAGGATAAAATGCATCGTTATCTTCTCAAGAAAACTTGGGATATTGATAAAGAAGTACTTACAATTATAACGATGTATCCTCATTATGATGGTGTTATCAACGTTGACCTTACAACACAACTTATTGTCAATAAAGTAGCTGAAAAAGATGAATATGGTGGCGTTAATTTTATAAATCTTTTTTCAAATATTGATACCCCCATTAATTTAAAACATATCGAAAACAGCCATGACAAGCACACGGATATTCACATTATGAAAGCTGTCAAAGAAGCCGATAGTGTTTTATTGGCTTGGGGTTCCTACGGAAAAAAACCTCTTGTGGAAAATCGAGTGAATGAAGTATTAGACATGTTAAAACCTCACAGTAAGAAAATCAGTATATTAACAAATCCTCAAACAAATGAAATCATGCATCCATTAAATCCATACGCTAGAAAGGCATGGACAATTAAACCATTAAAGGAGACTAAATAGAATGAATCAAACATGGAAAGAAGTATACCAATATTTAATGCATCAACCACACATCGATGTTATTAAAGGCATTATCGCCTTTTCATCAAACAAAAAAAATAATTCAGAATTAGATGAGCTATATTCCATTTATATGAATGATGATTCTATCACATCCATTGTTCACCCTGACTTAATAGAAAGTATAGAGCTTATCCATAATGAGTAGAAAAAGAATAGATGTTGTCAAAGTCCAAATGGTTAAAGAAGATACACTTTGGTATTTAAAAAGACGTATTGAAGAACCAAAAGACGCTGCTGATATTATGCGTGACTTCATAGGAAATGCTGACCGAGAACACTTCATTTTAATTTGCTTGAATAGCAAAAATGAACCTACACATATTGAAACCGTCTCTATAGGAACCATTAATTTTGCGGTTATACATCCTCGAGAAATATTTAAAACAGCCATATTAAGTAACGCAACGGGTATGATTATTGGCCATAACCACCCAAGTGGAGACATATTAACCATAGTATAATAAATAATAGTAGTTAAAGTAGTTCAGGAGGAGATGTTAAAGGGAGATTTTACTTTAAATAAAAATTAACAAGGTTTATAATTTGTAGTACTTAAAGTGTTTAAAGAGGGGGGCGCGTGTGAGGGTTCAAAGGATAGAAGTGGAGAATAAGCCGTATCCATTGTATTTATTACTAGATAAAGAATACCAGCTAAATGAATGCTTCTAGTAAAAGGAAAATTATCAGTCAGAGTGAGATCAGCAAAAAAATAGCTGTAATGAATGAAGAAATGCAAGGGTTTTGGGCTAATAATAGTTGGGATATAAGAAAATGTCCACATCCTTCTGCCATAGAATTAAGTAAGAATCCTGCTTTAAGAAATCGTTGGGTTCGTTTTGAACGTGTTAAAAATCTGTGGTTAAGAACAGAATTGAAATATTTTTATTTTTACCATTTAAACAATGGAATATGGAATGCAAAAACTGTCTGGATTAGAAAAGGAACAGTAATTAATAAAATGTTGGATTTTTTAGATTTAAAGTATCCCAGCATTACTTCAATTACTGAAGTTCCTATTGATAAAGCAATGACGGAGTATAGAACATATTTGACAAAACAGGGTGTTAGAATTACCACCACTAATTATAAGATTACTGCTAATCAAGAAAAAACACCTGTAAAAGCTAATTCTTACTATGTTACTAATCTTAAACAATTTATTGAGTTTTATGAGGATTTTTATTTTGATGGAGAGGAGTGGGATAAAGACGTTTGGGATAGACGAAACTTACCTTTGCCAGATGATAAGGTTAACCCAACACAATATGAATATACAATTAACTTTAAAGGGTTTCGGAATACATATTTTAAACAGCTTGTAAAAAGATATTGTAAGTTAAGATTGAACATGGATAGCTTTTCCTATGTAAGTGATATTGCCCAAAAACTTAAAGAGTTCTTTAATTTTCTGGACATAAAGTTTAAACACGTTCAGAGAGTACACCAATTAACGAGAGTGGAAATTGAAGCATATTTAAGTGAACTAAACATGATGGGGATAAAACCTAGTACAATAACTGGGAGGATCTCTATATTGGAAGGACTATTTAGTACCCTTCATAGGCTAGAATGGGATGATGTTCCTTCCAAATTATTAATTTATCCCGAGGACTATCCGAAAATACCAAGAGCAAAACCTCGCTTTATAGACGAATTCGTTCTAGAGCAATTGAACAGTCATCTTGATAAATTACCCGAATATATAGCTACGATGACTATGATTGTTCAAGAATGTGGAATGAGGATAAGTGAATTGTGCACCTTGAAAAAAGGCTGTTTATTAGAGGACAAAGATGGAGATTACTTTTTAAAGTATTATCAATGGAAAATGAAAAAGGAGCATATAGTTCCAATATCTAAAGAGGTAGTTTTACTTATTAAAGTTCGGGAAGATAAAGTTTCAGAGGAATTTCCAGATAGTGAATACCTCTTTCCAAGAAAAGATGGATCGCCATTAAAACAAGAAACATTTAGAGGCGAATTAAATAAATTAGCTTATGAGCAAAATATAGTGGATAAATTAGGCGAGATTTATAGATTCCATGCCCATGCCTTTCGCCATTCAGTAGGAACAAGAATGATTAACAACGGGGTGCCCCAGCATATTGTGCAGAAATTTTTGGGACATGAAAGCCCAGAAATGACAAGCAGATACGCTCATATCTTTGATGAAACTCTAAAAAATGAATTTACTAAATTTCAAGAAAAACTGGTTACCAATAATGGAGATGTGCTCAATCTAGATGATGATAGTGAAGTCGATGATGTAGAGCTTCAATGGTTCAAGAAAAATATAAATGCACAAGTGCTTCCAAATGGTTATTGTAGATTGCCAGTAATAGCAGGTGGTTGTCCACATGCGAATGCATGCTTAGATTGCACTCACTTCTGTACCAGTAAGCAATTCTTACCACAGCACGAAGAACAGTTAGAGCGTACAGAAGAGTTATTAACCATAGCAAAGGATAAACAATGGCAAAGACAAATAGAGACTAATAGCCGTGTTAAAGAGCGTTTAGAACAAATCATTGGAAGTTTAACGGGGTAATTATCAATGAATAAACAAGTTAGAAATACAACAGAAATTGTACGTTTGGCGAAGCAGAAATCACAAAAGACAAGAGAAAAAGTAGACAAAGCGATTTCTAAATTTTCGATTGAAGGTAAAGCTATTAATTTTAATTCAATAGCAAAGGAAGCTAATGTTTCTAAATCATGGCTTTATAAGGAACACGATATTAGGCAAAGAATCGAATCCCTTCGTGAGCGTCAAATAACATCAAATGTAGTCTCAAAACCCAAGAAAAGTTCTCGTTCGGAGGAAATCCTTATAAAAACCTTAAAAAGAAGAGTTATGGAATTAGAAAAAGAAAATAAAAAATTACAGAACCAAATTCAAAAATTATATGGAGATCTGTATAATAAAGAGTAGTTTTTATTATTAATCTGTAGACAGATTGTGAAAGGATGCACTTAAACTAACGGGGCAGTTATGTTTAAGATACTTTAAAATTTGGTTAAAATCTCCGAAAGGATTGGTTTCTAACATTAGAAACCAATCCTTTTTAATATTAATTATATATCATTCAAACAATCATTTGACTATTTGTTTATAGTGGGATATATTATAATCATCAAACAAACAGTCATTTGAATAAGGAGGGTAATTATGACAAAAGATATGTGTGAAGTTACCTATATTCATGAAGATAAGGTAAACAGGGCTAAAAAAGACCTTGCTAAACAGAATCCTATGGATGTAGCGAAAGTTTTTAAGGCTCTATCAGATGATACAAGAGTTAAAATTGCTTATGTTTTGTCTTTAGAGGGAGAGTTATGTGTTTGTGATGTAGCTAATATCATTGAATCTTCAACGGCTACGGCATCCCATCATTTAAGATTATTGAAAAATTTAGGTATAGCAAAATACCGTAAAGAAGGAAAATTAGTCTATTATTCACTAGATGATGAGCATGTTAAACAGCTTGTAGAAAAAGCTTTCTTGCATCAAAGGGAGGTTGCTAGTATTGGATAGTTCAACAAAAACATTAACAGAAGATAAACAGGTTTACCGTGTGGAGGGTTTCTCGTGTGCGAATTGTGCTGGGAAGTTTGAAAAAAATGTAAAAGAACTATCAGGGGTGCATGATGCTAAAGTCAATTTCGGAGCTTCCAAAATTGATGTCTTTGGCAGTGCAACCGTTGAAGATCTGGAAAAGGCTGGTGCTTTCGAGAATCTTAAAGTGGCACCAGAGAAGGCTAGAAGAAGGGTCGAACCAGTGGTAACAGAAGATAAAAATGTTTACCGTGTGGAGGGATTTTCTTGCGCAAACTGTGCTGGGAAGTTTGAAAAAAATGTAAAACAACTAGCTGGAGTTCAGGATGCAAAAGTGAACTTTGGCGCTTCTAAAATTGATGTATATGGAAACGCATCGGTTGAAGAGCTTGAAAAAGCAGGTGCTTTCGAGAATCTTAAGGTAATTCCTGAAAAACTGGCGAATCCATCGATACAAGCGGTCAAAGAAGACACTAAGGCTCCTAAAGAAGAGAAAATACCGTTTTATAAAAAACACAGCACATTGCTGTTTGCCACATTACTGATTGCTTTTGGTTACCTTTCTCACTTTGTAAATGGAGAAGATAACCTTGTAACGTCCATGTTATTTGTAAGTTCGATTGTAATTGGCGGATATTCACTATTTAAAGTTGGTTTTCAAAATTTGATACGCTTTGATTTCGACATGAAAACCCTGATGACCGTTGCAGTTATTGGAGCTGCCATCATTGGTGAATGGGCAGAGGCATCCATTGTTGTCATTCTCTTTGCAATCAGTGAAGCACTTGAACGTTTTTCTATGGATAGAGCAAGACAGTCCATTCGTTCATTGATGGATATTGCCCCAAAAGAAGCACTTGTTAGGCGGAATGGTCAGGAAATAATGATCCATGTGGACGATATTGCCGTGGGTGATATTATGATCGTCAAACCAGGGGAGAAAATTGCCATGGATGGGATCATTATAAATGGTGTGTCGGCTGTCAACCAGGCTGCTATAACAGGAGAATCTGTCCCTGTTGCCAAAACGGTAGATGATGAAGTATTTGCAGGCACGCTTAACGAAGAGGGACTACTTGAAGTAAAAATCACCAAATACGTAGAGGATACAACTATCTCCAAGATTATTCATCTGGTTGAGGAAGCACAAGGGGAGCGCGCTCCAGCGCAAGCATTCGTAGATAAATTTGCGAAATATTATACGCCGATCATTATGGTTATTGCGGCGCTCGTTGCAGTCGTTCCACCTTTATTCTTTGGTGGAAGTTGGGATACTTGGGTTTATCAAGGATTAGCGGTACTTGTAGTTGGATGTCCGTGTGCATTAGTTATTACTACTCCAATCTCGATTGTCTCGGCAATTGGAAATGCAGCTAAAAAAGGTGTGTTGATTAAAGGCGGTGTCTATCTAGAGGAATTAGGAGCCATTAAGGCAATCGCATTTGATAAAACAGGAACACTGACAAAAGGTGTACCAGTGGTAACAGATTTTAAAGTGTTAAATGATCAAGTGGAAGAAAAAGAGCTGTTTTCCATTATTACAGCTTTAGAATATCGATCACAACATCCACTTGCTTCAGCAATAATGAAGAAAGCAGAGCAAGATAATATTACTTATTCCGATGTTAGAGTGAAGGACTTCACTTCTATTACAGGTCGGGGCATTCAAGGGAATATAGATGGAACAACCTATTACATTGGCAGTCCAAGGCTTTTTAAAGAATTAAATGTTTCCGATTTTAGCCTTGAGTTTGAAAATAAAGTGAAAGTTTTACAAAACCAAGGGAAAACGGCCATGATTATTGGAACGGACCAAACAATCCTCGGCGTGATTGCTGTAGCAGATGAGGTCCGCGAAACAAGTAAAAATGTGATTCTAAAACTTCATCAGTTAGGAATCAAGCAAACAATTATGCTGACAGGTGATAATCAAGGTACCGCAGAAGCAATCGGTGCTCATGTAGGCGTTTCTGATATTCAGTCCGAATTGTTGCCACAGGATAAGTTGGACTATATTAAAAAAATGAAAGCCGAGCATGGTAATGTAGCTATGATTGGCGATGGCGTCAATGATGCTCCTGCACTTGCTGCATCCACTGTTGGCATTGCAATGGGCGGTGCTGGAACAGATACTGCCATCGAGACAGCTGATATTGCATTAATGGGAGATGATTTAAGTAAGCTTCCATTTGCAGTAAGACTTAGCAGGAAAACGCTAAATATCATCAAAGCGAACATCACGTTTGCCATCGGAATTAAGATAATTGCCTTACTATTGGTTATTCCAGGCTGGCTAACCCTTTGGATTGCGATTCTTTCCGATATGGGAGCCACTATTTTGGTAGCATTAAATAGTTTGCGACTGATGAGAGTGAAGGATAAATAGGTACTATATGTGTGCAATTTACGGAAGGACTTTTCATTTTGAAGAAAAGTCCTATCCCTAAAATATTTGGAGATGATAAAATGATCGCGACGATACTGACGGCTACTGCGGTATATGTAGCAACAGGAATTGATTATCTCGTCATATTAATTCTTTTGTTTTCGCAAGTAAAAAAAGGTCAGGTAAAACATATTTGGATAGGACAATATATAGGGACTGCAATTGTGATAGGAGCAAGTCTTTTAGTTGCACAGGGGGTTGTAAATTTAATTCCTCAGCAATGGGTTATCGGACTACTTGGACTTTTACCACTTTACCTAGGCGTGAAAATATGGATTAAAGGAGAAGAGGATGAAGATGAAAGTAGCATTTTATCTTTATTCTCCTCTGGAACATTTAATCAGTTATTTTTGACGATGATTTTCATCGTATTGGCTTCCAGTGCGGATGACTTTTCCATTTATATACCGTACTTCACGACCTTAAGTATGTCTGAAATCTTTATTGTCACTATTGTCTTTCTAATTATGGTTGGAGTTTTGTGCTATGTCAGTTACCGTCTAGCTTCCTTCGATTTTATATCGGAAACAATTGAGAAATATGAACGTTGGATTGTACCAATTGTATTCATTGGGCTAGGTATTTATATATTGTTTGAAAATGGAACATTCAATGCTCTGATTTCATTTCTTCTTTGAAGTGGCGAATCCAAACCATAAAGTAAAGTATAAAGAGGTTATCCTATTGATTGGGATAACCTTTTTATATTTAACTAATTATCATTTACGTTAAACACATGTACTTAAAGTAAGAACATTGATTTAAACCATTTTTTTCATAATTTACTCTTGATAAGATCCGACACCTTCTCCAGGAGATATCAAAATAACTCAGAGAATAAAAGAGATTAGTGAAATGATGGGCATTATATTATATGACCACATAATATTTTCAGAAAATGATCATCATTCAATTATCAAAAAAATTGCACTTTCTACTGGTATATATCCTTGCATTAATTTTATAAAAAATGCCCCTACTGAAGATATAAAAGCAATTGCTATGCTATTGTTCACTACCGTATTCATTGGTAATTTAAATAATGCTAATAATACAGGAATGATGATAAATGCTCCACCTGCACCCACAATTCCCGAAATTACACCAATTCCAAATCCAACTATAATAAATAGCAAAGGTTTAGATTTCGTCTCTTGTGTAGTAGGTTTAACTTTAATAAGCATCAATATTAAAGCAAGTATGGCGATTATTACATATACCGTATTTACAAAAGTAGCATTAAACAAACTAGCTAAAATTGCCCCTAACATGCTTCCAATCAACATACCCCCTCCCATATATATAACAAGTTTAGGAGAGAAAGCTGGTTGTTTTCTTGCATTTAATGATCCACTAAGTGTACTGAAAAATACTTGACTAGAGGTAAGTCCCGAAGCAATATATGCACTATACGCAGGTATACCTATTAATGGTGGCAATATAAGAATAGCTGGGTAAATAATAATTGCGCCCCCAATACCTATTAATCCAGATATAAATCCACCCAGTACGCCAATTAGCAACATAATAGTCATATTTGCTATATCCATTATTTACTTTTAACTAATAAATTAACTGCTTCATTAATTAATTCTTGAGAACTTTCATTATTTTCTTCTGCTGTTTTAACGCATTCTATTAAATTTTCACTAATTATAATCCCCATTAAACGTTGTATAGAACCTTTAGATGCACTAAGTTGCGTAATTATATCTTTGCAATCTTTTTCTTCTTCCATCATTTTTACGACACCATTTAATTGACCTTGTATTCTATTTATACGATTAATCATTTTTTTATCATAAGTCATATTCATTTCCTCCACATAAATTGATTAAGTTAATAATAATAAATTAAAACAAAATTGTCAAATACCCCTATAGGTATTTGGCAAATGATTCTATCCGTTTTATTATACCCTCATAGGTATTTATAGGAGGTAAGTATGGAACAATACAAAGAAGTACACATTAATTCATTAAACAAAGAAGAATTAGAAAAATTGGCAAAAATGGGTCAATTGATTGATGTTAGAACAAAAGAAGAATATGAATTAGGACACATTAACGGTTCAACTTTACACCCAGTAGAAGAGATTAAATCATTCAATAAGAATAGCAACAAAACGTATTATATACATTGTAAAAGCGGTAACCGAAGCACTAAAGCTTGCGATTATTTAGCCAAACAAGGTTATGATGTCGTGAATTTAAAGGGTGGATATAAAGATTATGAAGCAAAGAACTTCAATAGTGCTCCTTTAATAGAAAAAGATATTGAAATCAAAGAGAATCGTAAACAATTTGATTTTAGAGGTCTTCAGTGCCCTGGACCTATTGTTAATATCAGTAAAGAAATTAACAATATTTCAACGGGTGAGCAAATCGAGGTAACAGTTACAGATCCTGGTTTCAATAGTGATATTAAAAGTTGGGCGAAACAAACAGGGAATACCCTTGTAAATCTTACTGAAGAAGCAAATGTAATTAATGCAATTATTCAAAAAGAAAAGCCAAAAGAATTTGAAATCAATGACACTGCTACAGGTACAACAATTGTTTTATTTAGCGGTGAGTTAGATAAGGCAGTAGCAGCAATGATCATCGCAAATGGCGCTAAAGCAGCAGGTAAAGATGTAACTATTTTCTTTACTTTTTGGGGCCTCAACGCATTAAAAAAAGCGCAATCAACTCGCGTTAAAAAGAAAGGTATTTCCAAAATGTTTGACCTTATGTTACCTAAGGATCCAATACATATGCCATTATCAAAAATGAATATGTTTGGACTAGGTAATATTATGATGCGTTATGTAATGAACAAGAAAAATGTTGATTCTTTATACTCACTTATCGATCAAGCAATCGATCAAGATATAAAGTTAATTGCTTGTACCATGAGTATGGATGTTATGGGAATTTCAAAAGAAGAATTAAGAGATGAAGTCGATTATGGTGGCGTAGGTACTTATATTGGACATACTGAGCAAGCAAATCATAACTTATTTATCTAATCAATAAAATCTATTTTAAAAAGGAGTTTTTTTTGTTTTTCAAACAATTTTATGAAGACAATTTTTCACAAGCATCTTATTTAATTGGATGTCAACGTACAGGAGAAGCAATGATTATTGACCCTATACGAGATTTAACAAAATATTTAAAAGTTGCAGATAAAGAAGGATTCACAATTACTAAAGCTGCAGAAACACATATTCATGCTGATTTTGCTTCAGGTATTAGAGATGTGGCAAATAAATTGAATGCAAGTATATACGTATCTGATGAAGGTAAAGATGAATTTAATTATAAAAATATGCCTAAACAAACACATTTCGTTAAGCATCAAGATATTATCTATTTAGGAAAGATTAAATTAGAAGTCTTACACACTCCAGGCCATCCCCCTGAGAGTATTAGTTTTTTACTTACTGACGAAGGTGGGGGTTCCAGTATACCAATGGGATTATTTAGCGGTGACTTCATCTTTGTTGGTGATGTAGGTAGACCAGATCTATTAGAAAAAGCTGTAAATGTTGAAGGTTCTACAAAAATCGGAGCAAAACAAATGTATCAGTCCATACAATTTGCTGCAACATTACCAGACTATATTCAAATTTGGCCAGGTCATGGTGCAGGGAGTCCTTGTGGTAAAGCGCTAGGTTCATTACCTACAACTACTTTGGGTTATGAGAAAATAAACAACTGGGCTTTTAATGTTAAAGATGAAACTTCATTTATCGAAACTTTAACACTCAATCAGCCAGCTCCACCACACCATTTTTCACAAATGAAAAAAATAAATCAATTTGGTATGCAAATGTACCAACCATATAATGTTTACCCTAGTTCAAGCAATACACAAACTGCTTTTGATCTTCGAAGTAAAGAAGCATTCCATGGTGGTCATATGCATGGAACTATCAATATTCCTTTTAATAAAACTTTTATAAATCAAATTGGTTGGTATTTAGATTATGACTAAGATATTGAATTAATTGGCGATAAATCTACCGTTCAACAAGCTATTCATGCTTTACAATTAATTGGTTTTGAAAATGTAAAAAGTTACCGTTTGCCACAAACAAATATCGTCACATCATCTATTCATAGTTCTGAAATGACTGGTGAAGAACATAATGTATTAGATGTTCGTAATGATGATGAATGGCGTAAAGGTCATTTAAAACAAGCAATTCATATTCCTCACGGTAAACTTTTAAATGAAGATATACCTTTCGATAAAAATGACCTAATTTATGTACATTGTCAATCAGGTGTTAGAAGTTCAATAGCGGTAGGAATATTAGAATATAAAGGATTTACGAATATTGTTAACGTTAGAGGTGGCTATCAACATTTACCAGCATTTTTAAAATAGTTTTCTTCTGCAATAGAACTATAAAAATCCCTCAATCCGAAAATTCAATTCGGATTGAGGGATTTTTTTATAAAGACAATTACGAACTTTGATTATTCATTTGAATTAGTTTTTTATGCTTTTATATCTAAGTAAATATCATTAATCTGTAGTACTTTTTGGATAATTGCTAATGTACCACCTAGCAAAGTTGCAAATTTGACATTAGATGTTAACTTTATTTGAATTTCGTTACGTGAATATTGTTTGAACTGGTTCTTAATTGCTTCTAATATTTCAGGCATTTCATTGAACAATGGACAGTTAATGTAAATTGCATTCGGATTAAACTGGGTGTTTAAATTATGTATTAAAACAGCAATTTTATTTATAAATTGTTCCATTTCTTCAACTACGACTGGATTTTTTTCATTATAAAATTGAATTAATTTGCTAAGCGTCATCTTCTCATTTAGTTGATTACTTAAATTATGCAGTAAAGCTTCTTGTGAAAAAATATCTTCAATCTTATGAAAGATCTCCACATTATCGCTAACTTTTGAGACAAGTGTTTTTCCAATTTCACCCGCTTCCCCATTTGCACCACGATACAATTGATTATTAATAATAAGCCCAGCACCAATACCTTTATGTATACTTAAAGCAATAAGATTATTGTAGGATAAATTATGATTAAAATTACGTTCATATAACGCTGAAAGATTCGCTTCATTTTCAACTACGACTGGAACATTAGTAATTTCTTTTATTTTCTTAGCAATTGAAATTCCTTCAGTTTCATGGAATGGTAAATATGTCACATGCTGCTCATTATCCACAACTCCATGTATAGAAACAGACACACCTAATAGTCCGTTATAAGTATCAAGTTTCTCCTGAATATCAATATGTTTTTTTATTATGCTTAATATACTACTAACCTTTTCATCAGGTAAATCATAAGATTCATGCTTAATGACATTACCATCAAAATAATTGTACATCACTTCAACAGAACTATAAGTTAAATCCAAAGAAATAAAATAACCATAAAGATGATTAACCTTCAGAAGAATAGGTTTTCTACCACCACTCTTCGTGCTATCACCCTCACCAACCTCATTAACAAGAGATTTATACTTTAACTTATTCAAAATACTAGAAATCGTTGCCTTATTAATCTCAAGATTTTTAGATATTTGAGTACGCGAAATATTATGATGGTTATAAATTTCCCTTAGCACTCTTTTTTCATTATCATTTATATTTAAAATATTTTCCATAATTGCCTACCCCATAAGTTATTTTGAATTTAGTTTATAGTTTATCATGTATTTTTATACCAACTATTTTAACATAAATTAAATTAAACCTTAGAACAACTTAAAACCTCACTTAGGTTATCATCTTCGTTCTTTTATTTTTTTTATTATTTCAATAAATTACGTATTTCCAATATGACGATTTTTTATGCAAAGTCGTTGTATGTTTTTCAAATTTTTGACATTTATGCAATCTAAATAGCCAATTAGGGAATTTTTAACATTTTTTATTTGTTTGATATTATACTTAATGTATCTTAAATAGAAAGAGGGTATGCATATGGATTTCACTGGTGTTATTACAAGCATTATTGATTTAATCAAGACTTGCATTCAGGCTTTCGGTTAATTTTTTCAACTAAAAAACAGAGGAAATATTCAACGACTTGATTGTTTCCTCTGTTTTCTATGTATTGTTGTAAACACAACAATTTTATTTTTTATTCAATATATTTCTCAATTCTTCTATTTCATCTTGTGATAGATCTTCTTTTTCTACAAAGTTTAAGACAAGTGAATTGAAACCGCCTTTGTATACTTTATTGATAAAGTTTTTAGATGTTTTATATTTTATATCACTTTCTTCTACAAGAGAGTAATATTGAAAAATTTTATTGTCTTTTTTACGATCTATAAATCCCTTTTTATACAATCTCGTTATAAGTGTACGAATGGTTTTTGGACTCCAGTCCTTTTGCATTTGTATTTCTTCTATTATATTATTCGCACTTGCATATTTTTTCATCCAAATGATATTCATAACTTCCCATTCTGCAGATGATATTTCATACGTTTTATTATCCATTATATTAACTCCATTTCTTTTAAAATACGCTCAGAAATTTGTTGTGCTTTTTCGCCATTCGCATTGTCTTCGCCTTTTAAATGTGTAGCAAAATAATACGTATTATCTTTCGTTTCAACATAACCTACGAACCATCCATTTGCTTCTTTGTGATTCACGATTCCTGTTCCAGTTTTACCTACATATTTATAAGTATCTTTTTGTTTCAAAGTCATACTATTTTCAACTTTTTCAATAGCCTTATTATCAAAATGCATGTTATGTTGTTTCATATTTTTCAACAAATTAACCTGTTCTATTGCAGAAATTTTTAATGAAGATTCATTCCAATAATTTTCATTCCCTGATATTTCTTCATTACCATATTCAATTAGATCTAAATAAGATTTAACCTCATCTTGTCTTAAATGTTTGTTTAAATTTTCGTAATACCAATTTACTGAATATTTCATTGAAGAATTTAAATTTTGATCTTGGTTCCATTCTTTAAATGGATATTGATGTTTATCCCATTGTTGTTCAGTATGATTTAATGAGAGTAAATTTTGGTCGAATGCCATTAACGCTAAATAAATTTTGTAAGTAGAATTAGGTGAATATCGTTGTTTACTTTCTGGTTCATTATAAATAGAATAAGCTTGCTCCCGTTCATTATAAAGCACAAAACTTCCATCAAATCCTTTGAAATACGGAGCTAGTTGATTTAATTTTTTATATGATACATTTGTTTCATATTTGTCTTGTTGAACATGTGCAGATAGTAACGGTGCTTGTATTAAAAGCGATATACTACATACAATATACGCAACAATACGCTTGTTTCGATTAGGTTTAGGCATTGAATCATAAAGTGCAATATACTTAACACGTTCTTTAATATTTGAATTAAAACCTAGTAAATATTGTGCTGCCACATTATTTATGTGCTGAGATTTTAAAATAGAGCATTTTAATATCGATTCACCATAACGTATATGTTCATGGCGATTCAAAATTTTTAAAACGTTTCTATCACATACTTTTTCACAGTCATTGTCCATCATTGTTTTACTTATATATAGTGCAGGATTAAACCAGAATATCATTTTAAAAACAACATAAAGCTGGTTGAATATTAAGTCATGACTTTTCACATGTGATAGTTCATGTAGAATAATATATTCAATTTCTTTGTCATTCATGGTTTCGACTACGACAGTTGGTAGTACAATTTGGGATTTCACTAAACCAAATACCATCGGATTATCAATGTTTGAACTATAACTAATTGTTATATGCTTTTTGTAGAACTGCATCTTACTTTGACATACTTTAAGTCGTTCATTAAGATATGACGATTCCAATGACGAACTTTTAATAACATCAATTTGTCGGAATGCCTTAATCATATAAAATAAGCACAACAAACTACCAAATACCCATATCAAAAGAATCATATACGTTATATTTGAGGTCTCAAACTGATTAACATTAATTGCTAAGTCTTTCGTAACAGATGATTGTTGACCATCTAACATATGACTAACCGAAGAAGTCGTGTCAGATACATTTCGATTCATCATATCTTTTGAAAATGTAAAATTCGATATTTTGTAAAATGGTATTAATGGAATTAACGTGGAGACGAGCACTAATAACCAAATCTTATGTGACATAATATTTTGAGTATATTTTATATAGAGCATTCTCACTAAAAAAATTACACATATCGTGAGCAATGAACTGATTATACTTAACATTAAAAAAGATGATAACACCTTCTACACCTCCATATCACAAAAATTATAACATTATTTTGACATAAATACTACATTTGTAATATACTACAAATGTAGTCTTATATAAGGAGGATATTGATGAAAAAGATAAAAATTGTTCCACTTATTTTAATAGTTGTAGTTGTCGGGTTTGGTATATATTTTTATGCTTCAAAAGATAAAGAAATTAATAATACTATTGATGCAATTGAAGATAAAAATTTCAAACAAGTTTATAAAGATAGCAGTTATATTTCTAAAAGCGATAATGGTGAAGTAGAAATGACTGAACGTCCGATAAAAATATATAATAGTTTAGGCGTTAAAGATATAAACATTCAGGATCGTAAAATAAAAAAAGTATCTAAAAATAAAAAACGAGTAGATGCTCAATATAAAATTAAAACAAACTACGGTAACATTGATCGCAACGTTCAATTTAATTTTGTTAAAGAAGATGGTATGTGGAAGTTAGATTGGGATCATAGCGTCATTATTCCAGGAATGCAGAAAGACCAAAGCATACATATTGAAAATTTAAAATCAGAACGTGGTAAAATTTTAGACCGAAACAATGTGGAATTGGCCAATACAGGAACAGCATATGAGATAGGCATCGTTCCAAAGAATGTATCTAAAAAAGATTATAAAGCAATCGCTAAAGAACTAAGTATTTCTGAAGACTATATCAAACAACAAATGGATCAAAATTGGGTACAAGATGATACCTTCGTTCCACTTAAAACCGTTAAAAAAATGGATGAATATTTAAGTGATTTCGCAAAAAAATTTCATCTTACAACTAATGAAACAGAAAGTCGTAACTATCCTCTAGAAAAAGCGACTTCACATCTATTAGGTTATGTTGGTCCCATTAACTCTGAAGAATTAAAACAAAAAGAATATAAAGGCTATAAAGATGATGCAGTTATTGGTAAAAAGGGACTCGAAAAACTTTACGATAAAAAGCTCCAACATGAAGATGGCTATCGTGTCACAATCGTTGACGATAATAGCAATACAATCGCACATACATTAATAGAGAAAAAGAAAAAAGATGGCAAAGATATTCAACTAACTATTGATGCTAAAGTTCAAAAGAGTATTTATAACAACATGAAAAATGATTATGGCTCAGGTACTGCTATCCACCCTCAAACAGGTGAATTATTAGCACTTGTAAGCACACCTTCATATGACGTCTATCCATTTATGTATGGCATGAGTAACGAAGAATATAATAAATTAACCGAAGATAAAAAAGAACCTCTGCTCAACAAGTTCCAGATTACAACTTCACCAGGTTCAACTCAAAAAATATTAACAGCAATGATTGGGTTAAATAACAAAACATTAGACGATAAAACAAGTTATAAAATCGATGGTAAAGGTTGGCAAAAAGATAAATCTTGGGGTGGTTACAACGTTACAAGATATGAAGTGGTAAATGGTAATATCGACTTAAAACAAGCAATAGAATCATCAGATAACATTTTCTTTGCTAGAGTAGCACTCGAATTAGGCAGTAAGAAATTTGAAAAAGGCATGAAAAAACTAGGTGTTGGTGAAGATATACCAAGTGATTATCCATTTTATAATGCTCAAATTTCAAACAAAAATTTAGATAATGAAATATTATTAGCTGATTCAGGTTACGGACAAGGTGAAATACTGATTAACCCAGTACAGATCCTTTCAATCTATAGCGCATTAGAAAATAATGGCAATATTAACGCACCTCACTTATTAAAAGACACGAAAAACAAAGTTTGGAAGAAAAATATTATTTCCAAAGAAAATATCAATCTATTAACTGATGGTATGCAACAAGTCGTAAATAAAACACATAAAGAAGATATTTATAGATCTTATGCAAACTTAATTGGCAAATCCGGTACTGCAGAACTCAAAATGAAACAAGGAGAAACTGGCAGACAAATTGGGTGGTTTATATCATATGATAAAGATAATCCAAACATGATGATGGCTATTAATGTTAAAGATGTACAAGATAAAGGAATGGCTAGCTACAATGCCAAAATCTCAGGTAAAGTGTATGATGAGCTATATGAGAACGGTAATAAAAAATACGATATAGATGAATAACAAAACAGTGAAGCAATCCGTAACGATGGTTGCTTCACTGTTTTATTATGAATTATTAATAAGTGCTGTTACTTCTCCCTTAAATACAATTTCTTCATTTTCATTGTATGTTGAAAGTGACACTGTAACGAGTCCATTTTCTTTTTTTATGGATTTCTTATTTGTAATTTCAGCGATAACGTACAATGTATTACCTGGGTATACAGGTTTAATAAATTTAACGTTATTCATTTGTGTTCCTGCTACAACTTCTTCTCTGTTTTCAACGTAAAGTGTATAAAACAGAATGCGATACTATCAAGGGAGTTAAAACAATATACAGAACAGTAAAACACTATAAATAAAAATAAAAGTGCAATAAAAGTGCAATTTTTGCACCTAATCATACTCTGTTTATATATGAAAACTAGATTCTGAATCCAATATTTGGTTAACGAGAGGCGTTCGAATTTGAACGTCTTTTATATATTACTTTCAAATAAATATGAGGTAGAATACTATCTATTTTCTTTTTAACCCAATTGTTATAATGGAGAGTGTAAAATATTTTGTGTAAATAGAAAAAAGGAAGTCCCTTCTGTAGAATAGAGTTACCACAACACATTCACAGAAGAGAGGACTTCCCTATGAACGATTTTACTACAGAAATTCTAAAGACTCTAGCGAACAAAGGCGATTTGAATGAATTATTCCGTGTCCATTTGGAGAAAGCAGTCAATACGCTTCTCAAAACGGAGTTAACGGCTTTCCTAGATTACGAAAAGTATGATCGCATTGGTTTTAACACGGGTAATTCTCGTAACGGCTCCTATGACCGTACGGTCAAGACCGAGTATGGGGAACTTCATCTCCAGATTCCGCGCGACCGCAATGGTGAGTTCAAGCAACAGACTGTTCCTGCTTATAGACGGACGAATGACACGTTAGAGGAGACCGTCATTCACCTCTTCCGAAAAGGTATTACCATGTCGGAAATCGCAGACTTGATTGAGAAAATGTATGGGCATTACTACACGCCCCAAACCATGTCCAATATAACAAAATCATTTACAGAAGAGGTAACGGCGTTTAATGGGCGGGAGCTTCATGACCGTTATGCTGCTATTTATATGGACGCAACGTATATTCCGTTAAAGCGGAAAACCGTCGCCAAGGAAGCTATTCATATCGCAGTTGGCATTCGCCCGGACGGATCAAAGGAAGTATTGAGCTATGCGATTGCACCGACTGAATCCATCACGATTTGGGAGGAAATTTTATTGGACCTTCAAGAGCGCGGTTTGAAAAATGTCCTCCTGTTCATCACGGATGGCTTAAAGGGGATGGTAGGAGCGATTAGTCGGTTCTATCCCAAAGCTCGTTTTCAACATTGTTGTGTACACGTTTCCCGTAATATCAGTCATAAAGTGCGTGTCGATGATCGTAAGGAAGTCTGTGATGATTTTAAAATGGTGTATCAAGCCTCATCTAAAGAGGTGGCGTTGGAAGCACGTGGTACTTTTGCGGAAAAATGGAAAACCAGCTATCCAAAAGTGGTTGAATCGATTCTTTCGAACGATCACTTGCTCACTTTCTATGATTTCCCCTTGGCCATACGCAAGAGTATTTATTCTACGAACTTGATTGAATCCTTTAATAAACAAATCAAGAAATACAGCCACCGCAAGGAACAGTTCCAAAATGAAGAGTCGATGGAACGTTTCTTAGTCTCGTCTTTTGATACTTACAACCAAAAATTCCTAGGTCGCAGTCATAAAGGTTTCCAACAGGCCGAAGGCGAGCTCGAACAAATGCTAAGCCAACTGATTGAGAATTAGAAACAATCTGCAGTAGGGAAGAATCATTTACACAAAATTATTGACGCTCCCTTATAATGAGAACTTTTACTAACATAATTTATGATAAACTTACTATATAATCATATTAATTAAATAGTTAGGAGATCTGCTTATGTTTATATCTACTCTTCAAATTCGAAATTTTAGAAATTATGAATCCGAAATCTTTCGATTCGATAATGAGACAAATACTATTATAGGTGAGAATGATTCAGGGAAAACCAATGCTCTTACTGCATTGAGAATCTTATTAGATGATAGTTATTACTATAGTAGTAAAACACTAAAAGAATCAGATTTTTTTCATGGAATTCAAAATGGGTGGCAAGGGCATTGGATTATTATCTCTGCGACATTTGAAGGAATCAGCGAAGAAGAATTTGACAATGAGATTTGTGCTTCCATTTCTTTAAATTCTGAAAGTCAAACAATCTTAGAAGAATTGATTTCAAATGCAGATAAAGGTGTAGGTAGTATTTCTCTATTTATTAGACCTAACAAAGCTATTAGAAAGCAATTATTTGATATTTCCACTGAATTAGACTCTCATCAATTTAACGAATTTAGAAATTCTATTCGTCTATCCGACTATGAATTTTACTACACATCTAAATCAAATCTAAATTTCTGTATCAATGAAAATTATGATAAATTGGTAGGAAGACTCAATGACAATATAGCTAGTAATCCTGAAGAAGACGATGAAGCTCTGTTGGGCTCAAGAATTGACATGTCAGATATTTTCAAGCATATTTCGGTTGTTTATGTTGACGCTCTTCGAGATGTTCTTAGAGAAATGAAAAACAATCGAAACCCAGTCAAAAGAATCATGGAAACAATTGAATCAAAAATATCATCAGATAATGTTGAGTCATTAAAAACAATTATACAGCAATTAAATGAGACTATTACCAGTGTTCCTGAAATTAGGAAAATTGGCGAAAATATTAATCGGCAACTAAATAGCATAATTGGTTCAGTGTATTCTCCTAATCTTCTTCTTTCCTCAACTATGTCAGATGATATGGGTTCTTTAGCAAAATTTCTTTCAATGAAGCCAGAACAAAATATCGACTTAGACTTACTAGGGTTAGGACATCTAAATATGATTTATTTAGCTTTGAAAATAGTCGAATTTGAAGCGTGTCGTTCAAGAGAACTACTTAATATTATGTTGATTGAAGAACCAGAAGCTCATATTCATCATCATATTCAAAAAACTCTGTTCGAAGGATTAAATCTTCAAAAAAACTATACTCAGATTCTCATGACCACACATTCTGTACATTTAGCTGAAGTGTCTGAAATATCTCGGATGAATGTATTAAAATCGTTTAATGGCAAATCTATCGTTATGAATCCAGCAAATAATCTGAACTCATTTGCTAAAGAAAAGTTAAAAAAGAACAATCTAAATCTAATAAACGCAGTAGAGAGATATTTAGATGTTAAAAGAAATGGATTGCTTTTTTCTAAAGGTGTTATCTTAGTTGAAGGAGATGCTGAAGAAATACTTATTCCTCAAATAGTAAAAAAATTATTTGGTATAAACTTAGACGAACTTGGAATAGGTTTGATTAATGTTGGTAGTACTTCGTTTGAATATATCGCTAGCTTGTTTGACGATGATAGAATACAGAGAAAGTGTGCTATTGTAACTGATTTAGATGAACAGGCAATCCCATCAGAACATCGATTGTATAAAAGCACTGCACAAGAGAAAGGTCAAGCAAGAAAAGAAAAATTATCCTCCCTTTTTAATGAAAACAATTGGGTTAATTGTTTTTATGCTAATACAACATTTGAAATTGAGTTTTTAGATGTGAATAAAGAAAATATTCTAACTTATGTCAGTCCAATTATAGATGACGCATTCAAAGATAAAAAAACAATAACTGCTTATAAAGAAGAAATACAAAGTGAACAATATTTAGAAAGAAATTTAGCGATGTTAAAACTAGCCAATCATGTTGGTAAGGGGTGGTTTGCAATTGAGTTAGGTGAAAAAATTGACTTTTTAATCAAAATTCCTAAGTATATTCTTAATGCTATTGCTTTTGCATGTCAGGAAATAGTAGATCTCTCAATTTATAAAAAAATTCTACTCCATACAATCGACTTGTACGAGGAAACTACAGAATTGTCAGCTTTATCAGCTAGTTTAAAAACAAGTGATACAGCTGATTTGAATATAGCAATAATTTCTTTATTAGAGTACTTTGGTAAAGATGAGGATGTTGTGTATCTAATCAATCAGATAGAAAATTACACAAAAATACTTTATGCTGAGGTTTCAAAATGACAAATATCTTCGAAAAAATCGTAAATGATTTAAATTTAGAACAAAAAGATGTTGTGGAAAGTGAAGATAACCTTTATGTAAATGCATGTCCTGGGAGTGGGAAAACAAGGGTACTTACAAGGAAAATTGCTTACCAAGCAATTAAACACGATGGATCACTAAAAAGAATAATTGCTATCACATACACTAATAGAGCTGCTGAAGAAATTAAGGAACGCCTAAGTTTACTTAGTATAGATGATGATATTAATATTTGGGTGGGGACAATACATCAGTTTTGTCTTGAATTTATTATTTATCCTTTTAAAATGAATCTCTCAAGAGTATCAAAAGGATTTACAATTATTGATGATTATACTCAAAGAGCTTACGTCAGCCAAATTAATAATATGCTGAATTTAAATCTCAAAACGTATGAACTGAACAAAATTGATTTGTCACTTTCTCATGATTTTAAAATTAATGAAGTTCAGTATACTCAAGTTTCTGAAATGTATCACACTATGTTGGAAAAAAATAAAGAAATTGATTTTGATATGATTTTACTAGTAGCGTATAAAATTTTAACTGTAAACAGTAACGTTGCACGTAATATTGCTAGTAATATAAGGGCGATTTATGTGGATGAATTTCAAGATACTAGAGAATTACAATACAATGTAATAGCTAAATTACTTCAAAACAACCCTCAAATTCAGTCAATGTTTGTTGGAGATATTGACCAAGCAATTTATGGATCATTAGATGGTATAGCTAAATCAGTTGAAGAACTAGAAATGCTAACTAGTCACACTTTTCAATCAAAGACGCTACATGGCTGTTACAGGTCTAATCAGAGATTAGTAGACTTCTACTCTAATTTTCAGAGTTGTCCTTACGAGATTGAAAGCAGAGGGAATAATAAAAACGACCGTGGTTTTATAAGTTATGATTGCAAAGTTACTAAGGAGGATTTACCCAACATAATAAAAAATATAATAAAGGAAAAGATTGAAAGCGGCATTCATGAAAAAGATATTTGTGTACTTGCTCCTCAACACTATCCTCTGTTTTCACTGGGTGAGTATTTAAAGAAAGAATTACCGTATTGCAATTTTGATGCTATAAATATATCACCAATTAAGGTAAATAATCATAGTTTATTTTTCAAGTTAGCAATTTTGTACTTTACTGAATCAGGTGAAAAGGTTCGAAGAAGAAAGCTAATTGCAAACGATATTTTAATTATATTAAAAAATGAATTTGGAATAGAAGTTAAAGATTATTTTATTGACTTAGATTTATTACAGCTAATAAACAGTGTGAAAAGAATGTATAGTGGAGACGACAACGGTGTTGATTTATACAAATTTGTTACCAAACATATATTTGTTAATCTTAATATTGACGAGAAAAATTACCCGTCTATTTTTAAGCACTATCTATTTTTTATTAACGAAGTAGAAGATCGGATAAAAAATAATTCATTATCTAGTAGTGTATCTAGTTTTAAGAAGATGTTTAAATCTCGAGATGGTATCACACTTACTACAGCACATAAAGTTAAAGGAAATGAGTATGATACTGTTATCGCTATTAATCTTCTAAACGGGAAAATTCCTCATTGGAATGAAATTTTTAATGTTTCTGATAAAGGAATTAGTTCAGCGAGAAAACTACTATACGTAATTTGTTCAAGAGCAAAAAATAATTTATTTCTTTTCTCAGAGGTGGGTTATTTTACGAGTAAAGGAGACTTGCTTTATCCCACTCAATTATTAGATAAAATAGAATTTGATTATAATATTTAAAATACCTAGGTAGTCGTTGTTTTAAATATAGTAGGAATCGGACGCTCAGTACGGAGCGTCTATTTTTTTACCCAATTTTGAAAGGAAGTGAACTTATGAAAATAAAAAATCAAGAATCAAAAGGTCGCTCTCCCCCCTTTAAAACCATCACACAAATAAGATTCATTCAAACATAAAAACAGAAAGGATAGGTAAAAATATGGAACTTAAATATGTCATTCCCAATATGGAAAAAACATTTGGACAATTAGAATATGCTGGTGAAGGGAACATTGAACAACGTCGAATAAATGGCAGACCAACCATTCTCTCTCGTAGTTACAATTTATACTCAACGATTCAACGAGCAGATGATATTGTTGTCATTCTTCCCTCCGAAGCTGGCGAGAAACATTTTGAATCCGACGAAAAAGTCAAACTCATCAACCCACATATTACCGCAGAAGGTTATAAAATTGGCAATCGAGGATTTACCAATTACATTATGCACGCAGACGATATGGTGAAAGCATAAGAAAGGAAAGGTGAAAAAATATGAGATTAGCAGAAGGTATTGTGATTGAAAAAGACCAGACATTTGGCACATTGAAATTTTCCGCCTTGCGTCGTGAGGTTCGTATCCAGAATGAAGATGGTACGGTTTCCGAAGAAATTAAAGAACGTACCTATGACTTAAAATCAAAAGGACAAGGACGCATGATACAAGTCAGTATCCCCGCTTCTGTTCCTTTGAAAGAATTTGACTACAACGCAGAAGTGGAATTAATCAATCCTGTGGCAGATACCGTAGCGACGGCTACTTTTCGAGGGGCAGACGTTGATTGGTACGTGAAAGCAGACGATCTTGTATTAAAAGGACAGACAAAACCTCATCAGAAATATAAAAAAGAAGCGTCCGAAAGTGAAAAATAGGTGTTGCTTATGACAAACACACCATTGATTTTGAAAGAAATTCCGAAGGATGAAGCCATTTCTTTTATTCGGCAATACCATTATTCAAAGATACTCCCTAGATTGTGTAAATACTTTCTAGGGATTTTTTCAGAAGAAAAATTATTAGGCGTTGTGGAATTAGGCTGGGGTACGCAACCCCTACAAACCATACGCAAACTCTTTCCCGACAGTTCCCTTCAAACCACAGATTATTTAGAAATTGGAAAGATGTGTTTTCTTCCAGAAATGAATCAAACCAATTATTTTGGCAGTCAAGCTCTTTCAGCTCTAATTAAGTGGTTGAAAGAACATACGGACTGTCATTTTTTATATACACTGGCAGATGGAATTGAGGGAAAATGTGGCTATGTCTATCAAGCGTCCAACTTCTTTTACTGCGGGTATTTCAAGACAAGTGTCTATCGTGATAAGCAGTCATGGGAAAAGATACACCCTCGAAGTGCTCGCCTTTTATTAGAGGAAAATGCTCGCTTTGAACAGGTAGAGAAAAAGCATTGGCTTTCCCAGGCATTTTGCGAATACAAAGGGATTGAGAAAATCAATGGACGCATGTTTCGCTATCTCTATCCGTTGACAAAAGAAGCGAAAAAACTGTTAGGACACACTCTCTATCGACGTCATTATTATCCGAAAGAAAAAAATTTACGCTTTGAAAAGCGAATCGCTTATCAGAAATATGAAGCCATTTCTCAACCAACTTTTGATAAACAGGCTCGTATCTACAATACACAATTATTTTGATAGGTGGAAAGGAGGATTTTTATGCCATTGCTTCATGACAGAGGAGAGCGAATCAAAGCCAACGATAAGCACTTGGTCTATCATTTTGTACTAATTTCATTGCTGGTAGTTTTTCTAGTCGTCCTACTCCCTTTTCATTGGAGAGCGTTACAATCGGTGAACTGGCAAGCAGTTCAGTTAGATACATTTTTCTATCAACTTCATACGCCATACTTTTGGAGCAGTATTCTCACTGCTCTTTTTGTATGCGGACTTATCAGCTGGCTTTATTATCACTATCGTATAGATTCTATAAAACAGTTAGAGCACCGTCAAAAGTTAGCTCGTATGATTTTAGAAAATCATTGGTATGAAGCCGAAGAAACTCAATCAGAGGGATTCTTTAAAGATTTACCCAGCAAGAAAACCAAACAACGAATCCGCCATTTTCCTAAAATATATTATCGAATGAAAGATGGACTAATCCATATTCATGTAGAAATCACCTTAGGGAAATATCAAGATCAGCTTTTGCACCTAGAAAACAAACTAGAAACAGGATTGTATTGTGAATTAGTGGAAAAAACGTTGAAAGATTCTTATGTAGAGTATGTCCTACTTTATGATACTATTGGCAATCGAATTGGCATTGAAGACGTGGTAGCTCAAGATGGACGTGTCAAATTGATGGAATCGGTCTATTGGGAGTTCGATTCTCTCCCTCACATGTTAATTGCTGGGGGCACTGGTAGTGGAAAATCCTATTTTATTCTCACATTGATTGAATCTCTCCTGCATACAAATGCAAAGCTTTATATTCTTGACCCTAAAAATGCTGATTTGGCAGACTTAGGGGCGGTCATGAATAATGTCTATTACCGTAAAGAAGATATGTTGGCATGTATCAATCAATTTTACGAAGATATGATTGATCGCAGTGAAACCATGAAACAACACCCTAACTATAAAACAGGAGAAAATTATGCTTATCTTGGTTTGTCTGCCAATTTTCTTATTTTTGATGAATATGTGGCAATGATGGATATGCTAGGTCGTGAAAGTACCACCGTTATTCATAAACTCAAACAAATTGTAATGTTAGGACGACAAGCAGGCTTCTTTTTAATTCTTGCCTGTCAACGTCCAGACGCAAAATATTTTAGTGATGGGATTCGGGACAACTTTAACTTCCGTGTGGCTTTGGGTCGTATGTCTGAAATGGGCTTTGGTATGATGTTCGGAAGCGATACACAAAAACAATTTTTCTTAAAACCCATCAAGGGAAGAGGTTACGTGGATACAGGAAAAAGTGTGATTAGTGAGTTTTATACACCCCTTGTACCAAAAAGGTACGATTTCTTAGGAGAAATAGGAAAAGTCATTCAAAAAAAGCAATCTGAGCCTGTACCGCACGAAGTGAAAGGTACAGGTTCAGACTTGCTTTGATTGGTGTGGCGTTAGCCACGCCAATCCTTTAGCCCCCTCTATCTAACAGGGGGGCACAAATACAACTGAAAACAGGCAATTCTCATCAACCAATGTTGATGGTACAAAGGATTGCGGAAAATATGAAAGGTGTAAACTCAAGGGTCATAGTTTACATCTTTTTTAGATTGGAGGTTTGCGAATGGAAAACGAAAAAATTTGGATTAAGGAATTGAAAGAAAAGCGACTGGCTTATGGCGTTTCTCAAAATAAACTGGCGGTTGCTTCTCATATTACCAGACCTTACCTATCGGATATTGAAACAGGCAAGGCAGTCCCTACTCAACAGGTGAAAGAAGATTTACTGAACGCTTTGGAACGCTTCAATCCCGATAACCCATTGGAGATGTTATTCGACTATGTACGGATTCGATTCCCTACCAATGATGTGGCTCAAATTATCGGTGAGGTTTTACGTTTGAATATGGATTATATGCTACACGAAGACTTTGGCTATTATTCTTATCCCGAACACTATCGTTTCGGTGATATTGTTGTCCTAGTCTCTCATGATGTAAGTAAAGGTGTTTTATTAGAACTGAAAGGAAAAGGCTGTCGGCAATTTGAAAACTTTCTATTGGCTCAACATCGGAGCTGGTATGATTTCTTTCAAGATTGCATGGAACATAAAGGTATTTTCAAACGCTTGGATTTAGCTATCAACGATAAAACAGGGATTTTGAATATTCCAGATTTGGCAAAGAAATGTAAACAGGAAGAATGCATTTCCGTCTTTCGAAGCTTTAAAAATTATCGCAGTGGTGAATTGGTTCACCGTGATGAAAAACCATACATGGGAAACACACTTTATATTGGCTCATTAAAAAGTGAAGTCTATTTCTGTATATATGAGAAAGATTATGAGCAATACGTGAAAAATGATGTTCCCTTAGAAGACGCAGAAGTAAAGAATCGGTTTGAAATTCGGTTAAAAAATGACCGAGCCACCCAAGCCATGAAAGATTTATTGGCACATCAACAGGCGGAAAAAACAGCCTTTGAAATTATCAATCGCTATATCCGCTTTGCAGATAAAGACGACACTAAACGTCGGAGTGATTGGAAAACTAATGAACGTTGGGAATGGTTTATCGGTAAAAATCGTGGAGCATTACGCCTAACCACACAGCCAGAGCCTTATTCTTTTGAACGAACATTGAACTGGTTACATCATCAAGTCGCCCCTACATTAAAAATCGCAAGCATTTTAGATGTTCTCAACGGTACAACCATTATCTCCACCATGATTCAGGAAGCCAAACTGACAGAAAAACATGAGAAATTAATTGAACAACAACATCTAGCCATGGAGGATTTGATTACATGAGCCTTTTAACAAAAGAATTAAAGAAGTTAGGGTTTCAGTGTGGCATTGAGTTTCAAGCGTATATACAAAATACAGGGAAATATACGTCTCTCATTATTGAGGGAAAACGGCAAGCTGGTGATACCATCTATACCTATGATTTTTACAAGGTGAGATTTTATAATAATTATACCAATCGAGTAACCGTCTATGGAGAGCATTTAACCCCTTTTCAATTATTAAGGCGTGTAAAAAGCTATATCTATTATCGAGAAAAATATCTTAAGGAAAGGAGGACAATCACATGAATTTTGGGCAGAATTTGTACAACTGGTTCTTGGATAATGCACAGTCATTGGTATTGTTAGCGATTGTTGTCATTGGACTGTTTTTAGGTTTTAAACGAGAATTTTCAAAACTCATTGGCTTCTTGATTATTGCTCTAATCGCCGTCGGACTTGTGTTCAATGCAGCTGGCGTGAAAGATGTGTTATTAAACTTATTTAACCGAATCATTGGTGCTTAACAGATATTTTTCATGATAAAATAGGAAGTATATATTTTGTTATGAAAGGATTTATGAATATGTTTACAAATGATCAATTTAAATCTCTTTTAATTAAAACATTAGAAAGAAAGAGCTCTTCAAATTATTATGAAGGAGGTAACGAGATTGTTTCTAAAATGAAAATATCAGAGGTAACTTTAGATGAGACTGACGATTTTACTTATTATAAAGGATATAAAAAGGGCTGGAATACGCTTTGCACATATCTTAAAATAAGAGTTCCTTTTGATGATTTAGACTTTTTTGAAAGTCATAAAGATTTGATTACCCAGACAGCAAGCTCCATATATGATAAACAAGGTGATAATGTATTAGTGGATACTATTTTAGTACCACTTCCAGAGAATTACGAAGTAATTAACTTTAGTCAGTTGAAAATTAGTGATGTGGTTTCACAAGCTATTGAAGACGCTGAGTCTTTTATGAGTAATGGTGAATATCAACGTGCCTTTGACAGAGTTCACACTGCTTTTCATGGATATTTAATTGAAATACTAAAAAAATATGAAATTACAGTTCCTAGAGACGAAAATCTATCTAAATTATATAGTAGGATACAACAATTAATTGAAAAAGAAATTCAACCTACTGAACTTGCTGATATAGTGAAGACAACGATAAGGTCATCAAATGGAATGATTAGCTCTCTTAATGAAGCAAGAAATAGGCATTCACTTGCACACCCTAATACAAATATTATTGGAAAGAGAGAAGCAAAACTAATAATAGGTATTTCAAGTACAGTTACAGATTATATTAGCGGATACCTTGATAAGTAGCGTCATTAACTGATTGCTACTTTTTTTATGACTATTTTTATAAAAAGGATGTGATAAGAATTGGAAATGAAAGTCTATGTGGCAAATTTAGGACGGTATAATGAAGGTGAATTAGTCGGAGCATGGTTTACTCCACCAATTGATGAGGAAGAAATGGCAGAAAGAATCGGTTTAAATGAGGACTACGAAGAATATGCAATACATGATTTTGAGCTTCCTTTTGATGTGGACGAATACACGCCGATTAGTGAAATCAACCGTCTATGTGAAGCCATTCAAGAAATCGAAGGTACACCTATTTATAATGAACTCAAAGAAATTCAAGGCATGTGGTTTAGTAGCTTGGAAGAATTACTGGAAAACAAAGAGGATATTCATTGTTATAGTGATTGTGATTCGATGGAAGATGTCGCCCGTTATTACGTGGAAGAAACAGGACAGCTTGGTGAAGTCCCTTCCAATTTACAAAATTATATTGACTACCAATCTTTGGGACGTGATATGGAAATAGAGGGTAATTACCTAGTTACCTCTCATGGGGTATTTGAATATTGTCAGTAAGTTTAACAATCCGTGTTATAATTAAATTAATAAATAGCACGGAGAGGTATAAATTATGGTAAATGTATTTGAAAATCTTAAACTATTAAAACTAGACATGAAAGATAAAGGCTGGGTGATAGATTCCTTTTACTTTCGTTACAAACAGCAAAATTATATTGTACTTGTTAAGCTATTTGAAAAAGAGGAAAAAGTTCCAGAATATGCTCTGTTAAAACTAGAATTTTTAAAGGAAAACGATTTTTCAGATATGCTAGCTGTCTATGCTAATTCGGTAAAATTATATACAGACACGAAAACAATAAGAGAATATTTTGGTATCGAATACAGTAGTAACTTGGGAGATGTTTTATTTCAATTTAGCCAAACTCTTGCTCGATTTATTCCGACAGAAGTTAGTGAGAAGAAAAATGAAGACCAAAAAGAAGCCATGTGTTTCTCATTAAGTCAAAGTGATTCAGAAGATCCCAGAAAAAAATATTGTTTTTCAGTTAGAAGAAATCCTTTAAAGGGAAATGGTGAGCTGGGAAAACGAAGTCCTTTTAATGACAATAAAACGAGATTGTATAGACCCAGCTTATATGAACGATTAGGGTCAGATACCAATTTAAGTTTCAGATATTCAATGAATCCAGATGATGAAGAAACTGATGAAGGTATTATTGCAAAATGGACAAAAAATAAAATTGAATAGTTAAAGCATTGAAAGAGCAATCACCTATTTTGATTGTTCTTTTTCTATTTTTACGGAAAGGACGTGAAGACATGAAAAAAATAAGAAGTTACACCAGTATTTGGTCAGTAGAAAAAGTGATTTATGCGATTAATGATTTACAACTCCCTTTCCCAATTACCTTTACGCAAATGACATGGTTTATCGTTTCTTTGTTTGTCGTCATACTCTTTGGCAGTTTACCACCACTTTCTCTGATTGACGGAGCACTACTCAAATACTTAGGGATTCCCATTGTTCTCACTGGGTTCATGTGCCAAAAGACCTTTGACGGAAAGAAACCCTATGGATTTCTAAAGTCTATCATTACCTATGCTCTACGCCCTAAAGTAACCTACGCTGGCAAACAAATACGATTAAAAAAAGAAACAATGAATGAATCGATTACGATTGTAAGGAGTGAACAACTAGATGGCATATCCGATTAAATATATGGAAGATAATCTCGTATTTAATCATGATGGCGAAGTATTCGCTTGTTATGAATTAATTCCCTATAATTACAGTTTTTTAAGTTCCGATGAAAAAATTCAAGTTCATGATAATTTCTGTCAATTGATTGCCCAAAATCGTGATGGCAAGATTCATGCTCTGCAACTAGCAACCGAATCAAGTATTCGAGCCACACAGGAACAATCGAAAAAAGAAATCACTGGACGATTAAAAGAGATAGCTTACGAAAAAATAGATGAACAGACCGAAGCGTTAATTTCTATGATTGGTGACAATCAAGTAGACTATCGCTTTTTTATTGGTTTTAAACTCTACCTCAATGAACAGGAAGTATCCGTAAAAAATGTTGGGAAAGAAATTCAAAAAGCATTTGCGGAATTCTTTCATGGTGTGAATCACAAATTAATGGGCGATTTTGTTTCTATGCCTATGGCGGAAATCGAACGCTTTTCTAAGATGGAACAGTTGTTAGAAAGTAAATTATCCAGACGCTTTCAGATTCGTAAATTGGAGAAAGATGATTTTGGTTATATTATTGAACATCTTTACGGGCAAACAGGTGTCCCTTTTGATGACTACGACTACCATTTACCGAAACGATACGAAGATAAAAAAGTGTTGGTAAAGAAATACGATATTCTCAAACCCACTCGCTGTTTAATCGAAGAAAATCAACGCTATTTACGGATTGAACAGGAAGATACCACTACTTATGTGGCGTATTTTACAATTAATAGTATTGTTGGTGAATTGGATTTCCCTAATAGTGAAATTTTTTATTACCAGCAACAGCAGTTTACTTTCCCCGTTGATACCAGTATGAATGTTGAAATTGTCGCCAATAAAAAAGCCTTATCTACCGTTCGCAATAAAAAGAAAGAACTGAAAGATTTAGATAGCCACGCATGGGAAAGCGACAACGAAACCAGTACTAATGTGGTGGACGCTTTAGAATCTGTCGATGAATTAGAAAGTAATTTAGACCAAACCAAAGAATCTATGTACAAACTAAGCTATGTGGTACGGGTATCAGCAAAGAATTTGGACGAGCTGAAACAACGTTGTGATGAAGTAAAAGATTTTTATGATGATCTGTCTATCAAATTAGTACGACCTTTTGGCGATATGCTAGGCTTGCATAATGAATTTATTCCCTCAAGCAAGCGATATATCAATGACTATATTCAATATGTCACGTCGGATTTTTTGGCTGGTCTTGGTTTCGGTGCTACACAAATGATTGGTGAAAATTCTGGTATTTACGTCGGTTACAATCTCGATACAGGCAGAAATATTTATCTCCAACCTAGCCTTGCAAGTCAAGGAATTAAAGGCTCTGTAACAAATGCATTAGCGTCCGCTTTTATTGGTTCATTAGGTGGCGGAAAATCATTCTCTAACAATATGCTGGTCTATTATTCAGTACTCTTTGGCGGACAGGCAACCATTGTTGACCCAAAAGCTGAACGTGGTGAATGGAAAGAAACCTTACCTGATATTGCCCATGAAATCA
Source organism: Mammaliicoccus sp. O-M54 (assembly GCF_022386035.1). Lineage (NCBI taxonomy): Bacteria > Bacillati > Bacillota > Bacilli > Caryophanales > Staphylococcaceae > Mammaliicoccus > Mammaliicoccus sp. O-M54. Next base: position 352,899 of record NZ_JAJNJE010000002.1, read on the forward strand.
ATATTGTTAATCTCACGAGTGAGAACGACAATAAAGGGTTACTTGACCCTTATGTGATTTTAAAACTCCCGAAAGATTCAGAAAGCCTTGCCATTGATATTCTCACGTTCTTAACAGGTATTTCCAGCCGAGATAGCGAGAAGTTTCCTGTCCTGCGTAAAGCTATTCGGAGTGTAACTCAAAGCAAACAACGAGGGTTGTTATTGGTGATTGATGAATTGCGAAAAGAAGATACGCCCATCAGCAATAGTATTGCTGACCATATCGAAAGCTTTGTCGATTATGATTTTGCCCATCTGTTATTCAGTGATGGCAGTGTCACCCAATCCATTAGCTTGGAAAAACAACTCAATATTATTCAAGTGGCAGATTTGGTCTTACCCGATTCCAATAGCTCTTTTGAAGAATACACTACCATGGAATTATTAAGTGTGGCAATGCTGATTGTCATTAGTACCTTTGCTTTAGACTTTATCCACTCTGACCGTTCCATTTTTAAAATTGTTGACCTTGATGAGGCTTGGAGTTTTTTACAAGTGGCACAAGGAAAAGCTCTATCTATGCGATTGGTTCGAGCAGGACGTGCCATGAATGCAGGGGTCTATTTCGTTACTCAAAACGCGGACGATTTACTAGATGAAAAGATGAAGAATAATATTGGCTTGAAATTTGCCTTTCGTTCCACTGACCTAGTGGAAATCAAAAAGACCTTAGAATTTTTTGGTGTGGACAAGGAAGATGAAAACAATCAGAAACGCTTACGTGAATTAGAAAATGGACAATGTTTAGTTTCAGACATCTATGGTCGTGTAGGGGTTATGCAGTTTCACCCGATTTTTGAAGAGTTGCTTCATGCCTTTGATACCAGACCGCCTGTGCGAAATGAGGTGGAAGAATGACACAAAAACAAAAGAAATTTCTTCACTATAGTTGGATAACGCTCCTTTGTGTGGGCGTTATTTTACTTTTATTAGGCACGCTGGGCAATGCAGTACAAGCGACAGGCTTAGTTGATGAAACCATTGATACAAGCAATGAATACTCCAAGTATGGTTTGAATCAATATCAGCTTGATTATTATGTGGACAATAGCTGGGGCTGGCTTCCATGGAATTGGAGTGATGGCATAGGACAATCGGTGATGTATGGATTGTATGCCATTACTAATTTTATTTGGACAATTTCTCTTTATCTATCGAACGCCACAGGTTATTTGGTGAAAGAAGCCTATGCCTTAGATTTCATTAGTCAAACATCCCAAGCAATTGGCGAAAACATGCAGACGATTGCAGGCATTACACCGAATGGCTTTTCCAGTTCAGGGTTTTATGTCGGTTTCCTCCTTCTTTTTATTCTCATTGTTGGAATCTATGTTGCCTATACAGGATTGGTTAAGCGAGAAACGACGAAAGTGATACGAGCTGTTTTAAACTTTGTCGTGGTGTTTATTCTATCGGCTTCCTTTATTGCGTATGCACCCGATTATATTGCGAAAATCAATGATTTTTCCAAAGATGTCAGTACCGCCAGTCTGAATATTGGGACAAAAATTGTTCTTCCTAACACGGATAGTCAAGGGAAAGACAGTGTGGACATGATACGTGACAGCTTATTCTCTGTTCAAGTAAAGCAACCATGGCTATTGCTTCAATATGGCTCCACTGATGTAGAAGCGTTAGGGGAAGAACGTGTGGAAAGTTTATTGTCTACCAGTCCAGATACAAACAATGGTGAAGATAGAGAAAATGTAGTGATTGAAGAAATTGAAGATCATGACAATACCTATTTAACCCTACCGAAGACGATTTCCAGATTAGGAACAGTCTTCTTTTTGTTTGTATTCAATATTGGTATCTCGATTTTTGTTTTCCTTCTAACAGGAATCATGATTTTTTCGCAAGTGCTATTTATTATTTTCGCTATGTTTTTGCCAATCAGTTTCCTATTAAGTATGTTGCCGAGTTTTGATGGCATGGGCAGGCATGCCATTACCAAGTTATTTAATGTGATTATGACAAGGGCTGGTATTACCTTGATTATTACCGTTGCCTTTAGTATTTCCACTATGCTTTATTCGCTGTCAGCAAGTTCTCCCTTTTTCATGATTATGTTTTTACAAATTGTGACCTTTGCAGGGATTTATTTTAAACTGGGCGATTTAATGAGCCTATTCACTTTACAAAGCAACGACTCTCAAAACATGGGCAGACAAGTGTTTCGCAGACCTCGTCAAATGATGAATCGACAAACCAGAAGATTTCAACGCAGTATGAGTAAGATTTTTCGTGGAAAAGCAGGGTCAACGAAGCAAAAGACAATGACAACAAAGCAGAATCAAACCAATAAAGCTAACCATACTCGTCAAAATGAACGGACTACACCAAAGAAAGAAACAGCACTTTCCAATGTGAAAAAGCAACAAGGCGGTATCGGGCAACGATTAGGTAAAAAGACAGCCCATGTATTGGACACGAAAAATCGTCTAGTCAATAAAAGAAAGCAGGCAAAACAACAGATACAGGCGACACCAACCCATGTCAAATATGCCCTTCATCAAGGAAAAGAGAATGTCACTCATAATGTAACAGACTTTAAACAATCTATGGCAGATACCAAAGCTCAACGCAAACAACAGCGTATGAACCAGCAGGAGCAAAAACGAAAGAACATTGCTCAAAAGCGTTTGGAGCTGGATAAAGCAAAAGAAAAAAGACGAAAAGAAAACCCATCATCTCCTGTTCAGAATAACCAGCAGCATGTTCGCAAGCGTCAGCAAACCGTCACGCCTGTTTTGTCACAAAACACTAAACGTGAAAATCATCAGCGACCATTGAAAAAAGAGCAAAAACAAAAGACACCACCGAAGCAATTCAATCAGAGGAAGCTAAATAAAAGAACGGATAAGCGAGGACAACAAACATGAAGCTAAAAATAACAGTGATTTGTAGTGTGGTCTTCTCTCTCTTCTTTTTTCTCTTATTATTCCTAGTCATTTTCTTTGCAGATGATACGGACAGTGGCGAAAACAACAAGGATTCTTCTATTCCACAAGGCGGTGTGACCGTTTCACCAGAAGTGTTGGCACACCGTCCGTTGATTGAAAAATATGGTAAGGAATATGGGATTGAAGACTATGTTTCTTATATCTTAGCCATTATGCAAGTGGAATCGGGCGGTACAGCAGAAGATGTTATGCAAAGTTCCGAATCTTTGGGTTTACCGCCCAACAGTTTGAGTACCGAAGAGTCCATCAAACAAGGGGTTAAATATTTCAGTGAATTATTAACCAGTGCAGAACAACAAGGAGTGGATATAGATTCTGTTATCCAATCTTATAATTATGGCGGTGGCTTTTTAAATTATGTGAGGAGTCATGGGAAAAAATATACCTATGAATTAGCCGAACAGTTTTCTAAAGAGAAGTCGGGTGGTCAAAAAGCAGACTATCCCAATCCTATAGCCATACCTGTGAATGGTGGTTGGCGATATAACTATGGAAATCAGTTTTATGTTCAGTTGGTTTCACAATACCTAACCGACACTTCCCCAACAGAATTTGATGATGAAACCGTGCAAGTCATTATGGACGAAGCCTTGAAATACGAAGGGTTTCCCTATGTCTTTGGAGGGGCGTCGCCTACCACCTCTTTTGATTGTAGTGGCTTAATACAATGGGTGTATGACAAAGCTGGCATTTCTCTCCCTCGTGTCGCCCAAGATCAGTATGACGCTACGCAAGAAATCTCTATGGAAGAAGCCCAAGCAGGCGACCTTATCTTCTTTCATTCAACCTATAATGCAGGCACATATGTGACTCATGTGGCGATATATTTAGAGGGAAATCGCTTTTATCATGCAGGCGACCCAATCGGTTATGGCGACTTAAGCAGTCGTTATTGGCAAGACCATCTGATTGGGGCTAGACGTGTTATTCATAACTAAGAAAGGAATGAATCAAATGATTATAAAAATCGAGCGAAAAGAAAAGAAGGAGAAACCAAAGAAATCTAAAAAACCGAGCAAGCAAAGAAAAGTTCCGATGATTAAAGTTGGCACGCATAAGAAATTAACCTTTGTTTTATGGGTTTTATTGATTGGTAGTGTCGGATTTGGAATCTATAAAAATTTTACTGCCATTGACACTCATACTGTCCGTGAAACAGAAATCATTAAACAGCAGATTGTCGATACCAACCAAGTAGAAAGTTTTGTGAAATCCTTTGCGAAAGACTACTTTTCGTGGCAACAATCCCAAGAAGCCATTGATAAACGAAATGAAAAATTGACCCATTATTTGACGGAAGAATTGCAGGTATTAAATGAAGAAATGATTCGTAAGGATATTCCTACTAGTTCTAGTGTGAACGATATACAGGTGTGGCAGGTTTCTCAAGTGAATGAGAACACCTTTGAGGTACTGTTTTCTGTTGAACAAGTTATTACCGAAGACAAAGACAAGGAAACTATATCGTCTAGCTTTCATGTGGTTGTCCATATAGATGAATCAGATAATATGGTTATTATCAAAAATCCGACAATGAGTAAGAAACCTCAAAAATCGGACTACCAACCCAAACAGCTAGAAAGTGACCATACAGTAGATACAGAAACGATGGACGAAATCACTAGCTTTTTAGAAACGTTCTTCCAGCTCTATCCTACCGCCACAGAAAAAGAATTGACTTACTATGTAAGTAATCATGTGTTACCTATGATTAACAAGGAATATGTTTTCGAGGAATTGGTGAATCCTATCTTTACCAGAAAAGATAACCAAGTAATCGTGAATGTCGCTGTGAAATATTTAGATCAAGAAACAAAGGCAACCCAAATCTCGCAATTTGAGTTGATATTAGAAAAACAAGATAATTGGAAGATTGTAAAATAACAAATATTGGTACATGATTACAGATACTTTGTAATCATGTACTCTTTTTGATAAAAAATTGGATATTCCTTTACAAATATGCTCTTACGTGCTATTATTTAAGTGACTATTTAAAAGGAGTTAATAAATATGCGGCAAGGTATTCTTAAATAAACTGTCAATTTGATAGCGGGAACAAATAATTAGATGTCCTTTTTTAGGAGGGCTTAGTTTTTTGTACCCAGTTTAAGAATACCTTTATCATGTGATTCTAAAGTATCCAGAGAATATCTGTATGCTTTGTATACCTATGGTTATGCATAAAAATCCCAGTGATAAAAGTATTTATCACTGGGATTTTTATGCCCTTTTGGGTTTTTGAATGGAGGAAAATCACATGAAAATTATTAATATTGGAGTTTTAGCTCATGTTGATGCAGGAAAAACTACCTTAACAGAAAGCTTATTATATAACAGTGGAGCGATTACAGAATTAGGAAGCGTGGACAAAGGTACAACGAGGACGGATAATACGCTTTTAGAACGTCAGAGAGGAATTACAATTCAGACAGGAATAACCTCTTTTCAGTGGGAAAATACGAAGGTGAACATCATAGACACGCCAGGACATATGGATTTCTTAGCAGAAGTATATCGTTCATTATCAGTTTTAGATGGGGCAATTCTACTGATTTCTGCAAAAGATGGCGTACAAGCACAAACTCGTATATTATTTCATGCACTTAGGAAAATGGGGATTCCCACAATCTTTTTTATCAATAAGATTGACCAAAATGGAATTGATTTATCAACGGTTTATCAGGATATTAAAGAGAAACTTTCTGCCGAAATTGTAATCAAACAGAAGGTAGAACTGTATCCTAATATGTGTGTGACGAACTTTACCGAATCTGAACAATGGGATACGGTAATAGAGGGAAACGATGACCTTTTAGAGAAATATATGTCCGGTAAATCATTAGAAGCATTGGAACTCGAACAAGAGGAAAGCATAAGATTTCAGAATTGTTCTCTGTTCCCTCTTTATCATGGAAGTGCAAAAAGTAATATAGGGATTGATAACCTTATAGAAGTTATTACTAATAAATTTTATTCATCAACACATCGAGGTCCGTCTGAACTTTGCGGAAATGTTTTCAAAATTGAATATACAAAAAAAAGACAACGTCTTGCATATATACGCCTTTATAGTGGAGTACTACATTTACGAGATTCGGTTAGAGTATCAGAAAAAGAAAAAATAAAAGTTACAGAAATGTATACTTCAATAAATGGTGAATTATGTAAGATTGATAGAGCTTATTCTGGAGAAATTGTTATTTTGCAAAATGAGTTTTTGAAGTTAAATAGTGTTCTTGGAGATACAAAACTATTGCCACAGAGAAAAAAGATTGAAAATCCGCACCCTCTACTACAAACAACTGTTGAACCGAGTAAACCTGAACAGAGAGAAATGTTGCTTGATGCCCTTTTGGAAATCTCAGATAGTGATCCGCTTCTACGATATTACGTGGATTCTACGACACATGAAATTATACTTTCTTTCTTAGGGAAAGTACAAATGGAAGTGATTAGTGCACTGTTGCAAGAAAAGTATCATGTGGAGATAGAACTAAAAGAGCCTACAGTCATTTATATGGAGAGACCGTTAAAAAATGCAGAATATACCATTCACATCGAAGTGCCGCCAAATCCTTTCTGGGCTTCCATTGGTTTATCTGTATCACCGCTTCCGTTGGGAAGTGGAATGCAGTATGAGAGCTCGGTTTCTCTTGGATACTTAAATCAATCATTTCAAAATGCAGTTATGGAAGGGATACGCTATGGTTGCGAACAAGGATTATATGGTTGGAATGTGACGGATTGTAAAATCTGTTTTAAGTACGGTTTATACTATAGCCCTGTTAGTACTCCAGCAGATTTTCGGATGCTTACTCCTATTGTACTGGAGCAAGCCTTTAGAAAAGCTGGAACAGAATTGTTAGAGCCATATCTTAGTTTTAAAGTTTATGCACCACAGGAATATCTTTCACGGGCATATAACGATGCTCCCAAATATTGTGCAAATATCGTAAATACTCAACTGAAAAATAATGAGGTCATTATTATTGGAGAAATTCCTGCTCGATGTATTCAAGATTATCGCAATGATTTAACTTTTTTTACAAATGGGCTTAGTGTTTGTTTAGCAGAGCTAAAAGGATATCAGGTTACCACTGGCGAACCTGTTTGCCAGACCCGTCGTCTAAATAGTCGGATAGATAAAGTAAGATATATGTTCAATAAAATAACTTAGTGCGTTTTATGTTGTTATATAAATATGGTTTCTTATTAAATAAGATGAAATATTCTTTAATATAGATTTGAATTAAAGTGGAAAGGAGGAGATTGTTATTATAAACTACAAGTGGATATTGTGTCCTATTTGTGGAAATAAAACAAGACTACGAATACGAGTGGATACTATACTTAAAAATTTCCCTTTATACTGCCCCAAATGTAAGAACGAAACTTTAATTAATGTTCAAAAAATGAATATAATAACAATCAAAGAGCCAGACGCCAAGACGCAGAGCCGATAATTTGAGAAATGAAACTCTCATCTTATCGGCTCTTTTTGTTTATCTGAATTTTACTGACTAGCCTTCAATATTTCTTGCTTCATTGATACCTTTTGCTAGTGCTTCCATTAAGGATAGTTCTTTGTCTGTAAAGCTATCCATGTATTTTTCTATCTGTAGCCTTCGAGTGCTTTTTATCAAATTATCTGTAGGTAAGAAAAATTCATCAATAGACACATGGAGTAATGATACAAGATCATAAAGCACCTGTGTACTTGGGTGTTGCCCTTTATTTTCTATATTTGTTAAATAACGTGGGTCAATTTCAATGATTGTTCCTACTTGTTCACGGGTGAGACCACGTTTTATTCGAGCCTCTTTAATCGCTAGACCAACGGCTCTAAAATCGTATTTATCTTCTTTTTTACGCGACGAATTTACAATTTAAGTGCAACAACAATAATAAAATAAAAAAAGATCCACAGTTTTCCTATAAAATAGATGTACCAACAAACTATTAGAAGGAGAAAGCTATGAATCCATACACACATCTTACCATGAATGAGCGAGAAACAATATTCCTAATGTATGAACAAGGCGAAACTATCGGGCATATATCCGAGACCCTGGACCGTTCTAAATCGACTATCTCAAGAGAATTACATCGTAATTCAAACAAGGATGGCAGTTATTCGCCGTCAACTGCTCATGGAGAGTATAAACGTAGAAAACAACTATGTGGCAGACATCGCACGCTAGATAAAGACTCTATTTTCCAGTTGGTCAAACGACTATTTCTCAACGAACAATGGTCTCCAGAACAAATTTCTGGTCGTTTGAACTTTGAAAATTCCAAAAATAAAATCAGTTATAATACTATATATCGTGCAATTTATCGTGGCGACTTCGATGAGCCTGGTTTATCAACCGGTAATCGAGGCGCTATCCGTAAATTAAGACACAGAGGTAAAACACGCCATTCTAAAAATCACGTAGAGAGAAGAGGAAAGATCCCTATCTCCAATACGATTCATGAACGACCAGATAGCGCTAATGAACGAACTGAGATTGGTCATTGGGAAGCAGATACAGTTGCAGGTCAAACTGGTAAAGCGTGCTTAGTAACGCTAGTTGATAGAAAATCTAGGTTATTACTAATCGGTAAATCTGAGAAGAAAGCTTCTAAGCCGGTAGTTGACCAAATGATTAAATTACTACAAGGTATTGATTCTAATTTTTGTAAAACCATTACACCTGACCGTGGTAAAGAATTCAGTCAACACGCCCGATTGACTGAGGAATTAAATAATACGCAAATTTATTTTCCAGATCCTCATGCCCCTTGGCAAAGAGGATCTAATGAGAATACAAATGGACTCCTTAGAGAGTACTCACCGAAAGGTGTTGATTTGACAGATGCAACTGATGAAGAGATACAAGGTTGGGCAACGAAATTAAATACACGTCCCAAAAAATGTTTGAATTGGAAAACACCTTATGAAATCTTTTATAAAACTGTGTTGCACTTAATTTGACAATTTAAGATGGATTAATATTTTCCACTAAAATCATGATTAAACTACGTTTAATCTAGGATATTTGTGGCTCTTTTACGAGCCACATTGCCAACTTTTTAAGATTCATGGCAACACAAATAAGCGTGGTGTCCATGGAAACTTTTTTAATTCCTCTATATCTAGTCCATCTCATACCATGCTGTTCTTTTGCATCACCAAATCGTCTTTCTACTGTTTGACTTCTTAGTTTATATGCTTTTTTTATTGTATCTACAAACCTTAAATCTTCGATTATATCTAAATCATCTTGCCATACATGTCTTCGAATTTCTCTAGTAAAACTTCTATTTTCTGTACATTCATTTAGTAGTGGACATGATTTACATATAATAGGATTAGATTTGTATAATCTATGCCCTGTTGGCATAGTTCTTTTAAAAGTTAGTAATTTATCATTTGGACATATATAACTATCGTAATATTCATCATAAATAAAATCTTTAGTTTTAAATATTCCTGGCTTTCCTTTTGGTCTTGTATAGGGCATTGCAGGTACTATCGATTTCTCTAGTAAATAATGCGCATTGAATGGCGTTTTGTATCCGGAGTCTACTGCTAGTGTGATTGGCAACATATTTTTTTCTTCTAATCTTTCAACCATAGGTTTCAACTGTGTACTATCGTGAACATTTCCAGGTGTAACATGTTGATCAATTATAAAACCATTTTTATCTACACAACTATGTAAGCTATACGCAAATTGTTTCTCTCTTTCACCTTTAACATAGTAGCCAGCTTCTTGGTCAGTAGTACTGACTTTCTTATTTTTATATTCCTCCTTTTTCTTATTTTTTATGGGCTTTTTTCCTTGTGCTAACCTCTGTTGATTAATTTCATTATTAAGTTCTTCTTGGAAGTGTAATGTATCTTTTTTAACAACTCGGTTAATATATTTATTTTTGTTCGCATTAGCTTTTATATGTGTTGAATCAATGAATAACGTTGAGTGATCAATTAAATTATTCTTAATCGCAATTTGTAATATTCTTTCGAATATTTGTTCAAACAAGTCAGTATCATGGAACCGTCTTGTATAATTTTTACTGAATGTACCATAATGAGGGACTTTATCAAGAAAGCTAAACCCTAAATACCAACGGTAAGCTACGTTAGTCTCAATTTCTTTAATAGTTTGTCTCATTGATTTTATGCCAAATAGTCTTTGAATAAGTAAAATCTTAACTAAGATAACTGGATCAATAGAAGGACGTCCGTTATCTAAACAGTATTTATCTTCAACAAGTTCATAAACGAAGTTTAAATCTAATACCTTATCTACTTTTCTCAACAAATGATCTTTAGGGACCAATTCTGAAACAGAAATCATTTCATATTGGTCACGTTTATCTTCAGCTTTATTTAACATAGAATCAACTCCTAAATAAAATTTCATCTATATTATAAAATAGTTTGTTAATATTTGGTATTTTTTTAGCGCTGACTCCTGCGGGAACAGCATGATTCGAAGACTACAGGCTGAGAACATGCCCGCGGAAAGCATGCGCATAAAAAAATGCCGGCAAAGTCTAAGACTTTGTCGACACTCTGAGATGACATATATTGTCATCACAATTCAACTCTCTTTTATAATCTTCAAATATAATTCTTTGCTTGTGAGTTTTAAATTCGTCTTTGTACCAAATCACTTCAGATTCAACAATTACATTCTTAGCTACTCCACCAACATTTTTTAAATATATAAAATTTTTATTTTTTCCTATATAATGTGCTTTAGCTTTATCATTTGTTACTAATGATGATTCATTGCTAAAGTTAAATATATCTATCTGTATACTATTCTTTATAAAGTCTTTATTTAGCTCATATGAGTATTTAGTGCTATCAAACAAAAATAGTGGAGTATTAGAAATTCTTTTATGTTATTCGGCTTTACCGTTATAATACATATTCGTTAAAAACGTAAGTAAGGTGATCACTAAAGAAAAGCCGGATATATACTTTGGCACTGCACCCTTACTAAGGGAGCTCAATAAAAACACTATTTTCTAGGCTGCTAATTCCCTATATTCTATAGGGGATAAGTAGCCTAGTTTTTGTTGAATTCTAACTTTATTATAGTTTTCAATGTAATTTTCGACAATATCTATTACAATGGTATTAGAGCTTCTAAGCTCACTGTTTAAGTAGAATGTTTCACACTTTATAGAGGCATGAAAACATTCTATTGGGGCATTATCAGCTGGCGTTCCCTTACGGGACATGCTTCTGGTAATGCCTTTTTCTGTACATAGGGCATAGTATTCATAAGAAGTATACACACTTCCTTGATCACTATGTAATATAGTACCTGGTTCCAATTGAAGTTGTTTTAATGTCTCATTTACTAATTCTTGATTTTGTTTATTACCGATTTTATATGCCACAATTTCACCATTGTAAGCATCCATGATAGATGAAAGATACAACATTGTATTCCCGAAGGGTAAATAAGTGATATCTGTTAAAAGTACTTCTAAAGGTTTCTCTGCTTTGAAGTTTCTATTTAATAGATTATGTGTCTTATAATATGCATTCCCTGGTCTTTTCGATTTCTTCATTCGTACTTTACAATTTAAATTATGTTTTTGCATAATCCTTTGTACTTTTTTGTGATTAATTGGTTTATTATTTTTTCTATTTAATAAGGCAGTTATTTTTCTATAGCCATACGTAAAACGATGTTTCTTACATAATTCTATAATTTCACGTTCATCCTCAGATATACTGAAATCTTTGTTTTTCCATCTGTAATAATTTGATTTTGGAATATCTAAAGTTTCTAAAATGAGTTTTACTGTATATTTAGATTTTAATTCATTTACTAATTCAACAACTACTTCTGGGACCACTTCCTTTCCAATTCCTTGTACTTTTTTAAAATTTCATTTTCTACTTCTTTGCGCTTTAATTGAAATTTGAGCGATTCAACAGTACTTAACTCTTCTATACCTTTTCCATAGGAATATTGTTTACCCACTTGTTGATTAAACCTATGTGTTTCACCATCTCTATACCATTTCCACCACTTATTAACTTGAGATTCATTTTTAATATTTAAAGTATCCATTATTTCTCTTGTGCTAAATCCTTTGAGTTTCATTTCTACTACTTTATATTTTGTTTCAACTGAATATGCCACTCTTTTCATAGAAAAAACACCTCCGTATAAATTCATTTTAATATGAATTCAACGAAAGTGTTTTTATTTTACTCCCACATCCTGGGGTTAGTGCACTTTGCTGTTTCTGTCTTAATAAGCATGAAAATTATTAATAAGATTAAAAATATAATGACAGTGTATATAAATTTTTACATTTTCTACTCCTTATTAACTATTAATTTGTCTAAACTTTTCAAGTTCATCTTTTAAAACTTTAACTGTTTTTATTTTTTTAGTGATATCTTCTTTTGCACGTTGTGACAAATGTTCAGTTCCAAATACACGTTTATTATTTTCATTAATTGACTGATTAACTTTATCCCAATTATCTAATATATAATTTTCAAAAAGTTCCTTTTCTACATCACTTTTATAAACCAAAACACATTCTACAAATTTATCCATTGCAAATTTCTCTTCCATCGAATCACCTTTATACATAAAAAGATGAATATTATAAAGCATCGTCTCTTCAATGAAATAACGATAATAAATAGTATCATCTCTATGCATATTAAAATTTATCGCACCTGGCTCAGGTACTGGTGTTGTGTAGATACCTGAATCCAAAGAGATACACTGCCTACTATATAAAACTGTACTATGATATTTGAATTCATAATATGAATATAAAGTGTTACTATTTGTTTGTTTATACGCGTAGAATGGACTTATTAAATTAAAATAATCTTCTTTTTCAGCCACTTCTTCATTTTCATATACCATATACTCTGGTGCTTCACTATAAAAATACCCAGTTGAGTTCTTCATCCAATTTTCATAATTTAGTAAATATTTTTCTAGCCTTTTTAAAGGAGATGGATATAAACCAAAATGTATTTTCCATAATATTTCAGTATCTAATGGACTAGCTGTAGCATCAATAGGGGTGTTTTTATCTTCTACTCTTGTATAAATACTACCTGCATAGACAGTTTTATTTTTATTACCTTTTTTAGCAGTTAGTGATTTTTCTAAATAGTATGGTGCATATTGTTTTGGATTTATTACAATAACGTCTATTTCTTTTTGTTCATATATAAATGTAACTATTGATATGTGTGGATATCTACCCCTAGCAAACTTTTTACCAGAAATAAAGGATATTAATTCTTCTTGAGTTTTTCGGTTTGGATCATTATTGACTCCAAGTAAATCTCCTTTATCTGATACTCCTAGAATTAAATAAGCTTCATTATTTAACAAATTGTTCGATAAACAGATGATATCATGTAGTAATTCAACTTTATTTTCATGATATTTGGCTTTAAAGTCCCAGTATTCTCCTTCCCTCTTACTGTCTATCAAACTTTTTATTTTATTGTTTAACATCTATGTCATCACCCCATTTTATTTACTAATTATAGCTTATATTTGTTAGAAAATATAAGCTATAATTAGTAAACAATACATAAAATCAATATATGGGAGTGCTTAAAACATGGAAAAAGAATTATGGCAATTCGAACTTTGGTACAATAGTTTCTCTGTCTTTATACAAAAAATTAACAATGAATTTAAACATCCTAAAATAGAATGTGTTGACTTCAATATGTTACAAGGGAAATTTGAGCCAAACAAAAAAATTTATCTATACTACAACGTAAACAATGAGCAACAAAATTTTTTACAACGAACTTTGACAACAGATAGTAGTGGTTATTTTAAAGATAAAATACCTAGTGAATTTGTATCCGAACTGGATTTAAAACACATCACTTATAGCCGCTGGACTAATATGCGTAACATTTATTCTTTGGAATATAAGTTACATATAGAAACAGATACATCTATTGCTATAGAAGAAATACTAAATGATTATATAAATAATGCAGTTGATATAGTAAAAAACTTTGATACCGAAGATATAAAAGCACACTTCGATAATTTCCTTAATCGAATTAAAGATTTTTCAGACGTAGCTATAGAATACGCAGATACAGCTTTCGAAGAAATTTTAAAAGATATGGAATTGAAACAAGCAATTCTAAAAGAAGATTTACGTAATGCCAACTCAATAATACAATCACAAGAGTTTTTTCAACTCAAGGAATCAATTTCTAATATTCATCCGTTATTAGATTGCGAAAAATACGACGACTTCTATGATGCTAATTTTTTTACCAAATATATAATATATAAAGTAAAGCAAGATGAATATCAAAGTAAAAAGCCAAGTATGAATAAAACAAAATATTTTACTCATTTAGTAACTGAAGGTCTAATTAAAGAGAGAAGAAGTAATTCTCAATATTTTGAGATTGCCAATGCTATAAAACCTTCTGAACATAAAGAAAAGACTTTAAATCAGTCAGATGAATTAAATACTTTTAACCAATCAGCAATTGGTATATCACTATACTTATATGATAAGAACGATAAATACTTTAAATTTATGCAAAGTATTTTTGATAAAAAGAAAAAGATAAAGAAAATTATTACAGTTGATGATGTAATCTCATCAAAAAATCTCATTAACGAGTTTATGGAAAAGCAAGGACTACTTAATTCTAATGAACTATACTATGAAACTACTTTGGAAGATACTTTTCACTTCACACATTTTACAGCAATCTCTAAATTAATGAATACTATTATCGATGTTACTAGTGGTATTACCCAAAAATCTGCTAATAACGATATCTTAGTTGGATTATATATATTAGAATCCTTAACTAAAGAAATTCCAAATATAATTAATGAATATGACAAGAAGTACAATAAGTTTGTATCCCTTATGGATTCCTTTTCAAGAAATACAGAGATGAAAAATGTAGTTGACTCGGTAATTAAGAAACAGCCAAATCTTGTATCAAAAATCGAAAACGATTTAATGGCATTATTAAAAAGTTATGATATTACAAACTTTTATAAGATATATGGCTCAGACGATAAATTTAATTCAACATTGTTAATCAATATGATGAACCAATTTTATGAAACCCGTTTTAATGAATTCGAAAACATAATGATGACTTAGTCATAATATGTGTTATTTAATCGATTTCAATGTATGAAAAACATTGAAATCGATTTTTTTATTAAAATACAACTAATAATAATCGCTTAGTATCAATGTCCTAAAATTTTAGTTATTTTTTTTACTAACATAATCCAATCAATGAATTATTATAAGCACACATCATTTATTAATGATGACTAAACTAGGAGGTAACAATAAAATGAACAACGAAAACAGATATTACAAAGCAACTATTGCTGCAGCTTTTAATTTACCAGTGGGAACAACATTTACTTTCCGTGATTTATCGAAGTACATTTATTTTTCTTGTAGTACAAATGATCAACGACTAGCAGGCCAACGTTTTGCATATTTAGTTAAGCATGCAAACGTGCCCTTCATAATCATTGATCCAGTTTCACCTATCGTATATCAAAGAATTCAAGGGGGGAATTAATATGGATGAAGTATTATTTACTAGTGGACCATTCCGTCTTACAAAAGACGGGTGGTTTAAGGAGGTTCCTCCTACATCAGATAATGGCAAGTGGAAAACGCTTATCTTAGGCGGTTTTATCAATATTACAGAACGATTTGTTGATTCAGGCACGGGTAAACAACGTATCATTTTAGAAAATGGTCATGGTAATACAGTAATTAGAGATGCTGACATACTTTCCTCTCAAAAGTTACCTTCACTCATGGCTTATGGCTTCAATATTAATCAAAAATACATTAATGATTTAGGTTACGCTTTACAGCTTCAACAAAGCCAATTGCCTATGTCTGAACTGTATCAAGGCTCTGGTGTCATTAAAACAAAAAAAGACATCATGATTAGCTTGGATGATTTATATTTATCTGACTCATATAGAGATTCGAACGTATTAAGTGAACATAACTATGATTTAAAACCAGCGGGAACATATGAAGCGTGGAAAAAAATGTTTGATGATGAAGTTAAAGGAAATCTAATGTTAGAAATGGCAGTCACAATGGGTGTTAGTGCCCTAGTGACTAGTTACCTTTACCATCAAGATTGGATTGATTTCAGTGGGATTATTTATAGTCTAAAAGGGCAGAGCTCTACAGGTAAAAGCTCGGCTGCAATGCTTAGTATCTCTGTGGCGGGAAATCCAAATAAAAATTCCAATGATGAAACTTATACGTTATTTAAAGGATGGAATGCGACTCAGAACGCTTTGGAAAGTTACATTTGTAACAATATGGGTATTCCTGTCACATTCGACGAACTATCAACTGCAAGATTCAACGATATGACTGGCCTACTCTATTCCTTAGTAGAAGGATCCGGCAGACAAAGAGCTAACATAAATGGAGATGCCAAACAAACAAAGAACTGGGCTACTTCAATCATATCGACTTCTGAATATAGTATATTTCAGAAATCAGCAAAGAACGACGGATTACGCGTACGTACAATTGAACTCGATGAAACATTCACGACTAGTTCTGACAATGCCGAAGCTATAAAGCTGGGTGTAAGAAGAAATTATGGACATATACTACCCGCAATCGCACCATTTTTACTCAATGAATCTGATGAAGTTGAGACTATGTTTTTAAGCAACCGTAAACATTTTAAAAATGCATTAAATGAAGAACGTCAAAAAACTGGCATTCGTATGATTGATCGCTATGCGGCATTCATGACTGCGGCAGATATTCTAAACGAGGTGCTAAAGCTAGGTATATCTACAGAGGATATGAAGCAATATCTAATCAGTTACCACCATGATACTGTCTCAGAACGTTCATTAGCAGATAAAGCGATTGAAATTATCGTTCAATTTGTAGCAAAAAACCGTGGTAAGTTCTCTGAAAACGGTAAATTAGCGAATATGCTTGAAAACTACGGATTAATTGCACTCAAAGAAGATCATGTAGAAGTGAAAATTATAGCTAGTGTCTTTAAAGACATGCTTAAAGATAATGACTTTGAAGATGAAAAAAATGTCATTAATGCGTTAAGTGACAAAGGATACGTTCGCTTTGATAAGGACCGCAAATCCACAAAACGTGATGTCAAAAAAAATGGCAAAAGTTCTAGAATTGTTTTTTATCACCTACTACTAGACAGGGAGTATGCATCTATCTTGGATTTATCTGATAAAAACGTGGAAAATGTTCCTTCACCATTTAGGCAGGATAAACAACATCCTTTACTTGGAGAAATGATTGCACAAGCAAATGAATGGGATAAGAACGGAGATATTGACCTGTAATAGTTACAATATGTTACACAATAAATTCGCTACAACACCTACCTAAAGGTGTTGTAGCACAAATATTAAATCACACGGAGGAATTAAATATGAATGTAATTACATTAGTACATGAAATTAAAGACGAAAGACCTGATTTTTTAGAAAGCATGCCAATCGATGACGTTAAAAGTTTCTGCAAGGCAAATGGTTATAAAATTACTAAGGTCTATGATGACGATGGTCAATTAATAAATGACATTAAACTTAAGAAAATCAGACCTAAACGTATAGTCTTTTGGGGTACCTATGAAGATTACCCTGAATTAGACAGACTCTGCAATAAGCTAGGTATTAATCTTATTACAATATTTCCAATGTTGGTGTAGAAAGCATCTTAATTTAATAATTAAGGAGGAAAAACATGGACGAATTAATCACATTGTTGGCCGATTTAGTTATTGAAGAAATTAATCGTGCTGATGACTAATTATAACGCCCAACACCTTATTGGTGTTGGGCTCATCTATAAATTCGTTCATAAATATATATTATCACTATGAAAGGAGGACACGCGATGAAACAATCAATTGGTTATTTACGCCAAAGTACACACAAACAACAATCACTCGCGGCACAAAAATTAACGATTAAAGCATTAGCTGAAAGGTATCATATTCAGCATATTACCTTCTATAGTGACAAACAGTCTGGGCGTACAGACAAGCGTGATGGATACAAACAGATTACCGAACTTATCCAACAGGGTAACTGTGACATATTGTGTTGTTACCGACTAAATAGACTACATCGTAATTTGAAAAACGCATTAACACTCATTAAGTTATGTCAAAAACACCATGTTCATATATTGAGTGTACATGATGGCTATTTTGATATGGATAAATCCTTTGATCGTCTAAAACTCAATATTTTCATGAGTCTGGCTGAACTTGAATCCGATAATATTGGTGAACAAGTCAAAAATGGTCTTAGAGAAAAGGCAAAACAAGGTAAACTCATAACGACCCATGCGCCTTTCGGTTATCACTATCAAAATGGTACTTTCATCATTAATAACGATGAATCACCTACCGTCAAAGCTGTATTCAATTATTATCTTCAAGGATATGGCTACAAGAAGATTGCACAATATTTAGAAGACGATAATAAACTTATTACCCGCAAGCCTTATCAGGTACGAAATATTATTATGAACCCAAATTATTGTGGTCGTGTCATCAATCAATATGGTCAATATAACAATATGGTTCCACCTATTGTTTCGACAACAATATATGAACATGCTCAAGCAATCCGTAATAAGAAACAATTTCACTGTATACCGTCAGAGAATAAACTGAAACAAAAAATCAAATGTCCTTATTGTGGTTCAACCCTTACCAACATGACCATTAGAAAAACCAATCATTCATTACGTTATTATGTCTGTCCTAAAAACATGAATGCATCACGTTTTGTATGTGACTTTAAAGGCATAAACGCTGAAAACCTAGAAAAACAGGTCTTAGAATCTTGCCAAAAATTCTTTCGAGACCAACAGCTCTATTCGAAAATTAAACATGCTATTGAGAAACAGCTCAAAAAACAAATGATGTATGATACTAGTAACACATTAACTCATGAAAAGATCATTGAAAAATTAGCTCAAGGAACAATTGATGTAGAAACATTCAGAGAACAATCTCAATCAATAAACCTACAGAATAAACCTATACAACCAATAAGTGATATTGGGATAAAAGCATCACTACAAAAGGTTATACAGAAAAGTTTCACGTTAAACATGTTATATCCCTTTATTGATGTCATTCATATTACTAAAAATAAAGAACTAAGCGGCATCTATTTAAAAGATGAGCCACTAAACATTGTTAATCAAGCGGTACAATCATCAACTGCCTAAACAAGAAAGGATGAATCATCTATGCAACAACTCAAACAAAAACGTGTCGGTATTTATGTACGTGTATCAACAGAAATGCAAAGTACAGAAGGTTATAGTATTGATGGTCAAATCAATCAGATTAGAGAATACTGTCAATTTCATCATTTTGAAGTCACAGATATTTACGCTGATCGTGGTATCTCAGGAAAGTCTATGAACCGTCCTGCACTACAACGTATGTTGAAGGATGCGAATGAAGGTCATATCGATTGTGTCATGGTGTACAAAACAAACCGACTGGCACGTAATACATCAGACTTACTCAAAATTGTAGAAGATTTGCATAAACAAAATGTTGAATTTTTCAGTCTATCAGAACGTATGGAAGTTAATACGAGTAGCGGTAAGCTTATGTTACAAATACTTGCAAGCTTTTCTGAATTCGAACGCAATAACATTGTCGAGAACGTATTCATGGGTCAAACCAGACGTGCACAAGAAGGATATTACCAAGGCAATATTCCACTTGGCTATGAGAAAATTCCAGACAATAAACACGAACTCATGATAAACCAACATGAAGCGAATATCGTCAAATATATATTTGAGTCATATGCTAAAGGTCATGGATATCGGAAAATGGCTAACGCACTTAATCATAAAGGCTATGTCACTAAGAAAGGTAATCCATTCAGTACATCAGCTATAGCTTATATTCTTTCCAATCCCTTCTACATTGGTAAAATACAATTTGCGAAATATAAGGATTGGAATGAAAAACGACGTAAAGGCCTTAATGATAATCCTGTAGTAGCTGACGGGAAGCATTCACCTATCATTAGTCAAGAACTATGGGATAAAGTACATTCACGTATGAAGCAAGTTAGTCAAAAACCTCAAGTTCATGGAAAAGGAACCAATCTATTAACAGGTATTATTCACTGCCCACAATGTGGTGCACCAATGGCAGCTAGTAACACAACGAACACATTGAAAGATGGTACCAAGAAGCGAATACGCTATTATTCTTGTAGTAACTTTCGAAACAAAGGCTCAAAAGTATGTTCTGCGAATAGCGTTAGAGCTGACGTGATTGAGAAATACGTCATGAATCAAATACTCGAAATTGTCAAAAGTGATAAAGTCATTAATAAAGTCTTAGAACGTGTCAATCAAGAGAATAAAGTCGATATTGGTGCATTGAACCATGATATCGCTTATAAACAACAACAATACGATGAAGTCCATGCGAAACTAGACAACTTGATTAAAACAATCGAAGATAATCCAGACTTAACAACAATACTCAAAGAAACAATCCATAAATATGAAACACAACTGAATGACATTACGAATCAAATTAATCAACTGAAGCAACAACAAAATCAAGAGAAAACATCATATAATACGAAACAACTATCCGCTGTTTTACGTCGCATATTTCAAAACGTAGAATCCATGGATAAATCACAACTCAAAGCGTTATATCTCACAGTCATTGACCGAATAGATATTCGTAAAGACGAACATCGTAAAAAGCAATTCTATGTCACATTAAAACTCAATCATGAAATCACTAAACAACTCTTCCATAATACCCCTATCGACGAAGTGCGCCTCAGCACTTCGTCTTTATTTTTATCTCAAACACTCTATATTCATATATAAGTATAAGTGACTTTTTTAGCTTCTTGATTGAGTTAGGTATACAATAAAATTATGAACAATATTAATTTAGAGGAAGGATGTTTTAAAATGGGAAAATTACAAGATAAAGTCGTCGTTATTACAGGTGGTGCACAAGGTATGGGAAAACTTCATGCCAAAAAAGCGATAGCTGAAGGCGCAAAAGTCGTGATAACTGATATTAATGATGAATTAGGTCAAAAAACAGCTAATTCTCTTGGAGACGATGTTTTATTTATCAAACATGATGTATCTAAAGAAACGGATTGGAATCATGTCATTCAAGAAGTTATGAACAAATGGAATCGAATTGATGTATTGGTTAATAATGCAGGAATCACATACAATAAAACAATTGACCAAATATCATTAGAAGATTATATGAAGATTGTAAATATTAATCAAGTATCTGTATTTTTAGGCATCAAAACTGTATCAAAAATTATGAAAAGTCAAAAACAAGGGTCAATCATCAATATTTCTTCAATGAATGGTCTTGTTGGTGGTGCAATTGGCTATACAGATACAAAATTTGCGGTCAGAGGTATGACAAAAGCTGCGGCTAAAGAATTGTCTCCATACAATATTCGAGTTAATTCAGTACACCCAGGTGTTATAAAAACACCAATGTTAGAACAAGACGATGTTAAAGAAGCCGTTAAAGAATTCGAAAAAACAATTCCAATGCGAAGAGTTGCGCAACCCGAAGAAGTATCTAACCTTGTATGTTTCTTAGGGTCTGACGATGCTTCTTATTCTACAGGATCAGAATTTGTTATAGATGGTGGTATTACTGCACTATAAATGATAAATCAATTAAAATATAAATTGTTCTCTTGAATAAATTTTAGGCGAAGTGCTGAGGAGCACTTCGCCTTTATTTTTTCCTTAAACAAGCTAAATTTATACTTGTTGTCCTTTTGTCATACAATAACACTTTTCTAACTTATAAATTCAGTTTACATATAAGTACAACTCAATGTGAAGCTTATATTGATATGACAAAAGAACATCCCTAAATAATAAACCAACGGGATGACAATGGGATTTGATAAATACAAGTACGAGAAGGATTACGCATGCGTAATCCCGAAATCCCATTATTATTTATAAATAAATAATATAAAAAGGGAAAGTAAGTCACAATTACACCTACAAATCTAAATTATATAAATATATGGCTATATTTCCTGAGAAATAAGCGGGATAGCGGGATTTCCTTGTCATATCAACCTTTCTCACAAATAGTGCTTGGGATATTTTCTTAATAACAATGGGATTCATAAACGAAACAAACTTTTTTTGAAGCATATATTATCTATATGGTGTATTACATGTATACATCAAAAACATTATAGGAGGTCATTACTATGACACTAGAAAAACAACTCAAGCATTATATTACAGATTTATTTAGTCTAACCCAAAATGAAGTATGGGAATGTGAAGCCATTGATGAAGTCTCTGACAATATACTACCTGATCAATATGTAAGACTTGGCCCACTCACCAACAAAATACTTCATACGTATACTTACTACTCTGACACACTTCATGAAAAACATATATACCCCTTTATCCTCTACTATCAGAAACAACTCATTGCTATTGGTTATATTGATGAAACAAACGATATGGACTTCTTATATCTTCATAATACAGTTATGCCACTACTAGACCAAAGACACCTACTTGAAAAGGAGCAGCACAATAATGAATAAATGGATTTATATCGCAGAAATCAGTATCACCGTCATTACCGAAGTGATATCAATGATGAAAGATATAGAAAAGGAGCAATCATGATGGAACGTTATATTACAAGAGGTATTGCCTCTAACTTACCAGAAGCGTTACAACAACAATTATGGAAAATTGTCTCATATAGAGAGGATGAACAAACTAAAGAGCAGGAAGCAGATTATTTTCATATCTTCCAATTTAATATGTATAGTGACCAACTTTACATCAAACATAAACAAGAATGTCCTGATTATGTCAAAATTCATAAAGCAAATTATAAACACTCTCTCAATATCAATAAAGTCTACGTTATCCGTGAAGATGATGTAGGCTTTTCCTATTATGTCATGTTATTACCTGAAGAATATTAAATAAAGGAGTTAGATAAAAATGAAATCAATCAAAAGTGTATTAGAAACCGAAGCGATATTTAGTGAGGATAAAATGCATCGTTATCTTCTCAAGAAAACTTGGGATATTGATAAAGAAGTACTCACAATTATAACGATGTATCCTCATTATGATGGTGTTATCAATGTTGACCTTACAACACAACTTATTATCAATAAAGTAGCTGAAAAAGATGAATATGGTGGCGTTAATTTTATTAACCTTTTTTCAAATATTGATACACCTATTAATTTAAAACATATCGAAAACAGCCATGACAAGCATACGGATATTCATATTATGAAAGCTGTCAAAGAAGCCGATAGTGTTTTATTGGCTTGGGGCTCCTACGGAAAGAAACCTCTTGTGGAAAATAGAGTGAATGATGTATTAGACATGTTAAAACCACACAGTAAGAAAATCAATATATTAACAAATCCTCAAACAAATGAAATCATGCATCCTTTAAATCCTTATGCACGAAAAGATTGGACAATAAAACCACTAGATTGAATACGAGTACACATATTGATAATTTTTTAGTAATAGAATTGTCTTAATTATTTTCATTATATTAGAAGTAAACGATCCTAATAAAAAAGAAGATTTTAAAGTATCATTTACTTTTAAATTATTAAAATAGAAGTATAAATATAGTTAAAAATACGAGCATCTTCCGCTTTACTTGGAAGATGCTCAATTATTTTTTTATTGCTGACTTGCCATTAATTCTGCTTGTTCTACTACTTGTTCTACTGCTATTTTCTGAAGATCTGGTGGATAGCCATATTTCTTTAATAATCTACGAACTTGTACTCTCATTTTAGCTTTTGCACTATCACGTTTAGACCAATCCACACTCATGTTATCCTTAACGGTTTTAGTTAATTCATGTGCAATGGCTCTTAATTCTTTATCGCCCATTGCCTCTTTTGCCGTTTCATGTGAAGCTAATGCATCATAAAATGCAATTTCTTCAGTACTTAAACCTAAGTCATTACCTCGTTTTTGTTCTTGCTTAATTTCTTTAGCCATTTGAATTAATTCTTCTATTACTTTTGAAGCTTCAATAGAACGATTATTGTATTTTTGTATTGATTTACTTAGCATCTCAGAAAACCTCTTAGACACTGTAGCGTTTGTTTTCATTAATGACTTAACTTGTCCTTTAAGTAATTTGTTCAACAACTCAACTGCAACATTTTTTTGCTGTAATCCTTCTACATCTTTTAAGAAATCATCTGACAATATTGAGATATCTGGATTTTCAATTCCAAGTGTTTGATAAATATCTACAACTTCTTCAGTTACAACTGACTTTGAAATCAATTGATTGATTTCTGCTTCTATTTCAGCAGATGTCTTTTTACGGTTGCTTCCTTCACTAGGTGGAGCTAACAATTTAACAAGTCCCGATTTTACTGCTTTTAAAAACGCAATTTCACTATTCAGTTCTTGAGCAGCTTCCTCAGTTGCACATAATGCAAATGCCTTAGAAAGCTCTGTCACTGTTGTCACAAATCGCTCTCTTTCTTTCTCACCTAATCCAATGATATAATCCATCGTATTTGAGATAGCATTATAGCGATTTAATTGATCTTCTGACTCAAAGTCAGAATAGTCATGGTTATATAGCATATCTTGAATGATATCGTATTTCATTAACATTAGTTCTAGCGCTTTATCTGTATCTATACCTGTTTGTTCTCTATCAGAGTCCGTATACTCTTTTAGTGCTTCCTTCAGACTTTCAGCAATACCTACATAGTCAACGATTAATCCGCCCGGTTTATCTTTAAATACTCTATTAACACGTGCAATAGCTTGCATTAAATTGTGACCTTTCATCGGTTTATCTATGTACATTGTATGCATTGAAGGTACATCAAATCCTGTTAACCACATGTCTCGCACAATTACGAGTTGCAATTCATCATTAACATCTTTCATACGATTCTCTAAAAGGTTTCTTCGCTTTTTCGGACCTATATGTTTTTGGAAGTTTTGCGGATCACTTGATGAACCTGTCATAACGACTTTGATAACACCTTTGTCATCATCATCAGAATGCCATTCGGGTTTAAGTCTAACAATTTCATCATATAAATCGACTGCAATACGACGACTCATTGTGACAATCATACCCTTACCCTTCATTGCCTTCTGTCTTGTTTCAAAGTGATTAATAATATCAGTCGCTAAAGCATGTACACGTTGTTCTGCACCAGATAGAGCTTCTATACGTGACCATTTAGATTTCAATCGAGATTTAGTATCTTCTTCTTGGCCAGAAGTAATGACATCATATGCTTCATCAATATCTAAATCGGTTGGTAAATTTAATGGAATAATACGACTTTCATAGTATATTTTAACCGTACTACCGTCTTCTACAGATTGTGTCATATCATATACATCAATATAATTACCAAATACCATTTGCGTATTCTTATCTGTAGAAGATACAGGTGTTCCAGTAAAACCAACGAACGAAGCGTTAGGTAGAGCATCTCTTAAATATTTTGCATATCCATATTTAATACCCTCACCTTTTTCATCGTAAGTTGCTTTAAAACCATATTGTGTGCGGTGTGCTTCGTCTGCCATAACGACTACATTTTTACGTTCTGTTAAAGTATCCATTGTCACTTGACCTTCTTCAGGTTCGAATTTCTGCATAGTTGTAAATACGATACCACCTGATTCTACAGATAATAGTTCTTTCAATTCTTTTCGTGATTCTGCTTGTTTAGGTGTTTGTCTGAGTAATCCTTTACCTGAACGTCCTTTGGACTTAACAAAAGTACCATACAACTGATTGTCTAAGTCATTACGGTCTGTTACGACCACTAATGTTGGATTATTTAATTTTTGAATTAACTTTCCTGAGAAAAAAACCATTGTCAAACTCTTACCAGAACCTTGTGTGTGCCATATAACACCACCTTTACCATCACCATGTTCAGATGTTGCTTCCATAGCACGATCAACAGCTTTATTGACTGCATAATATTGATGATATGCAGCTAATATTTTAACTATATTTCCTTTACCATCATCTTGGAACAAAACAAAATGACGTATTAAATCTAATAGTACCTCTTTATTTAACATACCGTGAATCAATATATCTAAACTACGAAACGTTGATGAATCTTCAGTTTTTCCATCTTTAGTACGCCAAGTCATAAAACGATCATAATCAGCTGTTAAAGAACCAGCTTTTGTATTTATACCATCACTCGTAACTAATACTGCATTATGATTAAATAATTGTGGAATTCTCAATTTATAAGTTTCTAACTGATGATACCCATCTTCAATACCAACAGATTCATTTGTAGAATTTTTCAGTTCTATTACCACTACAGGTAATCCATTTAAGAATAACACAATATCAGGTCGCTTTTTATAATCTCCATTTACAACAGTTAACTGATTAACCGCTAAAAAATCATTATTTCCCGGGTTATCAAAGTCAAATACATAGACCAAATCATTAATCGTTTCACCATCATCATTATAGTGTTCAACCTCAATACCATTTGTAATCATTTCATGGAAAGAACGGTTATTCTCTAATAAACTAGGAGACTTCTCAATAGAAATTTCACGGATAGCCTGTTCAATTGCACTATTATTTAGTTCAGGATTAATACGTCTTAAAGCCGCTTCTAAACGATCATCAAGCACAACATCTTTGTCGCTCTCCCGTTCATTCATAATCCCATTTTCACTACTATCTCGACCATTCTTAACAGAATAGCCAAGACCCTCAAACCACTTCAATGCAACCTGTTCTAAATCATCTTCACTAAATTGAAAGCTCATCTTCATTCACCTCGATGTCATCAGGTATCTCAATTTCACCTGACATTAATTTTGGCAGTAATGTGTCACGTAGTTGGGTTAATTGTTGTATTTCTTTTTGTATATTCAAAATCATTTTGAAATTAGGACTTACTAATTTATCATACTTATATAATATTTCATTTATTGGTTTAACCAACTTGATTTTTGAAAACTGAGTTTTATTTAAATTCAATGTAGCACTACCACCACTTCCTAAATCACGAATATAATCTTTCATACCTTTCAATTTAAAGTATAAGTAGTATAGTGCATTTTCATTAGGCGTAAAGCTATTAATTTGCTGATTAGTTAATGTATCATTAGCGATTATACTTATAAGCCCAGGAGTAGCAATACAACTTATTGATAGTGAATTTTTAGGTAATACTTTTTTTGATAATTTTTCAATACCTAGTTCACTAATGTATCTTTCGGTATTTAATGCAAATATATCATTATGCATGTCTGGAATCGTTAAAAAAGGAATTCCTGTTTCAGAATAATTTTCTCTTATTTTTGTACTAGGTGTTTTACCTGTAATAACATTATTATTTGCAAAATCATTTATAGTAATAATTTCCCATCCTTTGGGTATCATCCCTAATTCACTTTCAAGCATCTCTCCGCCGCTTGATTTATATGGATTTCCATTTTCATCAGGAAATTCAAAATCAACAAACCAACGTTTAAATAGTGTTTGAGAAAGTTCTTCAAGATTTGCTATAATCTGGTTGTTAATTTTTATTTTTTCCTCAATATTCATTATAATTTTAATGATATAACTTTGGTAATAAATAGGAGGATACATTATTTCAATTTGTTGCAAATCTCTAATTGGTAAATGATTTTGTACTGAACCACTTATGAATTCTTTGAACTTATTTTGCATATATGGACTTCTTAAAAAAATATATAAATATTCATCTAAAAATTTTTTATCATTATTTCTCAAAATAATCATACCTGAATTAATACGTATATGATTCATTTGAATCTTAGAGTGATAAAATCCAACATTTCCCACACTTCCTCGAGTTGATAGTACAATATCATTTCTACAAAGTTTCCCTTTTTTTAAAGAATCAGATTTATCTTCAGTTATAAAGTTTCCAAAAGAATCATCCAAAAAGTTTTTTGCAATATTTTTGTTATTTAAAAATAAAGTGTGCCCACTATCCATCATTTCATGATTTTTCGGATAATTTTTCCCTCTATCCCCATCAATGAGTTCAATATTTGTATCTTTAATTTTTATTGAATTAAACTCCATAACCTAATCCCTCCAATGATTTTCGGATTTGGTCTTCGAGTTCTTTTGATTTAGCAAATTGTTCACTTAAATCTGCTGTGATTCTTTCCATTTTCTGTTCAAATGGTTCTGAATCTTCTTCTACTTCTGCTAATCCTACATAACGTCCTGGCGTTAAGATGTATTCGTTATCTTTTATTTCTTCTGTCTTTGCTACTTTACAGAAACCTGCTTTATCTTCATATTGATTATCGTTTGTACCCCGCCATGAGTGATAAACATTTGCTATATCTTTTATTTCATCATCTGAGAATTCTTTTAATGTTCTTGATACCATACTTCCAATATTTCTAGCGTCTATAAATAGTACTTCTCCACGTCGTTCATTCTTACCATTTTTAGCTTTATTTTTTGTCACGAACCACAAACATACTGGAATTTGAGTTGAATAGAATAATTGCCCTGGTAATGTGACAATACACTCAACTAAGTCTTGTTCAATTAAGTTTTTACGTATCTCTAATTCATCTTTACCACTTGTAGACATTGAACCATTCGCTAATACAAATCCTGCTGTACCACTTGGTGCAAGTTTAGAAATCATATGTTCAATCCATGCATAGTTGGCATTGCCTTTAGGAGGAATACCAAATTTCCAACGGTAATCATCTAATAACTTTTCTTGTCCCCAATCACTTGCATTGAATGGTGGGTTAGCCAATATAAAGTCAGCTTTCAAATCTTTATGTAAATCATTATGAAATGTGTCCGCATGATGATCACCTAAATCACTATCTATCCCTCGAATAGCCAAATTCATTTTTGCTAATTTCCAAGTAGTTGGATTAGATTCTTGACCATAAACAGCAATATCACCTATACGACCTTGATGGCGTTCAATAAAATGCTCACTTTGTACAAACATACCACCCGAACCACAACAAGGGTCATAAATTCTACCTTGATAAGGTTCAATCATTTCAACAAGTAATTTAACGATTGAAGCTGGCGTATAGAATTCCCCAGCATTCTTACCCTCAGCGCTTGCAAATTTTGCGATAAAGTATTCATAAACACGACCTAAAATATCTTGCTTCTTACTTTCAGAATCTCCAACTTTGAATGTAAATAGGTCAATAATATCGCCTAATTTTTCTTTATCTAATGCAGGTCTTGCGTAATCTTTAGGTAACACGCCTTTTAATGATTCATTTTCTTTTTCAATTGCTATCATTGCTTTATCAATAATTTGACCAATTTCTGGTTTTTTAGAATTATCGTTAATATATTGCCAACGTGCTTCTTTAGGAACCCAGAAAATATTCTCTGCTAAATACTCATCTTTATCCTCTTCATCAGCATATTCATCATTTAACAGTTCCTCGTACTTCTCTTCAAAAGAATCAGATACATATTTCAAAAATATAATACCTAACGCTACATTTTTATATTCTGCAGCATCCATACTGCCACGTAACTTATCTGCTGCTTGCCATAACTTTTCTTCAAATCCAATTGTCGCCATTTATATTCCACCTCTATATTATCCTTTACACAAATATAGCAAATATCGAGGAATTATGTGACTTTTCTTATGATTTTCTTTGTGAAAAATATTGTTTGTTATATTATTTAAGTAAGATTAAGTAGCCAATTATAAAAGTATAGATTATTATGTAGTTAAATTGAGTACGAATGGGGGAGCAAGTTTGTTATTTACTGAAGAACAATTAAAATCATATTCTAAACCTTTATCAGAATCTGAAAAAGAAAAGTGTGAAAATTCAATAAGAATTATCCAAGAATCTCTGGAATCATTGGGATATGAAACAAAAAATGGTATACACAGAAACAATGAAGATACACTATCATATCAAATTAAAATGACTAATTCATCGAAAGATTATGAACTAAGTATATTTGTGAAAGGTTCGTATGCAACAAATACCAATGTAAGACAAAATAGTGATGTTGATATTGCAGTGGTAAAAGAAAATGAATTTTTTGGTAAATATAGGGAAGGTAAAACTAGAGAAAATTATAAATTTGTTTCTAGTAATAAGCCTCCGTATCATTTTAAAGATGAAGTAGAAGAAGCTTTGATTAAAAGATTTGGAAGAAGTGAGGTAAGAAGAGGTAATAAAGCAATTAGAATCAATGGCAACACTTACCGTAAAGAAACAGATTGTGTACCTTGTTTTAGATATAGAGATTATAGTAATGATTATATAGATGATCCAAATAATTTCATTGGAGGAATCACAATTTATTCAGATAAAGGTGAACGAATTATAAATTATCCGGAACAGCATATAAAAAATAGTGTTATAAAAAATAAAAATACAAATTATAGATACAAAAAGATGGTTAGAATAATAAAGGAAATAAGATATCAATTAATAGATAGTAAAAATGAAAATGCGGAACAAACTTCTTCATTTGGAGTTGAAGGTTTGTTTTGGAACATACCGGATTACAAATATAGCAGTGGTCTGACTTTAGGAGATACATTTAATGCATTAATTACATTTTTAATAGACAATATTGATAAATTAAGTGAATTTAAAGAACCTAATGATATTCTATATTTATGCGATTCTCAAGAAAAAAATAGTGCTTATAAAAATTTTATTCTAGATGTAAAGAATTATTTTGAATATAGTGGTGAGAAAAAATATGAATGACAAATTAAATCATTTGATTAAAATAAATGGGATCTTTACAGTAATTATTGGATTATTATTAATTATAATATCATGTATTATATGGCATATAGACTGGATAGATATCATAAGTTACACTATAACAATATCAACATTTCTCACTATAGGATTTGAAAGGTTTATGTGGAAGTGTAAATTCTTTCGTATATTTAATAAGCAGCTCGATATATCAGGAGTCTATGAAGCAATTATCAGATATACTCATGGAAAAGGTGGAGTTAAAAAAGTTGAAGTGAAAATAAAGCAAACATTTTTAACTGTAAATATTGAATTAAAAAGTGATGAAATTACTAGTAATAGTATTACCGCAGAAATTATTAATGAAAATGGTAAAAACATTTTGTATTATACTTATATAACAAGTCCGAAAGCTGAATACGAAGAGAATAATCCTATTAATCGTGGAACAACAAGATTAATTGTTGAGGAAACCGAATTAACTGGAAATTATTGGACTGGAGTAAAAACTACAGGCGATTTAACACTAAAAAAATTATATTAGAAAATTGATACCAAAATAAATTAAATTTATTTTGGTATTTCTAGCAATATTACTTATAAGGGGAACCTTATCAAAAACCGCATCATTTATGATAACTCTCACAAAAACATAACAGCAATTCTCATAAACCTCATACGTTCCGATACGTTCAAAATCCCTTTATGAAGCGGCTGAAAAAACCGCATCATTTATGATATGCTTCCCCACGCATGATCTTAAATGCGCGATACACTTGTTCCATCAGGATGACTTTCATCATTTGGTGTGGGAAGGTCATTTTGCTGAATGATAGGGCGTAGTTGCTGCGTTGTAATACTTTTTGATGCAGTCCGTTTGATCCGCCGATGATAAATGTGATGTGTGAATTGCCTCTTGTCATGAGGTTATCGATTTCTTTACTGAGTCCTGCGCTTGTTAACATTTTGCCTTGTATTTCCAGGGTAATAACGTAACTGTCTTGTTTGATTTTAGACATGATTCTGTCCGCTTCTTTTTCCTTCACTATCTCTATATCTTTATCGCTCATATTATCGGGTGCTTTTTCGTCTGCTACTTCGATGAGTTCTGTCTTTGTATATGCACCTAAGCGTTTGTTATATTCATCTACGGCTTGTTTCCAGTATTTCTCTTTTAGTTTACCTACCGTTATGATTGTTATCTTCATTTTTATCCACCTTTATTCATCTTGTTAAAAGTTATCCACATGTTATTAACTTATGCACAGTTTTCTCTATTATTATATCAACAATTTTAATTTTTTGTACGTTTTCTAAATATTAAGTCGTTTATTTTTATACATTTTATTATGATTTATCCACGGATTTATATACATTGTGGATAATTTCGTGGATAACCACCTATATTATTCACAGTTTGTGGACATTTGTGTATAACTGTGGGTATATGTGTGCACAAACTAAAAAGATATCCCCAACTCTATAATTGGGGATATCTTTTTTAAATGTAGTATATGGGTGTTGCTTTTTCTTTATCTGTATCACATAAAATGACTTCTTTATTTGTATCAATATCATGTTCGTTTAATACTTGCCCAACGCTCATTCTTGCTAAATCTTTCATGTTGTTGTCTTGGCTTAAGTGTGACAGATAGATACGTTTCGTGCTACCTGTTATTACATCACACATTGCATGTGCTGCATCTTCGTTAGATACGTGACCCATGTCGCTTAATATACGTTGTTTCGTCTTCCATGGATATTTGCCCATTCTTAACATATCCACATCGTGATTACTTTCGAATACAAAGGCATCACTTCCGTGTATCATACCTTTCATGCGGTCTGACACGTAGCCTGTATCTGTAATCATCGTTAACTTTTTATAGTCGTTGTTAAAGATATAGAACTGTGGGTCTATTGCGTCATGTGACACACTAAATGATTCGATATCCATACCTGCTAAAGTCTTTGTTTCATATGGTTCGAAATGGAACTTTTGATCTAGTGGTATGTTTTTATCTTTAGCTTCTATCATTTGCCATGTCTTCTTGTTCGCATAGATAGGTAGTTTATACTTTCTTGCGAGTACACCTAACCCTTTTATGTGATCGATATGTTCGTGGGTTACTAAGATACCTTCTAAGTCGCTGATGTTACGGTCAATTTGTTGAAAGAGACCTTCTATTTTCTTTCCTGTTAAGCCAGCATCGACAAGTAGGCTTCCTTTATCTGATTCTATATAAGTGGCATTTCCTGTACTGCCACTTGCGAGTACGCTCATTGCGATCACAAGTGTTCATCTCCTTTAATTACTGCTTCTCTTACGATTCTTCTAAGACGGTAGATTCTGGTTTAATGGCATCGATATACAATGTCTTCGTTTCTGTTTTACCGTCTTTTTCGGATTTTATTTTAACTTCCCATGACGGTACAAGTACTTGTCCGCCTATTTCTTTAACGACACTGTAATAGCCTAACCTTACAGACTCTACTTTATCACCTTTTTTAAGGTACGTGTTGTAATACAATGTCTCTAAAGCTGTCTTAGCATCTGCTATCGTACGTTTATTGTTGTTGTCGCCATTACCTGGTTTAAGTTTATCTAAATACGTTTGTGTATACGACTTAGCTTTACCATTATCCATATCTATGACAATTTGTCCTTTGTTGTTGTTGAGTATTGGTAAACCTTCATAGTTTTGTTCATAGACGACTTTGTTTTTATCTGTGTTATTCTTTTTATATTCATAATCTTTACCTTTAAAAGCATCTTTGTTAATGAAGCTCTTAAATGATGACTGTTTACTATCTTTATCTAAATCTGCATCAATATCTTTATTGATTTTCGTGTCTTTTTCACTTAATGAATAAACACCTTCAAGCTCATCTGAATCGAACGATTTACTACTACCTGTTATGGCTTGCATCTTCTTATCTCGATATTCTGGTAACTGCGGGATGTCTATGCCTTCTTTAGCAAAATTAACATCTGATTGTGCGTTTGATTCTTGAACGATAGAATTATTTACTTTATTAAAGTAGACAACGACCAATCCTATATTAATGAGAATAAACACAATGATGAAGAGTGACTTAGCATGTTTCCAATCCATTAAGAAAGCCCTCCATTCTCGTACCTTTTCCATTCACCGTCATATTTCACATACCATTTCGGTGTAAATTCAATCGTGTCTTGTAAGTTATTAATTTCGTCTTTTGGTAATGATAAATCATAGCCAATTGCTATATTCGTAACTTTGTTAAAATCAATCGAACCATTAGAAGCTAGGCTAAATCTGACTTCTTCTGATGAAGGTAATTTATCCGCTTCTTTTTTAGACGGTACGGCTACTCCTGTTGTAATAAGACCGCGATTGTATTCATTAATCGTATCTCTACCCCACACCGCTTCTATAGATGATAACTTATCATCATTAAACACTGGGTAATTATTTAAGAACATTTGATAGTCTATTTTACCAGACTTTTGATCTGTACTAAACAGACGGAATTCATCTGTATAACCTGCATGTTCATTAATAAATTTAAATGAATTTGTAATTGATTTTGCCATATCTTTTTGACGATTTTCATCTTCTGATAAATTCGTATAACGATATGTTTGTTTCGCTTCGTTCACGGTAGAAATCCCCGTATTGTTGTTATACGTCGAAACGTTATGTTCATTACTACGCGCAATCACCGAATCACCGAGAATAACATCATTTAATTCAGATACGGATATTTTGTTAGAAACGTAACGGTAAATATTCATATTATCTGCATTCTCTGGTGCATAAATTTGGTAGATTTCATTCGTAGTCGTTTCATTTGTAATCATGCCTGTATAAGGCTTCAAATCTGGTGCTGCTTCTTTATTCACCTTATCAAATTGCGTGCTTTTAATATTGGTCTGTAGTTTAACAGCCTTTTGCTTATTCTCACTTAAAAGATACACAACAGCTTCTTTCGTTGATTTCGTATCTACAAGAATTCGATCAAAATTAATATTAGGATAATAGTTCATATTCATACCTAATACTTGGTTTAAGTACATTTCACTCGGGATGCTATCAGGGAAGTCTAAAATCGTATATCGTTCAGATAAATCTTCAAGTTGAACGACTGACTCACTGCTTAGAATATCAACTTTCTTCACTTCTTTACTCAACAATTGGTCAGTAATCTTCTTGATGTCTTTCACGTTAGACGTCCCTTTCACGTCCGTGCCATTTCGATTAATCATTCTAAACGGCATAATCACACTATCAATAGGCTTACTAATTTTAGGTCCAATAGAAGGTGTTTCTGTATTCACATCTGTTTCTAAATCTGTTAGTTCAGGTGTAAATGTCCATACGCGGTATGTCATAAACACACTGATAAGCACAAGGATTATGAGGATAGCAGATTTAATCAGTTCTCTATTACGCATCCCAATCACCAAACTCATCTTCCATGACTTCACATGGCAATGTTATATAGATGGATGTACCTTGACCTTCTTTACTGCTTGCCCATATTCTACCTTTATGTGCTTCTACGATTTCTTTAGTGATGGCTAAACCTAAACCTGTACCACCCATTTTACGTGCTCTCGCTTTATCTACTCTGTAGAAACGATCAAAGATTTTATCTACTTTATTCACTGGAATACCGATACCATTATCTTTAATTTGTATTGTCATTCGATTATATAAAGTATTTTGTTTCACATGAAACTCTACACGTTTATGAGATTCTTGTGAGTATTTAATCGCATTTGTAATAACGTTATCAAACACTTGTGTCATCTTATCTGGATCAATTTCAACGAATAAACCTTTAACAGGTATATCTCTAATGAATGTCACGTTCTTACCTTGCGACATTTCGTGTCTGTTAATGATTTTGTTAATAAACATATTAAAATCAATCAATTCAGAGTTCATTTGATCGCTTGAACTGTCCATTTTAGAAAGTTGTAATAAGTCATTCACAAGACGAATCATACGGTCTGTTTCTTCACGTGTAACATTTAAGAATGTCGGTGCAACTTCAGGATCACGCCAAGCACCTTCTTCTAATGCTTCTATATAACTTCTCATAGATGTTAACGGCGTACGCAATTCATGTGAAACATTCGCAACGAATTCGCGACGTTCATTTTCTAAAATGTGCTGCTCTGTAACATCATGTAATACGGCAATATAACCATTAATAAAGCCTGTATCTTGAATAATTGTACTGAAGTTAACACGTGCAATAATGCCTTCTTCACTATTAATATCAATAATGAAACTATCATTATTCTCTTGTAAGTCATCTAATGAATAATCATCGTCAATATTTAGAATATCTAGTATATGTTTCGCTTCTACATCAGCACGTTCTAGACCTAACATTTTAAGGGCCATTTCATTAATAATACGTACGCGACCACGTCTATCAGTGGCAAGGACACCATCGCTCATATGCGTGATAACCGAGTCTAGACGACGCTTTTCACTTTCCGTATTCGCTTGTGCTTCTTGTACACGTTTAGATAAGTTGTTAAATGACAGCGCAAGTTCACCGATTTCGTCATTTCCGTATATCTTAACGCGCTGCGTATAGTTACCTTTAGACATCTCTAACGTTTGGTTACGCATGTCTGATATAGGTTTCGTAATCGTTCTCGCAATGAAGAAACCGAGCACGATTGTGATCAATAATGAGATTGCTGTACCGATGATGAAGATTTGGTTAATGTTGTTTAACTGCTCGTAAACAGAATCAATATCTGATTCAACATATATATCTCCGACAACTTCACCTTCGTATTCAACAGGTTTATTTTTGATCCATACTCTATTACTATCGGATGAATCATTTTTTAATACGATTTTATCATTAGCTTTTCCTAATGATAACGCCTTTTGTACAGAGCTATCGTTTACTTTTTGATTGACGGTATTTTGATTCGTAGCTTTAGATGTCGCCACAATAATTTGATCTTGATCAATAAACTTAATCTCATCAATTTCAGTTCTATTGGCATAATCATCTAATATATTTTGTATTTCTTTTTGGAAGTTCCGATTTGGATCTTCTGAGTTGTACGTTTTCTTTATGTTGTAATTAATCTGTTTCACGTGTTGTTCAATATTTGTCTTGAAGTTACGTGTCAGTTCTTTCTCAAGACTATTTGTAAAATATAATCCAATAATTTGCATACCAATTATGATTAATAAAACATAAATAACGACAAGTTTAATGTGTAAGGACTGAAACTTCTTTAGCCAATTCATAATATCAGCCTACTCTTGTGTTTGTAGGAAATAACCCACACCTCTACGCGTCACAATATATTCTGGGTGTGATGCATCGTCTTCGATTTTCTCACGTAGACGACGTATCGTAACATCGACTGTACGTACATCTCCAAAATAATCATAACCCCATACAGTTTGGAGTAAGTGTTCACGCGTCATAACTTGTCCAATATGTTTTGCTAAATAATGAAACAATTCAAATTCACGGTGTGTCAATTCGATATCGACACCACGTTTTTTAATTGAATATGCATCAGGGTATACCGTAATATCTTTAATGACGATTTCATTTGTTTCTTCGTCTTCTGTTTGTGTTGGTTGAGAATAATGTCTACGTAAGTTTGCTTTCACACGCGCGATTAATTCACGTGTTGAAAAAGGCTTCGTCACATAATCATCTGCACCTAACTCTAACCCTAGAACTTTATCAATTTCTGAGTCTTTAGCTGTTAACATAATGATTGGCATTTCAAATTTCTTACGAACCTCTCTACATACTTCCATACCATCTCTACCAGGTAGCATAATATCTAATAATACGATGTCTGGTTCTTCTGCATATATCAAATCTACTGCGTCATTACCGTCATATGCGCAATAAACATCATAACCTTCTTTTTTTAAATTAAATTCAAGTATATCTGCAATTGGTTTTTCATCATCAACGACTACTATTTTTCTAGCCATACATTTACCTCATTTCTTTTTGAAAATAAGTATCTCTAAGCACACAATTGTGCATGATATCCTATACTATAATTTAACACTATTTGTCTATTAATTCTATTGTTTGACGTTAATCTATGATTGAACAACAAAAAAATGCTTATCGTTATAACGATAAGCATTAAAAGCGGTCCCGACGGGAATCGAACCCGCGATCTCCTGCGTGACAGGCAGGCATGTTAACCGCTACACCACGGGACCTTATGTATAAAATTGAGATGGTGACCCCTACGGGATTCGAACCCGTGTTACCGCCGTGAAAGGGCGGTGTCTTAACCGCTTGACCAAGGGGCCTCTGTTTAACACAAGATTGATTATAGCATGACTAATATACAGAAGACAAGATTTTATTTTAAATTTTTTATATAATAAATATAGAAGTACTAAAAAGGGATGATAATATGGAACAAGCACAAGTTATTAGAAAAGGACATCGTAAATTACGTAAAGGAGAAATCCTCAAACGATTCATATTTATCACCATCGGCAGTATATTAATGGGGGTAGGGTTAGAATTATTTTTAGTTCCTAACAATTTACTAGATGGTGGCATTGTCGGTATCGCAATTATTTTGAGTCATCTCACCAATTTAAAGCTTGGATTATTTATCTTTCTACTAAATATTCCGTTTTTCTTTTTAGGATACAAGCAGATTGGTAAGACATTCACGATTTCTACAATTTACGCAATTACAATATTATCTATTACAACAGCCTACTTACATCATTTTGATCCTTTTATTAAAGAAGCATTTTTAGTAACGATCTTTGGAGGCGCAATTATTGGTTTAGGTGTAGGTCTCGTAATACGATATGGCGGATCTTTAGACGGATCTGAAATCAGTGCTATCTTAATCAGCAGTAAAGCACCATTTTCAGTAGGCGAAATCGTCATGTTGATTAACTTCTTCATATTTACAGCTGCAGGATTTGTATTCAATTGGGAATCAGCGATGTTTTCCGTTATTGCTTATTTTATAGCTGCTAAGATGATTGACGTAACCGTTCAAGGATTTGATGAATCTAAAGCCGTATGGATCATCAGCGATACATATAGAGATATCGGAGAAGCCATCAATGACCGACTCGGTAGAGGTGTGACATATCTGAATGGAGAAGGCGCATATACAGGCGAAGATAAAAAAGTCGTATTCTGTGTCATCACACGATTAGAAGAATCCAAACTAAAAGATATCGTAACAGAAATAGATAACACCGCATTCCTATCAATCGGTGACGTGAGCGAAGTAAAAGGCGGACGATTTAAGAAAAGAGAAATACATTAATCAATCACAGTAACATGCATAAGAATTTATGATTTCAAAGTACAGATAGACGTCTATGATTGCGGACAGTCTTAATTAGGAAGCCTGATTAAGTTAGAGTTGAGAGCGCAGTTGGTAGACAACCTTGAAATGATAAGTTTTTATGCTTTTTTTGTTGGGGTGTGGTGGGGATGGTGTGAGTTTGATGAGGGTGTCCGCGGATGTATGGGGGTGAGGATCGTTGAGGATGGGGGTGAGGATCGGGTTCAAGATGGGGTTGATAGGTGATCTCTTGGCTTTATTCAGGACTTAAGCCATGACTTGGGACATCTCTTGGCTTTATTTGGTAGTTAAGCCAAGACTCGGGCGATCTCTTGGCTTTATTCAGGACTTAAGCCATGACTCGGCCAATCTCTTGGCTTTATTCAGACGTTAAGCTAAGACTTAGACAATCTCTTGGCTTTATTCAGGACTTAAGCCATGACTCGGCCAATCTCTTGGCTTTATTCAGACGTTAAGCTAAGACTTAGACAATCTCTTGG